>NZ_JAJGUI010000011.1:0-236 GCF_020784875.1 Limosilactobacillus reuteri subsp. simiae | reverse complement strand
AAATACCTATATCGCAATAAATTGGCGAAATAAACAAACAGCTCATGCCAAAGTCCAGGCACAAGCTGCTTAGTAAAATTATTTTATTTTCTCATCAGTACTTCTTGACAAAGAGCCTAATCATAACCACCCGTCAAACGGGTGGTTTGCACATCGGCTATAAGCCGATAATAAAAGCCGGCGTCTCAAGGCGCTGGCTTTCGCTTTGCTCAAGCCAAAATGCTCTGACTACTTTG
>NZ_JAJGUI010000109.1:0-145376 GCF_020784875.1 Limosilactobacillus reuteri subsp. simiae | reverse complement strand
AAGCCTTAGCAGCAGCTAACTTATCTGCAGCAGCAGTTTGAGCATTTACAGCAGTATCATGAGCATCTTGAGCAGTCTTTTGACGAGTCTTGGCATTTTCAAGAGTTTCACCAGCGGCATTTACTTCTGTTTGAGCACCATTCAATGCAGTGTTAGCTTCATCAAATGCTTTTTGAGCAGCAGCTACATCAGCATCTGCCTTGTCAGCAGTAGCTTGAGCAGCATCACGTGCACCAGTTAAGTATTCAACTGAATAGTCATCAGCATTTTGCAAATCTTGTTCTGCTTGAGAAAGGTCATCATTTGCCTTCTTTTGAGCAGCCTTGGCATCGTTTAATGCTGTTTCTGCCTTAGTATAAGCATCGCTGGCAACTGTTTGACGGTTGGCAGCTGCATCGTAGTTACCTTGAGCAGTCTTAAGGTCAGCATTGGCTTCTTCTAAGGCGTTACCAGTTTCGTTAACCTTAGTTTGAGCATCATTAGCAGCCTTTTGTAAAGCGGACATGTCAGGGTTAGTAGTACCTAACTGGTCAGCAGCGGCAGTTTGAGCATTGCGGGCTTCATCAAGGGCCTTTTGAGCTGCACTTAATGTGTTGTTAGCATTGTTCAAAGCAGTAGTTGCCTTTTCTGCGTTAGCTGAAGCTTCTTCATAGGCCTTCTTTAAAGCATCAAGGTTAACAG
Organism: Limosilactobacillus reuteri subsp. simiae; assembly: GCF_020784875.1. GTDB lineage: Bacteria > Bacillota > Bacilli > Lactobacillales > Lactobacillaceae > Limosilactobacillus > Limosilactobacillus reuteri_H. Next base: position 144,695 of record NZ_JAJGUI010000109.1, on the reverse strand, counting down.
CCAACTTAGCGTTATCAAGAGCAGTCTTGGCTTGAGCTTGTGCACTGAGAGCTGCATCTAATTGCTTTTGAAGGTTAGCTTGGTTAGCATTTGCTTCGTCAAGAGCCTTTTGAGCAGAAACAATTTGTTCATTAGCATACTTTTCATATGCATTAAGAGCATCAACAGCCTTACCCTTGTTGGAAACAGTTGGGTTTTGGTTATATTCGTTAATTGCATTAATTACGCTTTCAGCTGCTTGTGCTTGTGAACTGTTGTTACCGTAAAGCTTTTGAGCTTCATTAACGGCAGCTTGTGCGGCATTCAAAGCATTGTCAGTCTTGCCATCCTTAAATTGATTGTAGGCAGCTGCAATGTTTGTTGATGCATCAGTAGCAGCACTGGCAGTTGACTTAGCTGCACTGTAATCGTTAAATGCTGAACTTGCAACAGCAGAAGTAGAGTTAGCGTTACTTTGAGCTGTGGAAGTTGCTGCACTCTTAGCAGCTGCTACATTTTCTTGAGCAGTACTGTTAGCTGCACTAGTAGTTACAACAGCACTAGAAGCTGCAGCAACTGCATCACTAGCAGCATTAACCTTTTCTTGAGCTTGTGAAACTACATCAGATGAAACGTTTGAAGCAGCACTTGTTGTACTTGCGGCATTAGCAGAACTAGTTGTTGCAGTAACAGCAGGTTGGTTAGCAACATCAGCGTGAACTTCAGTGTTGTTAACATTTGCTAATGTAAGACCTGCCAAAGTAGCTGTAGTCATTAAACCAGCATATACAATATTTTTCTTTGCTTTGTACATTTTGTAGTGTACTTGATTATTTTTCATAAATAATCCTCCCAAAAATAAAAACTTCAAAATAAAATAATAGTTGTTTTCCAACACCATCATTTTATGTAATCGCTCTTTTTATTTCAAGCCGTTTTCGCTTATCTTTCGATCGATAAAAATAAAAAAAAAAAAAAACGGAACTATTTCCGTCATAGCAACATTTATTTTATAAATTTTGATTACAAAAATTTTAAATTTCTATTTTTCGTTAGATCAATATATTGAAATAGTCTATCATAAGATAATAAAAAATGTAAAAATATAAGCATCACTAATGTTTGGATCCTGAAATCAGCGATGTTTATAGGAGTATTACACAAGATCACTTGATTAGCGAAATTTGATATTAGGCTTAATTTCTAACACAAATTTGCTACCAAAAGTTTATGATGCTATTTCTCAGACTTTTTTCGCTGATCACTTCCATAACGGTCTTGTTCCTTGATTACACTGCTTTTACGGCGATGCTTATTAATAAAATCTTGCTCAGCAGCAAAAATCATTAAAAAGTCGATAAAATTTTTACTAAAATTCTTTTTAAATTTGTCCCATTTATTTTTGGCCATTTTATATACCTCATAAATATCATTCATCTTTACTTTTATTTATTCTAGCATATCTATTTTTGTGCAAACGATTGCGTAATTTTAAAATAAAATTGTGGTAAAATAGAATCTGTAAAAGCGCTTACTTCAAGGAGGAAATATTTTATGGAAATATCTAAAGTACCATTTGGAACCTACAAAGGCGATCCAGTAACAAAATACATTTTAACGAACGATAATGGTGTTCAAGTAGGAATTCTTGATTTTGCCGGTTTACTTCAATCTTTTAAGGTTCCAACAAAAGATGGTGGTAAGGCCGATATGATTTTGACCTCTGAAAACCTCGACGAATTTACTAATAATGGCTTTTGTACTAACCGCTTAATCGGCCGGGTTGCTGGACGAATTGCAGATGGTAAGTTCAGTATTAACGGTAAAGATTACCAAATCGAACAAAACGAAGGTAAAAATGCTCTTCATGGTGGAACTAATGGTTTTTACAGTCACATTTGGCATGTCGATAGCACGAAAGCAACTGATGATTCTGTTTCCATCACTCTTAGTTTAACCTTAAGTCCTGAAGTTGATACATACCCTGGTAAAATGCATGTCACTGCAACCTATACCTTAACTAATGACGACTTCCTTTCACTTAAGATGTCGGCTACTACTGATGCAGATACGTTGTTCAACCCTACCAACCACACATACTGGAATATGGCACCGGCAAATGTTCCAACGGTGGATCAATTAAAGCTTTATGTCAACTCTGAAAATCACTTAGCCGTTGATGATGGCAAGATTCCAACCGGTGAAAAAATCGCTAACGAAGGAACACCATTTGACTTTAGTACCCCAACTACAATGGGCGATGCATTAGAAAAAATGAGTTCAACTAAGGAAAATGGCTTTGATGATATTTGGGAAGTTACTCCTAGTCTCACAAAACCAGTTGCCACACTTGAAGATCCAGAAAGTGGTCGGAAGATGAGTCTTTACTCCGATCGTAACGGATTAGTTATGTATACGATGAACTCAGATGATGCAGCGGTTTACAATCACGGACAAGTTCATCCCCATCTTGGTTTAGCAATGGAAGCGCAGAATCTTTCAGATGCGCCTCACCATCCAGAATTTGGTGATATCACTTTACATCCGGGCGAAGAAAAAACATACACCATTAAATGGCACGTTGAATATTAATTAATTACTAAGTAGTATAAAAAAAGAGATCGACAAATTGTCGATCTCTTTTTGTGTGTTAGGAATTATAAATTAGTCTTTGTCATCTGGGTTATACTTCCCAGCATTTTGAAGGATTTCCTTTGCCTTTTCAAGGTAGTGGTGTTCTGCACGGAATGCCTTGATCTTGCCACCTTCATCATCGGTAAGAGCTGCTAGCTTTTCATCAAGTTCCTTAAATTCCTTGTTAAGGTCCTTAATAACGCCTTCTTCATCTTCCATGTAAACATAGTGATTTTCTGCTGGATCTTTACGACCTTCACCAGCACGTTCTTCAAGCTTTACTGAGTCCTTATCTACTTTCCAAGCATGCTTAAGGATTGACTTAATATCCTTAATTGTTTCGTGTTGAGCAGTACGGTGCTTCTCATTGTCAACACTATCTTCAATCTTTGTTAAGTGTCCTTCAGCATCTGCAATCTTCTTTGCAATACGATCCAAAGCCTTAAGTTGACGTTTTGCGTAATCAGCCATAAATAATTACCTCCTAATATAATAGCTATAATTCCTAATTCACTTTTATTATATTTTTATAATTTAAATTATACAAATAATACGTCTTAAAATTATAGTTAATTTTATTCTGAGGTAATTTCAGCGCTTAAATAAATAGATAATGATAGAAATTCTCCTATTCAATCATCTATTTATTAAAACATCGACTTTTTAGCAATGCTTTGGCTTGTACTTACTGGAATATTAAAATCAGGCAACCCTGGAATATGTAACTCAATTGAGCCAACTTGTTGATTTTTCTTTAGCGGCGCAGTTAGTTGTTTTTTATCATCTCCCTGCACTCGTAATGTTGGTTTAGTTGCTTGTAATTTCATATTCTTTGGAAGCCAAACGGTAGTCTTCTTTGTTAGCTTAATATTAGCCTTATTCTTATTTTTACCATTCTTTACTTTTACACTGGTGAGTTTAGCAGAAAGATCACTTACTTTTTTGATTTCAACTGGCTGATACTCATCAATTAATTTATTATAAAAGTCTTGCTGCATCTTCGACTGGTCATTCCATTCCCCTTTTGTATGCAAGGCAACTAAAATAATCCGGCGTCCTGCAAAGGTTCCTGTTGACACAATACATTTACCCGCGCGATCAGTATTTCCAGTCTTTAAGCCGTCAATTTCCCCATCTTTAGGAGCAAAACCGTTTTGTGGCAAAAGAGCATTCACATTTGTCATTAAGTATTGTTGGTCTTTAGTTACATCAAAGTTAGCAAATTTTTGTTTTGTAATGTCGAGAGTTTCAGGATAGTTTTCAACAAGATACTTTGAGATAAGAGCAACATCTTTAGCAGATAGTAAGTTTTCGGCATCTTTATCTACACCCTTAAGTTTGTGTTTTCCTAAGTCTCCGTTAGGCAACCCGATCATATTGTAGATTTTTATATCTGTAACTCCTGCCTTTTTAGCAAATGCCATCATCTTTTTATTAAAGGCCGCTGTACTGCCCGCGTCAGCTAATGCCAGCGCTTCTGTACTTCCATCAGCAGATACCAGCATCATCGAATCAACTAACTGACGAACTGTGTATTCTTCCCCATTCATTAATGGGACATTTGAAAAGTGCCAATCATCCGCCATCTTGGCAACTGCTGGTGTAATCTTAATCTTTTGATCCCATTTTAAATGATGGTTTCGAATGTCTTGTAAAATTACTCCTAAAGTTAAGATTTTAATTACAGATGCAATTGGGTAGCGTTTAGTTGCATTCTTTTGGTATAGAACCTGGCCACTTTCTGCATCAATCGCATAAGCTGCTCGTGCATCCATCTGAAAAGCTGCAGTATCAGCATGAACTTTTGCGAACATCCCCAAGCCATTTAAACAGATACTAATTATTGCCGTTATTAATAATAATTTGGCAAAAAAAGATTTAACTTTTTTCATTATAACAATTTCTCTCCTTTACACATTTAACTATCATATCCTATTCTGCCTAAAAAAGGTGTAACGATTTGGTAACAATTCCAATGAAATCCTTATTTTTCATTAAATTAAGAAGATGTACCTTTTAACTTCCAGAAATTATCTGTATTATTAATAAGTATGCTAATTTTAATCAGAAAGGGTCGGTTAAAAAATGCAAAGATCGCAACGTCATCGTCGTAAACCGCGCAGACTTATCTTAATTATCATCGCTATTCTGCTCATTATTATGGGGGTCCGGCACTTCAGCTCGACAAACGCCCGCCTAAAATCCGCATGGAATAAAATCATTTTCACTTCCAATAATAATGTTAGTATTGCGGTATATTCACCAAAGACCCACCAAATTTATACTTCTAGTAATGCACCCCAGCATAAGTTTCGAACTGCTAGTACAGTAAAGGTTAGTATTCTAGCGGGAATTCTTGCTAAACAACAAAGTCCTCTTACAAGTCATCAAAAATCGCTTGCTACTAAAATGATTGAACAAAGTGACAATGATTCAACTAGCGAATTATTTGAAGATTATCTTGGCGGAAAAAACGGTCTCCAACAAACTTTTGAAAAATTTGGCATGACCCAATCTCAGGCTAATAGCAGTTGGGGATTAACTGTTACTACTCCAAAAGATCAAGTTAAACTATTAAATAATATTTTCTATAAGTCTAAAGTTTTATCTGATGACGAAAGAAGCGAAATTCGTGATTTAATGGGTAACGTTGAAAGTGACCAAGCCTGGGGAATCTCAGCAAGTAGCGATAATTTTGCATTAAAAAATGGTTGGCTAAATTACGGTAAAGATGAATGGATCGTCAATAGTATTGGCTACGTAAAAAATAGCAACGGAACAGACTACACAATTGCAGTTTATACTGATAAAAATCAATCAATGGCCGCGGGACAACAAGTAATTGAACAACTTGCTCGTGTAACAAAGCCAATATTGGACTAAATTGAAATGATAAACAAAATAGGGGCTGGAAGAAAACTTCAAATTTTCTTCCAGCCCCAGTTTTTATAGGTAGTTTATTGAGAGAGATAAAGCGTTTTGGAAAGGAATACTACCTATTTTATTTTGAGAGAGATTACTAATTAATTTGATGTCTATTTTTGTTCCATCACTTTTTCACCATTAGCTGTAATAGTGAAAGTCTTGTTAGCAGCATCAGCGTCAAGAACAGCAACATTCTTGCCATCCTTATCCTTCCGTGTAATCTTAATAGTTGTTTCAGTTGGTGTTTCCACATCAATAGAACCATCAAGATCAAAGGCTGCAAATTTATTCCGCCATGCAAGTAAGTCTAAGAGATTCTTAACTACTGGACGTTGAACTTCTTGTGCAACTTCTTCTTTAGTGTAGTAGTGACGGTTGATGTTACGACCTTCCTTAGTCTTTTCAAGTAATTCAAGGTCATTTGAACCAGCAAGTAAACCAACATAGTAAACCATTGGAATACCAGGTGCAAATACTTGGAATGCCCGAGAAAGCAAGTAAGCTTTGTCATCGTCACCTAATGCAGAGTAGTAAGTAGAGTTAATTTGGTAAATATCCAAGTTGTTGTATTCAGCGCTTGAGTATTTCCGCTTAACGTTAGCACCAACCTTGTATAATTCATTGGATGCATATTCGATTTCATCATCAGTTAAGATATCCTTAGCATCCACAACCCCAATACCATCATGAGTATCAAGAGTAGTAAATTGCTTCATTGGTGACATCTTTAACCACTTAGCAAGGCGGTTAGTCTTACCAGAGTAAAGGGTATAAAGAGTAGTCATTGGTAAGGTAAAGTCATAGATGAAGAAGTCATGTTGTGAAATCTTTTGTGGAATTGTGTAGTGTTCGTGAATTTCAGGAAGGATGATGGCCTTGTAAGGAGCCAAAATATCTTGAACTTCATTTAAGAGATCCCAGATTTCAGGTTCAACGAAGAAATCATTAGTACCAACCTTCTTAATAGCGTAAGCAAAGGCATCAAGACGAATCATATCTGCACCGTGCTTAACCATATCAATTAATGTTTCCTTGAAGAATTCGTTAGCTACCTTACTCTTAACATTAATATCAATTTGTTCTTCACCGAAAGTGTTCCATAAGTTTTCAGTAGTACCATCATCAAAGGTAATTTCTTGCTTAGGAGCCTTATCCTTCCGCTTGTAAATTAAATCAACATCTTCTTGAGTTGGACGGTTCTTACCAGCTTTTTCCCAGAACTTTTCCCAACGAATAAAGAAGTCGTTGTACTTAGAGTCATCGTGCTTCTTCTTGAAGTCTTGGTACATTTCAGACTTCTTGGAAATATGGTTAATCATGAAGTCAAACATTAAGTAGTAGTCTTCACCTAATGCTTCAACATCATCCCAGTTACCAAAAGCAGAATCAACAACATCGTAACGGTATGGTGCGAAACCACGGTCACCAGTTGATGGGAAGAATGGAAGTAAGTGAACACCGCCGATTGCATCACCGATATAGTTCTTTAATACTTCATGAGTTTCTTTAATATTTTTACCCATTGAGTCAGAGTAAGTGATTAACATTGCTTCATTTTTGATTGGCATAATGATATCCTCCAATAATTTTAAATTTAGTTAGCTTGTTTAGAATGACGAGTTGCAAAGAAAATAATCAAGGCAATAACTATTAGCATTACCCCGTAGATTGGGAATGGTGCGGCAAGATCAAGGCCACTCATTGGGCGACCGACTAACCGATTCATCCATTCAGCAATTGTTGGTGAGAAGAAAGCTCCAAAGTTAAAACCAATCAGTACCATTGAAGTTACTAATGGTTGACGCTTAGCAGGAGCTAAATCCGGCAACAAGTTAAAAATCAACGGAGAAACTAATTGTAGTGGGAAGCCGATTAAAAGCAAACCAATTACTAACATTGCAAAGTTGCCGTTTGCGAAGGCAAATAAGAAGTTTGAAATGGCCATTAATCCAAGACCAAGGTAAACAGTATTAAAACCTAACACTTTATTAATTGATCCGTAGAATAAACCACCAAGCGTTGCCCCAATTAACATTAAGGAAAGGAACATTGATGAACCAGTATAGCTACTTCCCTTAATTGCAACTGCTAAACCAGGGAACCGGTTTTCCATTCCAACATAGTCTACAACCAAGAGGAAGGCAAAGAGAACAAGGAGGTAAACTACTGGACTAATCTTTTTAATTGGTTCTTCCACTTCAGTTAATTCTTCAGCAAGATCGTCTTCTGCAACGTTATTATCTTGTGCTTTGCTATCGTCAGGAACACGAACTGCAAAGAAGAAAAGAACAACGAAAGCAAGAAGATAAACGGCAAATGATGCATGCCAACCTGCATAACTAAGAATCAATCCGGCAATTGCAAGGGTACAAGCTTGACCGATTTGTTCAGCCGCAGCACGCCAACCAAGCATTTGAGCTCGGGTTGTACCTTCATACCAAACTGAAATCATCGAAATTGCTTGAGAGTTGTATAAACCAAACCCTGCTCCTAAAACTAACCGGGAAATCAAAATCGCAGTGTAGTCATTCGCAAACATAGGAACAATTCCGGCAAGACCAACAATTGTAACCCCGGCCATAATAATCTTTTTATCAGAAATGTTGAACCATTGTTGAAGTAATGGTGAAAGGACAACAAAAATCATTACAGCAAATGATGGAGTTGTAACTAAATATTCTGACTGTGTCTGTGAGATTCCGAGTGCCGCCTTTAATTGCGGTAAAGAACCTTGAATGGCATAAGCACTCGTAACCATGAATGAAACTGACAGGAACGCCAATTTGGTAACAAGAGAATTTTTGTTATTCATAATTAGTAGGTACTCTTTCTATAGGTATTTGACAAACGTTTATCATTTCTGTACATCAATAATATACAATGAACTTTTTAAAATGTCAAACGTTTAACAAAGATTTATTGTAAAAAATTGTAATCCATTACATTGTTATTATAACGCGCTTTAAATGAAAATAGATGAAAACTGATGAGAACGCTATTTTAGTTCCTCTTTTGAATCGTTTGTGAATTTATACACATTATATTTTTATAATTTTTTTATTAAAAAAGAGTAAAACAATGACTAATTCATCGTTTTACCCTTTTCAATTTAATATTTACTTAATCCACACAAAGTTTTTTGATTGCCTGCGCATAGATTTCCATTGCTTTATACATGTCTGGCAATGGCCACTGTTCATTAGCTTGATGCATATAATCTGGTGTTGTTGGTAACATTCCCCCAAAGGCAACACAATTATTCATCGTTCGGGCAAAGGTTGCTCCACCAGAAATTTGCGGTTCAGCATTAACATCCCCAGTTTGTTCTTTATAAACTTTCATCAAAGTTTGCACTAATTTACTGTCTTTTGGAACGTACAGTGGTGCTAAATAATCAAAATGAACATACTTCAAATCATAAGCTGCTACCTGCTTACTTAATTTTGCTAGTAAATTATCGCGATCGATCGTTACGGGAATTCGTAAATCAATCTGCATCCTTGTTTCATTTTCATTAATCTCAAGACTAGAAATATTGAAAGTTAATTGTCCAGACTCATCGCGAACATCACCGAGAACATTGCTCCCCGTTGCATCTTCCTTAAATAATTTGCCAATAAAATCAAGTGGCTTAAAATCAAAAACATCATCAAGTGCAATCGCTAACCGTAAAACAGCATTCGTTCCTTCTGGTGCCATCATCGCATGAACAGACTTGCCAATAACAGTAATTGAATTACCGTCACTTGTGTATTCAAAGCCATGCTTATCTAAAGCCGCCTTCACTTCATCCTGCTTTGGACCATCGTACACTGCACTATCAGGGACCGCATTAAACGCATTTTTCAAGTTAATCTTTAGTTGATCTGTTCCTGGACCAACGAGATAAGATTGTTGCAACCCCTTTTCAGCATAAATTAATGGAAATTCAGCATCAGGAGAAATTCCACTATCAATTGGTGCTTCCTTTTTATTATATTCAGCAATTCCACGCCATAGAATTTCTTCATCAGTTCCATAAATAAAACGAATTCGTTGATTAAAGTGATAACCTTGATCCATCAATGCTTTAACAGCATATAAAGCGGCAATTCCTGGACCTTTATCATCTTGTGACCCCCGTCCATAAACTGCATCATTGATTACTGTGCCTTTAAATGGATTATGTTTCCATTTGCCTAAATCGCCGGCAGGAACTGTATCAAGATGACAAATTACACCAAAAATTTTGTCCCCACTACCAACTTCCGCATAGCCATAGTACCCGTCTGGATCTTCATAGGTCTTAAAACCTAATTCATCACAAATCTTCATCATTTCATCGAGGGCGTTCCGAATCCCTCTGCCAAATGGTGCGCCTTCTTCTGCTGGTTGATTATATGATGGAACAGAAATTAGTCGTTCTAAAGTTTTAACAGCAGCTTTTTGTTCATCTTCTGTAATAATTTTATCCATTCAAATCCCCTCCTAGAGCAAGGCAGCAATTCCTAAGAACAAGCAAGTAGCAATAAAGAGATAAATCATTAATTTCAACATCCATTTCCACCAAATGCCGACATTAATATGAGCAATTGCTAATGCTCCCATAACAACTCCCGAAGTTGGGGTGATAAGGTTAACCCAACCTGAAGCTGCTTGATAAGCGGTAATAACAAGGCTACCAGAAACATGCGCAAAATGCCCCATTGGTCCGATAATTCCCATCGTTGCCGCAGCTAACCCAGATGTTGATGGAATTAAGAATGACATTGGGATATAGAAAATATATGTCAAAATAATAAAAATCGTTTGCGATAATCCATGAAGGCCCAATTCTCCCCAGTGAAGAACTGTCCCAGTGATCATCCCATTATTCATTATTACTTGAATTCCCCGTGCAACTGCCACAATAATTGCAACGCTCAAGAAATCTCCCATTCCTGACATGAAGGCATCAATAAATTCGCTTTCCTTCATATGGTAAACAGCCATAATCAAGACCGACATAAAGAGGAAGAGCATGGTAATTTCATTGAAGTACCATGTTCCAAGCGGTGCCATATCATGCCCTAATAAATCACCGAGAAATGGGATATTAACCAACCACTTTGTAAATTTATCAAAAAATGTCCAATGACTATTAAGGTTTGACCATGGAATTAATCCTAGAATCATCACAACAAAAGTAATTCCGAATAGCCAAATAACTGTCTTTTGGCGGCCGGTCATCTTATGGTCGTCATTAGGGTCAGCCTTGACTAAAAAGTGTTTTTCGTCTTCTGCTCGTTGATTGTAAACCAATGATTTAGTTGGATCTTTTTCAATTACCGATGCATAGTGGTAAACATAAATAATACTAATCGTTATCGTAATAATTAAAAGTATTACCCGGGAAACTAAACCATCACCGGGAGAAATATTTAACGTTTGCGAAGCTACTCCTGTGGCAAAGGGGTTAACAGTTGATGCTAAACAACCAACTTGGCTTCCCACTAAAGCAATCGCAACCGCCACAATCGAATCAAAGCCAACGCCCATCATCACGGGAATCAAGAGAGGATAGAATGCAATCGTTTCTTCCCCCATTCCATATGTTGATCCGCCAAGGGCAAACAGAAGCATTAAAATTGGAATCAATTGTTTTTCTCGCCCCTTATACCGGCGAACGATTGAACCGATCCCTTCGTTTAATGCATTTGTCTTATTGACTACTCCTAAGAATCCACCAATAACAAGAATAAATAGTGATACTGAGATGGCTCCATCCGTCTTTTTATCACCGACCATCCCGATAACGGGTGCCATAAAGACATCCCAAATTCCCTGGGGTTTATTTGTAACTGCTTTATATGTACCAGATATAATATTTCCAGCTTTATCTGTTTCATATGTCCCTGCTGGAATAATCCACGTTAAAATTGCAATTAAAATAATAATTAAAAATAAAATTGTAAACGCAGAGGGCATATGAAAATGATGTTTTTTCTTCGTTTGTGTTTCCTGCACAATAACCGCCTCTTTTGTAAAATTAGTATCAATTTTATTTTAATTCAGTTTGAAAGCGGCTTCAACTTAATCTAAGAATTATCCTTAAAGAATGCTATAATTGCCTTGTAATAATTTTAAGGAGGCTGAAGCTAATGGTAATGAATCCCAGTAAAGCTCAAGACGTTTGGAAAGACGCCGGTGAACATGTCCAATTTACTGTATTAGAATTAAAACGAGAAAATCAAGCAAAGGAACAAGAAGCAATTCAAGAATTTGTTGAACGGTTCCAAGCAATTACTCGATCACTGCGAATTCGGGATAATAAAGGTAATCTTAAAGTTTCTTTAGGCTTTAGCAACGACGCATGGGACTATCTTTTCCCAAATGCCCCTAAACCCAAAGAATTAGAAACTTACCAAACATTAACCGGTCCAAAATACAAAATGCCTGCCGCAAAAGGAGATATTTTCCTCCATATTCGTGCAAACGATGAGGCTGCAGTTTACGAATTCATGGCTCAAGTAATGCTCTTCATTAGAGATATTACTAATGTTGTTGATGAAACAAAGGGCTTTCGCTATTTTGAAGGCCGGGCCATTATCGGCTTTATTGATGGAACTGAAAATCCAGAACCTCAGGATGCTGCTGAATACGCAATTATTGGTGATGAGGATCCTACGTTTGAAAATGGTTCATATGCCTTTGCACAAAAATGGCGGCATAACATGGACATTTGGAATAAGCTAACTACTGAAACGCAAGAAAAAGCTGTTGGACGAAAGAAGTTTTCTGACTTAGAATTAAGCGAAAAAGAGAAGTTTAAGAATGCTCATAATGTCGCTTCCCAAGCGGAAATTGATGGTATTGAACAGAAGATTGTGCGCATGAATGTTCCATATTCAGACCCTGCCGCTGATAATACCGGAACTTTCTTTATTGGTTATTCACGGCATTGGACTGTAACTAAGAAGATGCTTGAAAATATGCTTGAGCAAAACGATTATCTCCTAACTTTCTCTGATATTTTAGGTGGTCAACTCTTCTTTATTCCTTCGCGTCCAATGTTGGATCAAATTGCTGAAGGCGAATTAAATTAGTTGATTGACAAGTTGAAGGTAAATTGCTATATTATTAGCAGCAAATTTTAGGAGGGATCATCCATTGAAATTTTAATTCTACACAATTTAATGTATCTAGAACTGTGGATTCACGCAGAAAGGTACTACGGGTAGAATTATTTTTCAATGATTGATCAATAAGTGAGAACTAATGGGCCAATACCATTAGTTTAAAAGTCTACCTGTAGTGGTAGGCTTTTTTTCGTTACCTTTTCTGCGAGTAACGAAAGGGTGATTTTTTAATGGAACCAATCACGATAAATAATTTAACTTTTGCTTATCCAGGACAAGAACCGCTTTTTAATCATTGTGATCTTAATATTAGCAGCGATTGGAAACTTGGTCTTCTTGGACGAAACGGTCGGGGCAAAACTACACTACTCAAAATCTTGCAAAAACAACTTTCCTTTCAAGGAAGTATTCAAACCAATCTTAAGTTTAACTATTATCCATTAGTAATTCGTGAACCGAATGATTACACATTGAATGTCCTTATGAGAAGTGGCTATCAAGGTGAGCAATGGCAAATCGAACGAGAATTAAATTTGATGGCAACTCCCACAGAATTACTATGGCAACCTTTCAGTAGTCTTAGTGGTGGCGAACAAACACGTGTGATGCTAGCAACCCTTTTTGCTCAAGATGGATTTTTCCCCCTGCTTGACGAACCTACTAATCACCTTGATCAGGATGGTCGAAAACAAATTGCTCAATATCTAAAAGCGAAAAAGAACGGCTTCATTATCACTAGTCATGACCAGGATTTTCTCGACAAAATCATTGACCATTCATTAGTGATTGAACAACACCAGCTTGTTTTAACCCGTGGTAATTACAGTGATTATTTTATTCATAAGGAGCAACGAGATTCTACGGCCATTAAGAAAAACGAAAATTTATTAAAAGATATTCATCATTTAAAGCAAACACGGCAGGCAAAATCTCAATGGGCTCAACAAGCAGAAAATGAAAAGAGAAATAATTCGCATGCGGATAAAGGCTTTATTGGTGCCAAAGCTGCAAAAATGATGAAAAAGGCAACCATAATGAAAGGACGCTTAGATACTGCCATTGAGGAAAGAAAAGGGCTTTTAAAAGAAATTGAAAAAGTTGTTCCGCTAACAATTAATGTCCTCCCCACTAATCATCAACCATTATTAAGTATTAATGATCTAACGTTATCGTATCCAACTAAACAACTCTGTTCTAATATCACTACAATCATTGAAAAAAATGACCAGGTCCTGCTCTGTGGGAATAATGGTACTGGAAAATCTAGTATTATTAATGCAATCATCGGGACATTCAGTGGTAAGCAAAGCGGAGAGATACTTTTTAGCAGTGCCCTTAAAATCAGCACAGTACGTCAAGATTATTCTGATAATCATGGAAGTTTACGTAAGTTTGCATCTTCTTCTAAAATTAACTACGATCAATTTCTTAACCTTCTTCGTAAATTAGGAATGGAGCGCGCTACTTTTGATGTTCCGATTGAAGAAATGAGCATGGGACAACAAAAGAAAGTTGAACTAGCACGGTCATTAGCTGAGCCTGCCCACCTTTATTTATGGGATGAACCGCTAAACTATCTTGATACCTATAATCAGCAACAACTAATTCAGTTAATTCAAGAAAAGCGACCACCAATGCTAATTGTTGAACATGATCAAAATTTCATTAAGCAAATTGCCACAAAGAAAATTGAAATTTAATATTTCCTGGGAAATAATCAACGTTACCAACTTAATGTTAAAAAGGAGCTTCACGCGACAAAATAATAGTCGTTTGAAGCTCCATAATTTTTAGCTAAATTAAATTTAATTCAGTTAACCACTCAAGAAATAGTGGGAACCACTTCCCCATATGATTATCTACCCGATCATTATTAACAATACCAGTATATTCGTTAGCTAATGCGATTCCATGTCCCCCAGTGCCAAACTCATGTAATTCATATGGAACATCATGCTTGATTAATGCATCTGCATATACTTGGAGGTGATCAATAAAGGGAGTTAATTCATCTTTTGCCGATCCCCACATAAAGGTTGGTGGTGTTTGTGGATTTACCAATTCCGCTACATTTTCTGTTGTAACCCCCATGCGTTCATCAATCAAGGGTTGAATAACAGGATATCCTAATGCGGCGAATTTAGCATGTGTTAGTTTTTCGTTACTATATGCAGCGGCAATTTGGCCTCCTGCAGAAAAGCCAATAATTCCCAGTCGATCAGCGTCAACATCTAATTCATCTGCATGGTTAACAATATATTCAAATGCTTGGTGAACTGCTATTTTGGCTTCTTCATAATTTTTATGTTCAACCACTGGATACCGCACAACAAACGTTTGCCATGCATGGGTTGCAAACGTTAATGCCACCCGTTCAGAATCTCGTTCCATAATCTGGTTATAACTGCCTCCTGGCAAAATAACAAGACCGGGTAAAGCTTTATCAGTATTACTATGATAAATATCTAGAGACAAATATGGTTGATCTAAGTTAACACTTTTAATTTCCATTTTCTCACCTCATTTTGATTTTTCTAAATGTTAAAATTACAAATAATAGTATAACCTCAATATGCAATAAACGATACAGGCAAAAAATTGTTATTAATTCACAAATTTCCCCTTGTTTATCATGATACATTTGTTAAAGTGATAAGGTATCAATTATTATTTGGGGGTTAGAAAATCTAATGAATATTATGAAGACTAAGTCATTCTGGATTGCTGCCATTATGACCTTAATTTGTTCTGTTGCTGGGGTGCTTTTAGCAAAACTACCTTATGTCAACTTAATCGGGGCATTGGTTATTGCTTTATTATTAGGTATTGCCATGCAGTTGACTCCTGCTAGCTTGCGTAATGAGGCTCAAGGCGGCATCGGATTTATTTCTAACAAATTTTTACGGCTTGGTATTATTCTTCTTGGTTTCCGCTTAAACCTAGAAAAACTTGCTGCCGCTGGGGTTAAGACTATTTTGGTTGCAGCTATTGGGGTTACCGGAACGATTGTCCTCACTTATTGGCTTAGTCGAAAGTTTGGTGCAGAAGATGAATTAGCTATCCTTTCTGCTTGTGGCTGTGGCATTTGTGGAGCGGCTGCCGTAATGGGGGTTTCACCACAAATTGAAACTGACAACGAGGAGCGCAAACGAGAAAATGAAGTATTAGCTGTTGCTGTTGTTTGTGTAATGGGGACAGTTTTTACTTTAGTTGAAATTGGAATCAAACCATTACTCGGGCTTACTGATCCACAGTTTGGAATTGTTGCCGGGGGTTCATTACATGAAATTGCTCATGCCGTTGCAGCCGGGGGAGCTTTTGGTGAAGCAAGTTTAGATAACGCCCTTATTATGAAGCTTTCACGGGTTCTTCTCTTGGCGCCAGTCGCTTTAATTGTTGGTTACTGGTACCAACACCGTCTTGTAATTGAAAGCGAGGAAGAACATACTAAAGAACCAAAGAAATTACCAATTCCTTGGTTCCTTGGTGGTTTTATTTTAACTAGTGTGTTAGGAACCTTTCTCCCATTCTCACCAGTCTTTCTTGATGCACTTGTTCAAGCAGCCTATATCTTTTTAGGAATGGCAATGGCTGCATTAGGTGTTTCAGTAAACTTTAAGGTTATTTTTAAACGCGGAGGAGCCGTTTTTGGCGCGGCTGCGATTAGCTCAACCTGTTTATTGGTATTTATGATTATTATGAGTAAAATATTCTTCTAAATTATTAAAAGCGTTAAATTGAGGATTTATTTTAGTAGCATATCGCCTTTCCTCCAATTTAACGCTTTTTCTATTTCACTTTCTTCTTTGATAAAATCCCAAAGCCCAATACAGCAGCAATTAATCCTAATACTGCTAAATTCTCTGGCTCATTACCGGTTTGTGGTAATTCATTAGTTTTATTTTCTGCTTGCTGAGTCATATTAATAAGATGTAAGTCTGATGTGGCAACTACTTTTTTCACCTTATTATCCTGAATAACCGTATCTTTATTATTCAATGTCAGTTCAGGAACAGATTGATCTGGCTCTGGTTCCGGTTCTGGCTCTGGTTCCGGTTCTGGCTCCGGCTCCGGTTCCGGTTCTGGCTCTGGCTCCGGTTCCGGTTCTGGCTCCGGTTCCGGTTCTGGCTCTGGCTCCGGTTCCGGTTCTGGTTCCGGCTCTGGTTCCGGCTCTGGTTCCGGTTCTGGTTCCGGCTCTGGTTCCGGCTCTGGTTCCGGTTCTGGTTCTGGCTCTGGACCTGGATCAGGCTTTGGTTCTACCGGTTCCGGCTCTGGTTCTGGCTCTGGACCTGGATCAGGCTTTGGTTCTACCGGTTCCGGTTCTGGCTCCGGCTCTGGTTCCGGCTCTGGCTCTGGTTCCGGTTCTGGCTCTGGCTCTGGTTCCGGTTTCGGCTCTGGCTCTGGTTCTGGTTCCGGTTCTGGTTCTGGTTCTGGTTCTGGCTCTGGCTCTGGTTCCGGCTCTGGTTCTGGTTCTGGCTCTGGCTCTGGTTCTGGTTTCGGCTCTGGCTCTGGTTCCGGTTCCGGTTCTGGCTCTGGACCCGGATCAGGCTTTGGATTTATTGGAGGAATTTCAATGAAACTATCATCTGGGAAAACGGGATGAATATCCCAACGATGTGACTCACCACCAATAATATTCACTGTATCAGCAACAATATTGCCATCAATGTTGACATGCGCATTTACTGTTGCCAATGGCGCCAAGATACTACCCATGAAACGTCCACTGCAAACATTAATTTTCTCCAAATCGCTAAAATTCCATAATAAGTGATTTGGAACAGCATGACTTTCACCGTTATTAATTTCAACTTTATCGTCATCGTAGTAGAGATGAATTTGTGTACAAATATTTAATTCTTTACCACTAACTCCTGTCACATTAATGACAATTGTTGGTCCATCGATTTTACTTGATAAGCCATAAATTTTAAGAGGTTGAGGAGCCGCTAAATACTCAGCTGGGACGTTAACATATATTACATTATCTGTTGCAGTTGCCTTTGAAACGTCAATATAGCGGTTATTCATATCTGAAACATTAAAAATAGCTCCTGCAGAATTTTCCTTTTCTGCATAGAATTCAGATGCTTTAATCAATCGCTTAAAGACAGCTTCAAAATCAATATAGTTAGTTCCCGCACCATCCTTAAAGACTTCATGAGTTTTCAAATTATCCATACACTGACCATTAACATAGACTTTGTCATTAATAATCTGAACATCAATATCGTTACCAAAAATAACATGGTTAAATTCTTTATTACGAAACGAACCTGAATTCAACGCGTCTGTTAAATTTTGGATATAGTAAATATCTCCATTAATTAAGTGAATCGAGTCCCCGCGCGTACCAAAATCAATTGATCCGCCTAATGTACCCACCGCAATATTTCCATTAACATCAGCACCTAAGTTAGCATTATTAGCAAAAATATGGAAAAGCGAGGCTAATAATAGAGTACTTTTCGCATCAAGGTGGTTAATATCAATTCCATAATCTTTAAGTAGTGGATCATTATGAATAATATCAACTGTACCAATTGAATTATTAGTAGGAGCTGTCTGTTCAGTAACCGCATTGCTAGCAACAACATTATTTTCGGTTGATTCGCTAACTGCTGGAAAAGCAACTGATGAGACCGATGAAGTGGTTTCAATATCAGCGCTATTAATTGGCGATGTTGACATCGAAATTTCAGCTGTAACATCTGCAGTACTATTAATAGAAGCAGCCGTTGATTCAGCGACATCATTTACGACCGAAGCTATATTACTGTCACTTACCGGAGTAGTTAATGCGACAGTAGTACTATCATCTTGCTCGGCAGTTGTTACCGCAGCAACTGCTGGTTCTTCTTGACCAGTAAAGATTGTCTTATCCTCATTAGCAGATGCCGTCCCGTTAATAAAAGTTAATCCTAATAAAACTGAGGCAACCCCAATTGTTAGTTTTTTTAATCCAAATCGTTGCCGAGTTGGTTGAAATTTTCTAATCATTAATTGTGCATTGTTTCTCGATAACATTCTTAAATCCTCCTGTGATTAGAGTGGCGAAATAGTAAATACCATTTCATCTATTCGCTTTAGTCATAGGAAATTATAATTGATCTTTTTATAATTTTTGTACAATACAATTATATTATGATAACGTTATCAAGAATATTGTTTAGCAATCGATTAAAAAAATTCTTTTATTATCTTTCAAAGGTTGTTCACATTTTCACGACATCTGTCTACTAATAAGAAAATAGTTTTACAGAAATTGAACTAATAAAAGCAGCAGTACAATAATAGCCTCCCTTGCTCAGTGAAACTGAACATCGGAGGCCCATTATTTGAGGGGATTCTTCACATCAAATGCAAAGACACCAGTGCTCCCCTCATGCTATTTAACTGTCTTTCCCAGCTGGTAAGCTTCTTCAACGTGTTTAGCCAATTTTTGATTATTCCAAGAATCAGCTGCGAGTACCTCTCCTACTTTGTCCCAACGCATATATTCAAGCAATTGCTTAAAATATAAGTCAAGTGAAGCAAAGGCATCTTCTTGACCATAACCACTCACTAAAGTAATAGCTTTCTTTCCGCCATGAAGTTCATGGTTATAGTTGTAGAAACGATCAATCACTGCTTTTAGGGCTGCATTGATCCCATAATAATATAGCGAACTAACCAAGACTACCATGTCTGCCGCTAACAGCTTAGGCATTACTTCATTAGTAATAACATCATTCGGTTCAATCGCAACTTCTTGTCCGGGATGATTGTCTTCCAATTCAATCATCGAAAATTCATCAGTCCGGCGTCCAGCATCAAAGCGATAAACTTCATTTCCTGCTTCAGTAGCGCCCTTAACAAAGGCATCTGCTAATTGCTCAGAAGTTCCTGGATGATGGGGACTTCCTGTTAATACAACAATCTTCATCATGATCCCGTCCTTTCTTACTTAATTATAGTGAGAGTTCGACTAAATTAGAAATAGAAACATTGAATATTAATAGATAGCTAAAATGAATTAACGAGGCCAACTAAAGATTTTTAACCAATTTAACTTAGTACGCTCTCGTTTTTGTTCTTCTTTAATGTATGAACGATCCGTAATGAAATGAAAGATATTCATGCCTATTCCTCATAAATATGTTCACTGAGGTAACGCTCGCTTGAATCAGGAAATACCGTGACTAAATTAGCCCCGTGTGGCAATTCTTTAGCAACTTCTAAACTCGCCGCAAGCGCAGCCCCACTAGAGCTACCAATAAAGAGGCCGAGATTTTTAGCAACCCAGCGAACATAATAGAATGCATCGTCATCACTAATCGTTTTTACCCCAGTATAATCTAAATCCTTGAAGAATGGCGGAATAAATTCAACGCCAATTCCTTCCGTGCGATGACTATGGGCTGGACCACCATTTAAAATCGATCCAGCTGGTTCAACAATATAGCCTTTCAATTCTGGGTAAGCATCTTGGAGCGCCTTTTGAATCCCCGCAAAAGTACCACCACTTCCTGCCCCAGCTACAAAGGCCGCCAGCGGTTTATTAGCAAGATCAGCTAAAATTTCTGGTCCCAAGGTGTGCTGATAAACATCAGGATTCGCTGGATTCTGAAATTGTAAAGGCACATAAGCATCCCCGATTTCAGCAGTTAATTCTTTGGCGGCCGCAATTGCTCCTTTGATCCCTTCTTCACTTGGAGTATTAATCACTTCAGCTCCCAATGCACGCATTAACGTTTGCTTTTCAAAACTAAACTTTTCTGGTACCACTAATTTAACTGGTAAATGGTATTTTAGTGCTGCTAAAGCGACTCCAATCCCTGTATTTCCGGCAGTTGGCTCGATGATTGTCGTTGTATCTGTTATTTTTCCTTCTTCCATTCCTCGCTGGATTAGCGCCATCCCCAAACGATCCTTGATACTGCCACCTGGGTTAAACATTTCGAGCTTAGCATAAATATTAACGTCATTCGGAGTCTTCATTGGCAAGTGCATCAAGGGGGTGTGACCAATCAAATCATAAGTATTTTCAACTAACATAATAGTTCCTTCTTCCTCAGAGTATACAAAAAGGCGCAAACTCAAGAAATAATCTTGGATTTGCGCCTTATGTGTTATCAACTTGATAGTAATTCAATTAAAAATGAGTATACCAAAAAGTGAGTCGCATAAGACGCGATTCACAACAACAAATATTTGCGTTAACAAAATAATTGTTTTCCATTGGTAATTTCCTCGTATTTCAAATTACAGTAATAATAACTAGTTAAAAGTAAGTTGTCAAGAAAATTTATATGGACAGGTGTAAAATAAAAAAGAATTATTTTATAAAGCAGGAGCGATACCTATGAAAAAGAATGGACTACTATTAGTCAATCTCGGTTCACCCGATACACCAACAACTCCCGACGTTAAACGTTATTTGAAAGAATTTCTCAGTGATCGGAATGTTATTGAAATGCCCCCAGCATTATGGCAGCCACTCCTTCGTGGGATTATTCTTCCAACTCGGTCATGGCGATCAGCGACTTTTTATCGTAATTGCTGGACAAAAGATGGGTCTCCATTGATTGTCTACACAGAACGGTTGGTTGCTAAGGTTCAGGAATTAATGCCGGAATGGGTTGTCAAAATGGCAATGACCTATGGCAAACCTAAAATTAGCGACACAATTACCGAAATGAAAAAGGAATGTCAAAATATTACAGTTTTGCCGCTCTTCCCTTTTTTTACTAAAAGTACAACCCAAACGGTTATTGACAAGGTAAAGGATGCTGATCCAGAAGCGAAAATAATTGATCGTTTCTCGGCAGAAGAAGATTATTTAGACTTATTGGCTAAGCAAATTCAAACGGCATGGGATAGAGGAAAATATGATAAATTACTTATTTCGTATCATGGAATTCCGACAGCTATGGTTAATCATGGTGATCCTTATCGCGATGAAACCGAAGCAGCCACCGCGGAACTGATTAAACGCCTTGATATTCCTGAAAAGCAAATTAAGATGGCTTACCAATCTAAGTTTGGCCCAATGCCATGGTTAAAACCTTACCTCCGGAATACGCTACTTAATGAGGCACAACTCGGTCATCGTGATGTGTTAGTTGTTGCTCCATCATTTGTGGCGGACTGTTTAGAAACATTAGAAGAAGATCAAGTGCAAAACTATCAGGTCTTTCGTGAAAATGGCGGAAATAACCTTGTAATGGTGCCTTCGCTCAATGACTCACCAGAATTTGCTCAGTTTATTACTGATCTTGTGCAACGAAAGGGATAAAAATGGAACGAAAAAGTTTAGACGAAATCAATGGAAGTGTTGATGTTCCAAATGTCTATCAAAGTGCATTTTGGCAAAAGTTTCTCGCCTATAGTGGTCCGGGTGCTTTAGTCGCCGTTGGTTATATGGACCCAGGAAACTGGTTAACATCTCTTGCCGGTGGTAGCCAATACCGTTACCAACTATTAGTGGTCCTTTTTACCGCCATTTTAATCGCTATGTATATGCAATCTTTATCAATCAAACTCGGCGTTACCACCCGAACCGACCTCGCCCAAGCAATTGCGCGGCGTTTACCTACCCCCCTGCGGATTGCCTTATGGTTATTTAACGAAATCGCCATGATGGCAACTGACTTAACCGGAGTAGTAGGAACTGCCGTTGCCTTAAACATGCTATTTAAACTACCATTACTTATCGGGGTGCTGTTAACAATCGCGGACGTGCTAGTTGTCTTATTTTTCCTTCATTTTGGGATCCGCCGAATTGAATTTATCGTTTTAACTGCTATTCTGGTTGTCGGCGCCATCTTTGCGATTGAAGTCTGTCGGGCCCACCCTGAATTTTCCGCGATCATGGACGGTTTTGTTCCCCGTTCATCGATTTTTTCTAATCACAGTGAGCTGCTAATTAGTTTAGGGATTGTCGGGGCCACAATTATGCCCCATAATATTTACCTTCATTCCTCCCTGGCACAAAGTCGACGCTACGATGAACATGATCCAAAGCAGGTCAAAGAAACGCTCCGATTTGCTAACTGGGATTCATTAATTCATCTTTTTGCGGCCTTCATCGTCAACGCCCTTCTGCTTATCCTTGGCGGAACCCTCTTCTTTCATGCGGCAAGTCTCGGTAGTCTCGAGGACGTCTTTTTCGGACTAAAGAATCCTCAAATCGTTGGTAGCCTCGCTAGTCCATTAATGAGTTGGCTATTTGCCTTTGCTCTTTTGGTAACTGGTTTAATTTCTTCAATCACTAGTACCTTGGCTGGCCAAATTGTCATGGAAGGATTTATCAATATTCGCCTCCCACTCTGGAAAAGGCGTCTCCTTACTCGAGCTGTAACCCTTGTGCCAATCCTAATTATCGGCTTCATGATTAATTTCAACGAAGAGCAATTTGAGCAACTCATCATTTATGCCCAGATTGTTCTGAGTATTGCCTTACCATTTACGCTCTATCCCCTTGTTGCTTTGACTGGCAATAAAAAGCTGATGGGTCCACACGTTAATTCATCCTGGCAAACCGTCCTTGGATATGTTTTGGCTAGCTTGGTCACGGGGTTGAACTTGCTGGTGCTGGTATAAATCAATATTTTATTTTTGCAATAGTAGCAAATGCTAATTTAATTCCTTATTATAGCTTGTTATCGCTATCTTCAATGCTTAACTTTGAAAACACTTAATAATATGGAGTTCCTTCTTTTTACTAAATAAAAGAGGCGGCAATATAAGCTAGGCTACATCTATAAAAGACAAATAGCGAGTTCAAAAATAGACCTCCAACATCCGGTAATAAACCGAACTTTGGAGGTCTATTTCGTTTATAGTGGGACTCAAAAATGAATATTTATAAAGTATATTCATCAGATTCAAGATATTGTTTTAGCTTAGTTACGAGATCCTTATTTTTCTTTTTTATCTTCCACCGTAATATTATATGCTTACTATAATTCCAGTCATGTTTTAGAAGGGTTCTTGCAATCATCCTAAATTGCCGAGCCACTTTTTTGGAATTTTCTGCAGTAATATGATTATAGTAATTGTCGCAGAATTTAATAATGATATTGTCTAAGTCTAAATCTCTATTAGGCTTTCTATAAGGATTAGCTAACGCCCTTAACTCCAAAATCTTCTTATCAGTAATAACTTCGATTGAACAAAGCTCCATTAACCTAGCCCGCCAATTGCTTTCCTTATGAATAGCTGCATGATAAGAAGCAGGAACAACAACCATAATCGTAACAACTGCAGAGATTATGGGAGCAAAAATAGATACTAATAATTGAGCCATTTCTTCTCCTGTCATCTTTCCTAGAAATTCCTCTTCTTACTTAAGCCAAACATCGTCGCAAATGTCGCTAGCCCTAAACCTACCAAACTAAGTGCTCGATTACTATCATTACCAGTTTGTGGCAACTTCTTAGCATTTTGTT
Organism: Limosilactobacillus reuteri subsp. simiae; assembly: GCF_020784875.1. Lineage (GTDB taxonomy): Bacteria > Bacillota > Bacilli > Lactobacillales > Lactobacillaceae > Limosilactobacillus > Limosilactobacillus reuteri_H. The sequence goes on along the minus strand of NZ_JAJGUI010000109.1, from coordinate 120,628 downwards.
GCGCTTTATATTCTTCCCGTGTCATATATTCATTAGTGCTATCGATTTGATTTGCTACTGGTTCAACAGTATTAGTACCAGTAGCATTAGAAGCTAATTGGTTAATAGCTGAAGTTGACGGTGTAGTTGTATCAGTGGTCATTCGGTGATCATCAGTTGATGTTGATGGAGTTATATCAGTACCTTTGTTTGAATTAGATGGTTGCGTAGGCTTGTCTGGAGTTACTGGTTGATCTGGAGTCTTAGCAGCAGTGACATTCAATTGTTCCTTAACAGTTGTCGTTGAACCGTCTGGGAATGTTACAAGAACATCTTCGTAGTAAGTACCAGTATTAGCTAAGTGAGCCTTAACAGTGTTGACATTAGCCCAGCTTGCCGTTGTTCCTTCTGGGAGACTAACAGCATCAGTCTTAGTAGCACTAAGGACAAGCATTGAATCAGTTGTCTTAACGACTTTATGGAAACCATTGATAAATTGCGGTTCTGGTAATTGACCATCGACAGTCGTGTCAATTGGCTTCATTTGAACAGCATCACCGTATTGTTCGGCATCAGTCTTAGTTTGAGGTTGATCTGGTGTTGATGGTTGGCTGTTCTTAATCCGGTCAAGTTCAGCTTGAGCAGCAGTTAATGCCTTTTGCGCCTTAGCTAAAGCATCAGCAGTTTGACTCTTCTTGCTCTGAGCTTCATCTAATGTCTTTTGAGCATCAGCTAACTTAGCTTGTGCAGCTTTAAGAGCCTTCTTAGAAGCATCAGCCTTTGTTTCAGCTTCACTTAACTTAGCTTGAGCATCAGCCAATGCTTGTTGAGCAGCGTCAACAGCTGCAGGATCAGCATTGTCAAGCGCCTTTTGCAAGTCAGCAACCTTTTGATCAGCTGCCTTTTTAGCATTAGTCCAATCATTAAGTGCTGATTGAGCTTGACTCAACTTGTCATTAGCAGTTTGAACATTAGTGTTTACTTCATCTAATGCCTTCTTAGCTTGAGCAGCCTTAGCTTGAGCATCAGCTACTTGTTGTTGAAGGTTCTTGATTGTTGCAGTATGATCAGCAGCATTCTTTTGAGCTTCAGCAAGAGCAACTTTTGTATCAGCAAGTTTTTGATTAGCAGCATCTAATGCTTGTTCAGCTTGACTTTGAGCAGCCTTAGCTTGATTCAATTGAGTTTGGGCATCACTTTGAGCTTGCTTAGCATCATTTAGCTTTTGATCAGCAGCTGTCTTAGTAGCTTGAGCTTGTTGAACAGCAGCTTCAGCTTGTTGCAATTCAGTTCGAGCTTGATCAACCTTGTTTTGTAAATCAGTTAAATCAGCTGATGAACCGTTGTTATTGTCAAGCTTAGAAGTGTAGTCATATGGGCTAAATTTAGCTGCGGTTTCGTCATTAGGTGAAAAATTGACAACGTATGTTTCTGTATTTGCAAGTGATGAACCAGTTTCTGGATTAAGCATCACTAAAAGATATTGGTGTTTTGCATACGGATTATTACCACCAAAATGACCAAGTAATGTACCCGCATGGTCACCTTGAATAAGTCCATTATCTGTTGAGTAATCACGGAACATTGCATCCATTAATTGCAAGAATACATTATATTTAAGTTGATCCATTGAATAAGTATTTGGCTCATTTAAAATTGGATATGCTTGAGTTACACCGTAATCAAATTCAACTGAAGATCCGCCTACACCAATTAAATCAGACCGATGAAGGCCGCCAATCTCAGATTTACCAGGAATATTATATACAGAAACTTGTGTTAACTCATTATATGCTGAATTGACAGTCATTGGAGTAACACCCAGCTTTGTTCGGAAAGCATTTAATACGTCAGCTGCAAATACGCTAAGTTCATCAGCAGCCTTTGTACCACGACCTTGCTTATCGGTGACATTGTATGAACGACCGCTTAAGTCATAAGTAGTGTCGTAATCAGCGTCGCTAAAGACATTGTCCATATTATCAGTGAAGGCGTTAACATTCTTAGTATAAAGTTGCTTGAGCATATCAATTTGTGCTTGTGTTAATTTAGCGCCATTATCAAATGCACCCTTCATCACTGTTTCAAAGTTATCTGGAATCCATAAGATATCTGCGACACTCTTCTTAGTACTTGTCTCAGAAGTTTGTCCGCCTTGCTTTTGAGCATTAGTTAAAGCTTGTTGAGCTTCACTTAATGCTTGTTGCTTAGCATTACTATTTTGTTGAGCATTATTTAGATCAGCATTAGCTTGATCTGCAGCAGTTTGTGCTGCGCTTACATTTGAATCCGCAGTTTGAACTGCTGCTGACTTAGCATTAACTTGCTGATCAGCAGTATTTTTTTGTGCTTGTGCATCATTTACAGCTGATTGTGCAGCGTCAACATCAGCTTGAGTAACACTTTGACCAGCACCCTTTTCAGCTTCACTCAACTTGTTTTGAGCAGCTGATAATGCAGTTTGAGCTTGATCATTAGCAGCTGATGCTTGTTGTTGAGCAGCTGAAGCACTATTAGCTGCTGATTGAGCATCACTAACAGCCGAATTTAATTGACCATTAACATTTTGATTAGCAATTGCAGCTTGATCAGATTTAGCTTGATCGAGATCTGCTTGCGCTTGATCACGGTTGGCAGCAGCTTGTGATGCAGCATTTAATTGATCTTGAGCAGTTTTGACAGCATCACTTGCTTGACTAACTGCTTGAGCATCACTAGTAGCTGTTTGACTAGCTTTGTTCGTAGCGTCTGAAGCAGCATTAACATCTTCTTGAGCTTTGTTGACTGCATCTGCAGCTTGGTTATCAGCTGATGTCGCTGATTGAACATTTTGCTTTTGCACGTCAACGTTTTGTTCAGCTTGCTTCAATTGATCGTTAGTTGTTTGAGTAGCAGCTTGATCAACTGTATCAGCATGAGCATTAGTTTGTGTAACAGTTACACCAGCAGTTACCGTAGTAACAGAAATGGTAGCCACTGCTGCTAAAATTTTTTTAGTATTTACTTCCATAATTAATATTCTCCTCCTAACTCCGAAAAAAACTAACAATTAAATTATATCTAGCTATTCCAGTTGATACAAGACTTTATGTTCCAATTAGCACATTTTCTAGTTGGAACATAAAGATATAGTCTACTTGTAACTTATTTTTAATGAAATTACTCCGTAAGCTTGAAATAAAAGCAATACAGAGGTTAAAAATGAATAAAACAATAGGAAAAAATATCACTACTAGAAGGCATCAGTTAAAAATGACACAAGAACAATTAGCAGAATTAAGTAATCTGTCTGTTAATTACATTTCAAAAATTGAACGTGGCACTACACCAAACATTAGTGCAAAAACACTCTATCGGTTGGCAAAAGGTCTTAATGTACCAATGGAAAATTTATTAAAGGAAGAAACAACTTATACAACTAATATTGGCCCATACCAGCAGCAATTAGAAACTTTTCTCAATCAATACCCAAGAGAAGAAGCTGAACAACTATCGAAAAGCATACTGAAACTATTAAAATCACAACTTCCAATTACAAAAGAATCTTAATAAATATGTACCCAATGAGGCCCAAAATTAATTATTAATTCTTCGCTTTAAAATATGAAAATCCGAACTACAGTTTTCAATTTTTGCGAAATTGTAGTTCGGATTTTTCTTTTATAGGATCTTGAAATCAATAGTATCATTAATGAATAACTTATTTTCAGTTATCAGTGTTTAAAAAAGCAATCAAATATTGTAAGATAATAATAAATTTTGTTGTAATTTTTGATGCAATAAAAGACTGGGCACTATTTACTTTTGGGAGAGTAATTTGATATTAAAAAATTTTATCTTTGGTGTGACGCTTTTATCAATCTCATTTTACAACTGAATTAAAGAAGCAGGGCTGAACGGTATTTATGTTCAAACCCTGCTTCTTTATTTTAGTTTCGTCGCGCGATCATCACGCGCTGTCCACCTATTTGTTTAACTTTAATATCTTTAAACCGATAATATTCCAGTAGTTGACGATAGCGTTGTACAGTAGTAGCAGTAATCACGATGGTTCCCTTGAAAGCGAGGACCCTTATCGCCTCTTGCAAAACACGTCCTTGCGTAATTGCTGGTTTCACCTGCTGTAAATTGCTAATCAAAACATAGTCAAACTGATGATCAGTGAAAGGCAAATTAGTGTTATCAGTCAATTCTACTTTCGCGCGATCAGCTACTGCCTCTTCTTTGATCAGTTCTTTCACTTGCTGTGCTTGCTTTTCATTTTTAACTATTCCCATAATTTTGCCGGGAGCAGTCAATTGCTTGGCAAGGTTAATAAACGTTTTTCCGTTGCCAATGCTCATATCAAGGATTTGAACATCCCCGCGTATCGATAAATCAGTACTTATCTTTTTCCAGACCTGTTGCCTTTGCCAGATCAACCATCCAATAATTCCAACAACTATAACAACTACGATCCCAATAACGACTATCAATTCTCTTCACCCATTATTTAACTAACAATATCGTTTAATTTACGAATATCCTTCAAATTCCCAACAACTGTAATTTTATCGTGGGGTTGAATAACATCATTAGCTTGCGGCATTTGATTAACTTCATCATCCTTACTAACAATGATAATCACATTGACATTATAACGATTACGAAAATCCAGTTCGTCTAAAGTCTTATTGAAGAACTTTGGATTATTAATATTTACTTCCGCCAAAGTTATTTCCTTACTTAAGGTGACATAATCGATGACGCTTGGATTAAGTTGTTGAAAAATAAGTCGCTTAGCTAAATCATGCTCTGGACGAACAACCATATCAGCGCCAATTCGTTCCAAAACGCGCGCATGATTAACATTTTCAGCCCGACAAATTACATCTGGTGCCCCGAGTTCTTTAGCAATTAGCGTGGCCATGATACTTGCCTCAACATTTTTTCCAATTGAAATATAAACATGGTCAAAACTACCGATATCAAGGTCACGCAGAGCATCCTCATCTTGCGCGTCCGCAATTACCGCCCGCATAACTGACCCCGCAAATTCATTTACCACTTCTTCACTAGAATCAATCGCCAATACTTCTTGACCAGCCTGAACTAAAGCTTCACATATTGAGGCCCCAAATTGTCCAATTCCAATAACAGCATAACTTTCTTTTTTAGCCAATTAACACACTCTCCTCTGGATAACGATAATTCTTCGCTGCTGTACTTGCATTTAGGATTGAGAACATTACAGTATAAATTCCGACCCGGCCGACAAACATCAAAAACATAATAATCAGTTGCCCCAACAGGTTAAGGTTAGTTGTAATCCCTAATGAAATCCCGGTAGTACCAAAGGCCGCCACCGCCTCAAAGGTAACATACGCTAACGAATCATGTTCTGGCAAATCCTGTGTTTCAGCAAGGACTAAAATTGATACAAGCAAAATAAATAAAGCAACAAACAGTAATGTCAAAGCACGATAAATATTTTCTTGGGTAAAACGTCGATGGGCAAAAGTCGTATCCCGTTGACCACGCAGGGTTGCAAAACTCTGAATCGTCAATAGACCGATTGTTGTGGTTTTAACACCCCCAGCAGTTGACCCCGGCGTTCCTCCGATAAACATCAAAATAACAGTAAACGCGAGGCCGGCAGCGCTTAAATCAGTATAAGGAAAAGTAATTAAACCAGCAGTTCGTGGAGTGATTGCCATAAAGATGGTATTGAGAATACGGTTGGAAAAGCTTAATTTATCACTTAATTGCGCTAAGTTTTTCTCAGTAATAAAGTAAACAATCACAGAAACAATGAATAACACTGCCCCAGTTCGTAATGCTAACTGCGTATGTAACGATAGCCGGTGATATTTTGGATAATTGAGGATGTCTTTCCATACTAAGAATCCTAATGATCCAGCAATAATCAAAACAGCAAGCACACATAACATATAAGGGTCATTAGCATAGTTTGCCATACTATTATCAAACAAGTCAAAACCGGCATTACAAAAGGCTGAGATTGAGTGAAAAATACTAAACCATATTCCCTTGCTGAGTCCATAACGCGGATAAAAGTCAAAAAATAAAAATATTCCACCCGCTAATTGGATAAGTAACGAAAGCCGAATAATAAGGTAAACCACGTTCAATTGAGATAAGTGGTCAAGATTAAGTGCTTCTTGGGTTAGCAATCGTGTCGACATCCTCATTCGCTGCCGCACCAAAAGTGACATCATGACCGCGAATGTCATAAACCCCAATCCACCTACTTCCATCAAGATCGCAATTACAATCTGACCAAATAATGTCCAGTGATGAGCTGTACTCACGAGAGTTAATCCAGTTACGCAGGTTGCACTCGTTGAAGTGAAGAAAGCAGTCATAAAATTTGTCGTTTCTCCTGGTCGTGTCGCAAACGGCAAAGAAAGCAAGATTGTTCCCATAAAAATCACAATCAAGAACCCAAATGTCAAAATTTTGGGAAATGTATATTTATGTTTATTTATTTCAATCACTTTTATCCTTCCTCGTATTAATATTACTCAACTAATTATAAGCGTTTTTGTTAAATTCTAAACCATTATTTTATTTCCCGGGAAATCATCTTGAGAAAGCGCTACAATATAATTGTAGATTGCCCGATTGCTTTTCCTGAAAGGAGATCCTTTTATGTACTATTCAAACGGAAATTATGAAGCATTTGCTCGTCCCCGTAAACCGGCGGGAGTAGATCAAAAACATGCTTATATTGTTGGCGCCGGTTTAGCAGGTCTTTCTGCGGCTGTTTTCTTGATTCGTGACGCCCAAATGCCAGGCGAAAATATCCATATTTTTGAAGAGTTACCAATCGCTGGTGGTTCCTTAGATGGTCAAGACCGCCCCGATGTTGGCTTTGTCACTCGTGGTGGCCGCGAAATGGAAAACCACTTTGAATGTATGTGGGATCTGTATCGTTCAATTCCATCCTTGGAAATCCCTGGCGCATCTTATCTTGACGAATACTATTGGCTAGATAAGGATGATCCAAATAGTTCAAATTGTCGCCTAACTTATAAACGGGGCAATGAGGTTCCCACTGACGGCAAGTATCTTCTCGGTAAGTCAACTAAGGAATTGATGAAACTGATCCTTACACCTGAAGACCAGCTCGGCGACTTAACAATCGGTGATTACTTCTCTGAGGACTTCTTCAAGAGTAACTTCTGGATTTATTGGTCAACCATGTTTGCCTTTGAAAAGTGGCATTCGTTAGCAGAAATGCGGCGGTACGCAATGCGATTTATCCACCATATTGACGGTTTACCTGACTTTACTGCTCTTAAATTCAATAAGTACAACCAGTATGAATCAATGACCAAACCATTGCTTGCATACCTTAAAGATCATGGCGTTAAATTTGAATATGATACACAAGTCCAAAACGTCTTGGTTGATACTAAGAATGGTGAAAAGCACGCTAAAAAGATTATTCTTAAGCAAGGCGGCGAAGATAAAACGATCAACTTAACTGACGATGATCTGGTATTTGTTACTAATGGTTCAATCACGGAAAGTTCAAATTATGGAAGTCATCACCAAGTAGCGCAACCAACTCGAGCTCTTGGCGGCAGCTGGAAGTTATGGGAAAACATTGCCAAACAATCACCAGCATTCGGTCATCCAGATGTCTTTTGTAAAAACATCCCTAACCGCAGTTGGTTCATTTCTGCAACTGCGACCGTTAAGAATCCACAAATTGAACCGTACATTGAACGACTAACTAAGCGTGACCTTCATGATGGAAAGGTAAACACTGGTGGAATTATCACCGTCACTGATTCTAATTGGATGATGAGTTGGACCATCCACCGGCAACCTCATTTTAAGAGTCAAAAGCCAAATGAAACCATTGTGTGGATCTATGGTCTCTATTCTGACACAGAAGGTAATTATATCAAGAAACGAATTGTTGATTGTACTGGGGAAGAAATAACTAAAGAATGGCTCTACCATCTCGGTGTTCCAGAAGCTTTAATTGACGATTTAGCAAAAGAAGAGTCGGTTAATACTGTCCCTGTTTATATGCCATTCGTCACTAGCTACTTTATGCCGCGGGTAAAAGGCGATCGTCCTGATGTTGTTCCTGAGGGGTCAGCTAACTTGGCTTTCATTGGTAACTTTGCCGAATCACCAACTCGGGATACCGTCTTTACAACTGAATATTCAGTCCGGACGGCGATGGAAGCTGTTTATAGTCTCCTCAACGTTGATCGCGGAGTACCAGAAGTCTTTAATTCGATCTATGATATTCGCGAATTGATGCGGGCAATGTACTATATGAACGATAAAAAGCCGCTTGAAGAAATGGATCTTCCAATTCCAAAGATTGTTGAGAAACCACTGCTCAAGAAAATCAAGAAGAACTGGATTGGCGAATTAATGGAAGAACAACATTTACTTTAAAAAACTAAGGGAGTGAGGCATTAGGTATCTCTACTTTTGTCCCACTCCCTTCAATTTAATATAAAGGAGTCTTTTTTATGACCAATGAAACGATTAAGCACCAATTAAACCATCGTACAATTCGGGCATTTAAGCCCACCAACCTTTCAGCAGAACAATTGAATACTCTTTACTCTGTTGCTAGTCAGACGCCAACTAGTATGTTTATGCAGCAGATGTCAATTATGCACATTACTGATCCTGATAAACGGGCTGCAATAAGAGAAATTAGCAAGCAACCGTATGTCGGCGCAAATGGTGACCTGTTCATTTTGTTAGTTGACCTTTATCGTAACCAACAAATACGGCAGCAAAAGGGCAAGGATGATGGCCGTTTACATACCGCTGATATTTTCTTCCAAGGCCTTGATGATGCAATCATGGCTGCCCAAAACGTGATTACTGCTGCCGAGAGTATGGGCCTTGGCGTCGTTCCCCTTGGTTCAATAAAAAATGATCCGCAAAAAATCATCGAAGTCCTTAATCTTCCTAAAATGACCTTCCCGGTTTTAGGCTTACAAATCGGTGTACCTGACCAAGAACCTCAACTAAAACCCCGCCTGCCATTAAAATTCATCGCATTTGATAATGACTATCCGAAAGAGATCAAGCTTAGTGACTTAAGCGATTATGATCAAGAAGTTACTACCTACTATGACCTTCGTGATGCCAACCGACGAATCGATTCCTTCACCAACCAGATTGCGGGGGCCAAACTCGATCGTCACTATACCAAGCGCGATGAAATTATGAAGGTGTTACATCAACAAGGCCTTTGCACTGATGAAGGAATTGATTAGTTCATCCCCTCGAGAGCAGCTAATGTCGTTAAGGTCGCATCATAATAATTCTTCTCTGTTAAGGGTTTACTGAAAATGTGTTTCTGACTAGCAAACAGATTATCATACCCTTCATTACGATTGCAGCTGACCGTATAAAAAATCGGCGCACTGAAACTATTTGATTGATATTTAACCAATCGGTGACCGTTTAATGAATAGACAGCCGTAATATAATACTGTTCACTGAAGAACCTCATCATTTTATTTAAGACTTTCTGAGCCCGTGGATCATTGCTTTTTGCCAACATCATTGGAACCCGACAAGCATTGGCACTATAGTCTCCATCATATTTTCCAGCAACCGTATTCGGTCCCACCGGCTTGGTACTCCCTGGCCGAGCCCAGGCAAAGTCAGGTACTAGTCCTGTTTGGTGCTGTTTACTTAATGCAGTCAGCCGGTCAAGCATATTATTTTTGATCATCTGCCACCTTGAATCGTGAGTACGATCGTATAAATGATCAAAAATTGTCGGCATTACATCAGAGGTTCGCAATAAATAATAAAACTTAGAATCCTTCGTAACCCAATCACCCACTGTTAGCATGTGCGTGGTTGGGTTATATTCATATTTCAAGATATCAGTGGCAATCTGTTGCTCTAGCTTACGATAATAAGGTGCCTTTTGTGGCCAAACTTTTGCAGCCCGGTGAAGCGCCGCAGCAATGTAAAGATCACCATCAGTCGCACTATTACGATCATCGACCCATTGACTTTCTTTATTATAAGACTGACGCCAGGACATTAAGTAAGTTAGCTGGTCATGGTGTTTACCAACATAATCGCGATGTGCAAGGTAATAGTTAAGCAACTTATCAAAGTCATTTTCACTTGCCCAGCCCTTTTCAGCAGCGCGAGATACTACTTGCAGCCCGTAGCCTTGTCCTTCCGATAATGCAACAGGATGTTTTTGATCGTTGCTGGTATTAACAAATGTTTGCTTATTATTTTTACGGACTAAATACGCTGCCTGCCACCGCCGATAAGCTTCGTATTGAATATGTTCAGGATTCTTTATTCTTACAAACGCGAGCGTTGCAATATAAATAACCGCAACAACGAGCGTAAGAAGCCAAATATATACTGGACGTTTCATAACTAATCCCCTTATTAGTCAGCAAACCGCTTAGTCTTTACCCATTTTGTCCCGTCACGCCGTAATAGTCGATCAAGTGCTACGGAGATTACCGCATGAATCGAAACAATTATAAATAATTGCGAATAGGTAAAGTATGAAGCAAGCGCCAACCAGATTTGTTTATTCGTCGCTTGCCCAAATTGCGTAGCTGCTGCTGTTGTAATTTGTAAAATATACAAGATTATCATTAATAACCAATTAAAAAGTAAAAGTTGGGCGATTAGGATGTTACTTTCCCCGAATGTAAAGGGAATTATTACCTGTGGATCGAAAAGATGAACAATCCAAAAGCCTACATTCGCTAAAAAGATTGCATCAGAAAGGACGATTGCCGCATTAAACCAGAAAAAAGTACAGGAATAATAAAAAGTTTCTAACTTTACTCGCCAATTACTCCTTCTAAAGAGGTACTTGAAATTTTTAAGGACAACTTGGTAGTTTCCCTTTGCCCACCGTAAACGCTGATAGTAATAATCATGCAGACGTTCTGGCTCCTGTTGAAAAGCTTCCGAATTATAAGCTAACGCGATTAGTTTGCCGCTTTGCATAATCTTAAATGAAATATCAGTATCTTCTGTTAAGGCTCCATTTGCCCAGCCCCCGATTGAACGGACATATTTACTTTGAATGATAAAGTTAGTTCCTGGGATCCGGCCAATTTTAAATAAATGCCAAATTGCACAGTGCTGGATCCGTTGGGTAACAACAATTTCTTGATTAATGCACTTCGTTAAAAAGTTTTGCTCGGCATTGCGTGTCTTATTCCGGCCAAATGCTGCAACGTACCGTGTTGGATTTTCGAGGATTTTTCGTACTAAGAAATAGAGGGCGTTTTTTTCCGGCATTGCATCGGCATCGTAAACACCAATATATTCACCATGAGCCATTTTAAGGGCATCGTTTAAGACACCGGCCTTCCCTCCGCTACCATGACGTTCTATTACCTTTGCTTTTCTTTTCTCATATTTTGGAAGCTGTAACACTGTTCGGGCCCGTTGAGCAGTTTGATCATTGCAATTATCCGCAAAGATTAATAATTCGACCTTATCTGCTGGATAGTTTAATTCAAGGATTGCTTGGGTCGTCTGCGCAATAACTACTTCTTCGTTATGAGCGGGAACGACAATCGTAATTAATGGATATCGTTTTAATGGGACAATATCCACAATTTTTCTACTATGCTCAAGCCAAAAGTGAACTGCCCCACCTAATGTAATAGATGACATTAATAGCGAACTCCAAATTGAGATCAGGGTCATAATCATTACAAACTCGGTCATTGCTTTTTCCTTTCCCTTTTTACATTTAGTGTTGTCTGTTCAACGCGAAAATAAATCACCCACTGAAGAACCGCAAATATTAATGCCTGAACAAAAAAGATCAGGGTAATCACGAGCGCCAACCAAAAGAAAATCCTTACCATTATCTCTGAACCCCTCTTAGGTACTCAACGACAAGGTCTGTTTCCATATCTCTTTCAATATGACGCATTACACTTTCCAGATTCTTAAATGAAGTCGCATTGATGTTATCAACCTTCAAATGTCCCCATTTAAATTGAGGTTTTGAATTATTAATTTGTAATTCATCAAGTCCTGCACGCGTGCTTTGGTTCTGATAAGCGAATGTAATATCTGGTAAATGATATGACAAAATTAAAAAAGTACCATCTTCTAAATAGTACAAGGCTTCAGATGGTAATCGTCGCCGTTTTAAGACTTTCGCAATTTGCTGAAGAGCATAGTTGTAATCATTATGATGAAATTGCCGTATTTGGTGATTATGAACCCAGTGAATCGCTGTAACATCAATCCACAAATCAGCAATTTGTTCTTTAATAATGAATTGAAGTTCCTTTTCATAAATCTTATTAGCATTATATGCCGTCTGAAGTTTTACTATTTGATTATAGTGGGTCGCATAGCTTTCTATCTCTGCGCGATTACGGTCAAGCCATCCCCACTCACCAATAATGTACCGACTGAAATACGCCAAACTTGCGGTAATTGGAAAGGCAAACAGTAGCATTATTTTGATCGAATTATCCATTACCACATAACCTAGCAATAAAATGGCACTACCAATCGTTGTTAAGCCGATTGCAAGCCAGGTTAAAATGATATTTGGTACTAAGCTCCCTACCATTAAGCCCAAAATGATCATAATCATCATGGCCGTTGTAATAAAATGGGCGTATTGGGATGCCCACCACATCATTAACACGATTGCAGTCAATATTACACAAAGCGCAATAAGTCCCGATTCTACAACATGTCGCCGAATCATAAGAATGTTCTCCCCTTCTTCTTATAAATTAGCAGCTAATATCTTAGCACACCTTTTTCAGCATTTCACTAGTTTAAAAGCTTGATAAATAAGGGATTACGCTTTATTTGTGAAAACAATTATCATTTTATAACAGGTAAATTTGCCTGCAAAAAATAACTTTTTGCTATATTTAAATTTATAGACATTCATATAAGATATGTTTTATTTTTGTACGTTGATAAGCAAAACTACAATAATTAAGGCAAACACAAAAGCCTGATTTAACTGTGCAGGAAAAATCAGGCTTTTAACTTAGTAAACTCATCGATGAAACATAATGTTGTTGATGTTAATTGGATAAAGGGATGCTTTGTTTCAATGAAGAGTCTTTTATCTAACTTAAATAAACAAGTGGATTTCTTGTTTGTAAGTATTATATCACACCTGTTGTGAAAATGTTAACTAATCTTTAGGATGATTAAATGTTTTTCGCAAAAAACTCTTATTTATCTAGCGTTCGCCTAATGCACAAGCAGTGATTATCATCACAATATCACGTGTTTCCCACATAAACCTAGAAATAATAAATTACCTTGTCTTTATCAGATTAAAATTCTTTCCGGCATTTGATAAACAATATCATTGATTTCTTCTAATAATTTTCATTATATCCACCTCATTATATTATAATTTAGAAAAATAAATATTTTTATGTAATTGGTGTTGAAAAAAAAAAAAAAGGCTAATATAAGGGTGATAAATAAATTTCGATAAATTTATTTAAAAGAAATGAATTTATTATTCCTGATCACACCCCATTGGTCAGCAGCGATGATTTTATGGCTATTTATAAGCTATTGTTTCATTGGATTTTATTTATCAAACTTTATAGAAAGGAGCAGAAGTTTTTACTTTGTTAGTTAAGTTTAGTGGTATCATTTGAGTTATTTAATTTACTTTATAGCTACTTTTCTTCCTTTATCAAAACGATTAAATCGCTTGGAATCATATCACTAATACTTTTAACTAAGTAATTCTCTTTTTGCGTTTCTCATTATTCTTAGAAGCGCTGTTGTTTGATCCAAAAATAGAATATTCATTAATACACAGTTACAAAGCAATCTCTATATTTAAGCTTTCTAATCAAAAAGCAACCTCACTGTCATCCTTTGACCCTGAGATTGCTTTTTAATTTAATTACTGATTTCCTGTTAATTTTCGCCGGACTAACGTTGGATCAGCCTTACCGGGATTCAATTCAACTAGTTTTCCCGAACCACTGTAAATAATCCATTCGGCTAAGTTAACAATATGATCGCCAGCGCGCTCTAAATTTCGGAGAACAGCTAAATAACTTTCATAGGCTTTTACATCTTCGCCACCTTTAACCAGTGCTTTCATGATTTCTTTTTGTAATTTTACATAAAGTAAATCAACTTTCAAGTCCTCGTTGGCAACCTCATAGGCAACTTGCTCATCAGTATAAACATAAGCATCGAGGATTCGTTCAAGCATCTTGCGAACAATCATCATCATCTGTTCAATTGGCTGTTCGATGTCTTCATGATGTTCAAATTTACTTAAAGTAATCGCTGCGCGGGCAATATGGGTAGAATAGTCGCCCAATCTTTCAATATCAGTACTAGCTTTTAAGATACTAATAATTTTCCGAAAGTCTGTTGCAACCGGATTTTGTAATGCCATTAGCTTCAACGCCTGTTTTTCCAAATGAATTTCTTCATCGTTAATCTTTGTATCAGTTGTTAAAACCTTATCCGCTAAGTCTGCATCATGATCCGTAAAGGCCTTTGTTGCTTGATAAATCTGCTCACTAGCGTCGATTCCCATTTCCATGAAGTGGCTCCGCAGCCGTTTTAATTCATCATCAAAAATTGCTCCCATGTTTTCACTCCTAACCAAATTTTCCGCTAAGGTAATCCGCCGTTTGTTGTTGTTGAGGATTCATAAAAATATCCGCCGTCTGGTTAAATTCAATTAATTTTCCTTGGTGCATAAAAGCTGTCCAATCGGCCGAACGTGATGCTTGCTGCATATTATGGGTAACCATAATAATCGTAAATTTCTCTTTTAATTGTACTAAAGTATCTTCAATTTGCGAAGTCGAAACCGGGTCAAGGGCACTTGTCGGTTCATCCATCAAGATAATTTCTGGTTGAACTGCAAGCGTCCGCGCAATACAAAGTCGTTGTTGCTGTCCACCTGATAAGGCGAGGGCACTTTCTTTTAAGTGATCTTTGACTTCTTCCCACAAAGCGGCCTGGCGCAAACTCTCCTCTACTCGTTGATCAAGAATTTGCCGGTCCTTTACTCCGGCAAGACGTAATCCATAAATAACATTCTCGTAGATTGATAATGGGAAAGGTGTCGGTTGCTGGAAGACCATTCCAATTTGTTGACGAATCCGGTAAACATTAACTTTAGGCTGGTTAATATTCAAGTCATGAAAATTAATTTCACCTTTGACCGTTGCTAAATCATCGTTCATCCGGTTAAGGCTTCGTAACAATGTTGACTTTCCTGAACCAGAAGCCCCAATCATTGCCGTAATCTTGTTGGCCGGAAATTTCATTGAAACGTCATGAACAACGTGTTTATCACCATATAATACTTGTAAATTTTTCACTTCAAGAGCAACTGAATTTTCCATTCTTTTATCCTCACTTTGCAAGTCGTCGCTTAATTAAATAACCAATATATCTAGCTAGTAGGTTAAAGATTAAAATTGTTAGAATCAAAACCGCTACTGAACCATTTGAAACAGCACGGGCATCTGGAACCAGTCCTTCACTGTTAACTTTCCAGATATGGACAGCTAAAGTTTCGGCTGGTCGTAATGGATTTAAGAAACTGGTAGGACTAAATGGGTTCCAATCGGTATAGCTAATTGCCGGTGAACTCTGCCCGGCCGTGTAGATTAAGGCAGCAGCTTCCCCAAAAATACGGCCAGCACTTAGGATCGCTCCGGTAATAATTCCCGGTAAAGCAGCTGGTAAAACAATTTTAGTTGTTACTCGCCACTTTGACATTCCTAATCCCAATCCGGCCTGGCGTTGAAGGTAAGGAACTTGGCGAAGGGCGTCTTCACATGCCCGCGTTAAAATTGGCAAGTTCAAAATTGTTAAGGCCAATGCCCCAGCAAGTAAGGAGAAGTCTAACCCCCATTGCAAAACAAAGACTAAGTAACCAAATAATCCCACTACCACTGATGGCAATGAACTTAAAACTTCAATTGCCAAGCGTAATAAGTTTGTCCATCGATTATCTGGTGCGTATTCGCTTAAATAAATGGCAGCACACAATGCTAAAGGAATCGAAACGATTAATGTTAAAACAACCAGGTAAAGAGAATTAAACAATTGATCACGAATTCCCCCACCACTTCTAAACGATTCAGCGCTTGACGTTAAGAAATGCCAAGAAATATGGGGAATTCCTGATAGTAATAAATACGCTAACAAGGCAAATAAAACTAACCCTACTAAACCGGTTAAAGTTAAAATAATCACGGTTGCCAACCGATCTGCTTTTTCTGGACGCATTATTTTACCCCTTTCCGGCTAACGAGCCGCATTAAAAGATTGAAGGCCAAGGACATTACTAACAGAATTAAAGCTAAGGACCAGAGCGCATTGTTTGAGATCGTCCCCATGACTGTGTTTCCAATTCCGGTAGTCAAAACACTAGTCAAGGTTGCCGCCGAATGCATCAATCCCGTCGGCATTACCGTCGTGTTTCCAATTACCATTTGAACGGCTAAGGCTTCACCAAATGCCCGGGCCATCCCAAATACCATTGCGGTTAAAATCCCGCTTTTGGCACTCGGAATAATCACCCGCGAAATCGTTTGCCAGCGAGTTGCCCCCAGCCCCGCAGACGCATTGCGATATTGTTTAGGTACTGTCCTAAAACTATCAATTGTCATCGAGGTCATTGTTGGTAAAATCATCAAAAATAATACACAAGTAGCAGCGAGAATCCCAAAGCCAGTGCCGCCGAAAAAGCGCCGTAGGAAGGGAACGATTACTGTTAAGCCGACATATCCATATACCACGGATGGAATTCCGACTAATAATTCGATGGTCGGTTGGAGAAACTTATATGCAGTTGATGGCAAAATCTCTGTGATTGCAATAGCAACTACTAAGGCAAGCGGCAAAGCAATTATTCCTGACAAAAGAGTAACGCTAAAAGAAGTAGCGATCATCGGTAAAGCCCCGAATACATGATCACTTGGTCGCCATTTAATCCCACTTAGAAATTCCCACAATGAATAGTGATTGCCAGTAAAAAGAGCAATTCCTTTCCAAGTTAAAAAGATTAAGATCGTTGCCACTAGTCCCCCAATTAAAGTAATTGCAAGATAGCTAATTACTTTTCCTGAGGTTTCCTGCTTACTTTCAACAGAGGGCTGTGTCAAACGTTGTCGTAAGTCTTCCATCGTACTATTTCCTTTCAGTTACTTTCCCAGTTGGTGTTTTTTCAACTTTCATATCATGAATGCTAATATAGTGAGCTTCTGTTACGAGCGTCTTTTGGACTTTCTCGCTTTGCATATATTTAATGAAACTTGCAGTTGATTGGGATGGTTGTTTTTGCGTGTACATATGCTCATATGACCATAATGGCCACTTATTAGTTGTAACATTATCAGCAGTTGGCGCTACTCCATCAAGGTTAACTGACTGAACTTGGTCATTAAGATAAGCAAATGCAATATAGCTGATTGCCCCTGGTGTATTTCTAATAATTTCTTTGACTGTCCCGTTTGAATCTTGTTCTTGAGCATTCACTGCCTGCATCCCCGGTTTCAATACTGTTTGTTCAAACGCAACCCGAGTTCCACTCCCATGAGCACGATTAATAACTGTAATTGGCAAATCCGGTCCGCCAACTTCTTGCCAATTCGTAATTTGTCCCGTAAAAATTTGTTGCAGCTGTTGCATTGTCAAATTCTTAATCCCAAGCTCTTCATTAACGATTGGGACTATTCCCGAAACAGCAACAATATTATCATCTAATTTATTCGCATTAATCCCGTCTTGCTGGTCAGCAAAGATATCAGCAGATCCGATATTTACCGCTCCTGCTTGCACTTGACTAAGTCCGGTTCCTGAACCACCACCCTGCACAATAATGCTGGTTTGGGGATGCTTAGTTCGGTAATCATTTGCAACTGCTTCAGCTAATGGTTGAAGAGCTGTTGAGCCGACAATGGTAATTTTTTCTTGTGATGGTTGTTGCTTAGCGAGTACCCATGACCCGCCTAGCCAACAAACTATTGCGACGATAACAACCCCGATAATCGTTTTTTTCATTACTATTCCTACCTGTTTATTAGTTGTTTTCATATATTTCGTATGGTACAAATAGAGAATAGCAAGTCGATGTAAATTTTTAATCTTTGTAATGTAAAGGTTATGTAAATTTTGGAGAAAGTATTATGACCAAGAAATTTTTGCTAATGAGCCAGCAAGACGATCTCGTCCAACAGTTACAAGCTATTTGTAAAAAAGAACACTGGACCTATGAGCTCGTGACTACTCCGACTGGCTTAGTAGTAGCCTTAGAAAAAAATCAAATTAGCGGAATTTGGTGGGATATGACGGAGGTAAGCTTAGACACCACGATTGCTACCATGACCCTTATTAGGTCGCAAGTCCAAGGACCAATTACCGTTTTGGTCCCCCACCTTACGGAACGCATTCAACGAAAATTATACCGAGCACATGTTGATGATATAATTGAATTTCCCCTTTTTCCCAGTGTTTTCCGCCCCCTAATTCAGCAGCGCTTGTGGACTTACCACTATCCACAGATGCATTCCTTGGCTGATGATAATACGACCAAAAATGACCCAGTAATAACTACTGGATCATGGGAAATTAATCAAGAAACCTATACTGTTACTAAAAATGATAAAACAATTGCTTTAACCCCCAAGGAATTTCAACTACTTTCCTACTTAGTTGACCATAAAGGACAGGTATTAAACCGGGATCAACTCGTTAATGGGGTCTGGGGATATGATATCCTTGATACTTCACGGATCGTTGACATTCATATCAGTCACCTCCGCGATAAACTTGAAGATGACTCTCAACACCCTACTCACCTTCTCACAGTACGGGGATTTGGCTACAAATTTGTTTAAAATAATAAAAAATGAGCGCTAAATGTTAATAGTTAACATTAGCGTTCATTTTTTGTTACAAACATCTCTCATTTTATAAATTATCTAAGTAATCAATAAAGCGGGGCATTTCTTCCAATTGATCTGCAGTTATTTCCCGGGTAATAGTATGGTCTTCAGAAAAAACATAAACCCGGTCGACTAACGATCTAATCTGGTTAAAATGGTGGCTCGAAATAATAATTGTTTTTCCCGCATGATGAAGCTGGTTAACAATCTGCGTTATCAATGCCCGATATTTTGGCGATAAACCATTAAACGGTTCATCAAGAATTACAATGTCAGGATTCATTGCCAGAACACTCGCAATCGCCACGAGTTTCTGTTCCCCACCAGAAAGGTGATAAGGAACCCGATCACGTAGCCGTTCAATTTTCAGAAGTTTCAAACAATCATTTACTCGTTGATCAATTTCATGCTGCGGAAGTCCTAAATGTTGGGGACCAAATGCAATCTCATCAGTTACACTGGTATTAAATAATTGAATGTCACTATTTTGGAAGACAAAGCCAAACTTTTGATAAAATGGACCAGTTTTAGTTGAATCTTTTAAGAACTTCTTATCAATCGTCTGGTCATTAAATGTATATTTACCATTCTCCAAACTAAATAGTCCCACAATTGTTTTCAATAGTGTCGATTTTCCAGACCCGTTTGGACCCATGATACAGACCGCATCCCCATGATTAACGTTGATATTTACATCATGAAAACCCGTTTGCGTTCCATAAGTATAAGCTCCGTTAGCTATTTTGATCATGCAACCACTCCTCGTATTAAGCAGTATGCAACAATTGCTAGTAACAATTCTCCCATACTAATAACGTCATATTTATTCCAACTAAGTCTCCAACTCGCAACATTATTACTATTATATCCCCGTAATAACATTGCTTGGTAAAGGTCACTGGTTCGCTTCTTTGCTGATAGATATACTTGTCCGATAATTACGCCTAAAACACGCCGATTTACGTGTTGACCAAATGTCCGTAATTTAATACTGCTCAATAATTCCTGAATATAAACGCCTAATGTATAAACATATTTCATTGTAATATCAAGAGTTAGAATGATGACATTCGGTAAATGTAATTGTTTCAATCCTTGAATGAATTGCGGCCAAGAAGTAATACTTAAGAATATGGAAATATTTAACATGATTAGTGCAATCCGCGCTAAAAATAATCCAATATTATTTGCCTGTAATAATAAACTTGGTAAAAGGACAACTAATGAAACAAGCAATAATTTACAAAGCTTTTTACTAATTGTAATTATTACCGATCCAGGCAAAATAAGCAGGTGAACTAACATCAGGATTAGCATTAACCATAAAAACATAACTTGTGATGATAATACGATCAAAATTGTTAAACCGATCAGTTCAACAATTCGAACCCATGGTGAATTCTTAGCAGAATAAACTGGCGTAATGCGTGTAAGAAAAGCAACCAATGCGGCAAATTTGCTCAAGTTATCTTGCACTAACCGCCCCTTTGTTAGGGGAACTTGATGCCGCTCTGAATTCATCAACCAGACCGGTAACTTTTCTATTGGTTTATTTTTAGGTTGGTTATTTATTTGGGGCTTTGTTTGTTGAACCATAGACTGCCATCAGCACCTTACTTATTAAGAAGAAAATTAATATTGCTGTAATTGCGCTTAAAATATAGCCAATTGGCAAACTTGTTCCGGGAATCGTATAGTCGCCAAACAATGCTGTATAGTTAAAGCCATGATTCATCCCTGCAGGTACTGAACTTGAAATATGTTCTAATTTTAAGCGGTGAAGCAACTCAGTCTTATCCCATTCACCAAAAGCCGTTCCACTAGCGAGCAACCCAATTGGCGAAAGGACAACTAAACCAATAATGACATATACCAGATATTTAAGAGAGCCTTTTTTAGGCGTTTTTTGCTGATCATTCTTGTAAATTTCAGCAGGCGCAACTTTCTTGACAAAAACATAAACAACATAGGTAAAGAAAGCTTCGATCCATCCTGCTACTGCTAGATGGGCAAATGCCATTGCTGGAATCGTTACGGCTAATGGATACGGATTATATAGGGGTGCACCACTCGCCGTATGCGCAATTAATGGCTGAATTCCTAACTCAAACCCTGCCATTAAAGCGGCAAGATTAATGCCACAATACGAACCAATAATCGCTCCTAAGCTTGCATGATGGTGTTTACGCAAAAAGTTATAAATCCAATAACCGGTAAACGGCATGATAATCGCCATATTAAAAATATTAGCTCCCAAAGCTAAAATTCCGCCATCGCCAAATAAAAACGCCTGTAAGATTAGCGCGACGGTAACCGCAATCGAAGCCGCATATGGCCCAATTAAGATTGCAAGCAGCGTACCTCCAACCGCGTGTGCACTCGTTCCACCAGGTACTGGAACATTAAACATCATCATCAAAAATGATAATGAGGCCGCAATCCCCAGCATTGGTGCAAGTTCACGATGTTCTTTTAACTGCACTTTGACTTTTTTAGCCGAGACCGCAACCACTGGCGCAGCAACCGCAAACATTACTGCACAAGTAGCCGGACTCAAATAATTATCTGGAATATGCACTAATCCCACTCCTTTTAACCTATTTCAACAACTCCTCGCCATAATTCTTTCCCATTACTAGGAAAAGACCAGCGTAAACCGCAAATAATCCTAAAATCATATCGGCTAAAATATAGAAAATTCCTACCCAGATATGACCGCCCATAAACAATACTGTAATTCCCTGAGCAAAGGATGAAAAAGTTGTTAGACCGCCACAAAAACCGGTAGTAATTATCGTATGCCAATCTTTGGGGACAATTTTCTTCAATGCCCAGCCAGTAAATAGTCCAATAATGAAACAACCGACAGCATTAACAATCAAAACTGCTAACGGATCAGCAAATGGTGGATTAATCCATAAATCTGAAACCAATTCACAGGCATAGCGGAGAACGCCACCGAAAAAGCAGCCACAACCAATTACTAGTAACTTCAAACCATTGGTCATCTTACTAACTCCTTTCTACAACCACGAGTGAAACCATAATCCTAAGTAAACACAGCAAATGCAGGCAATTACGCTTCCTACCCAATAAGTCCAGGCTAAAAGCTTTTTACCACTTTTGAAGTATTTCAAAGTTTCTAGTGAAAATGTAGAAAAAGTAGTTAGGCCACCACAAAAGCCAGTCGCTAGTAAAACATTCATTGTATTCCGCAACTCATCACTAGTAACCATCCCGGCAAAAACACCAATCAGTAACGAACCAATTAAGTTCGCCATAATGGTTCCCCACCGGTAGTGGTCATAGTCAGAATTTAATACATCTGATAGTAGGCTTCGTAGTCCACCACCAAAAAATGCACCAACTCCGGCCGCAAGTAAATCTGTAACAATAATATTCATTTACTATTCACCCATCTAAGCTTGTTCTCGTTCAAGGTGTTCACTCTTCCGCAAGTTGAGTTCAGAGAAGTGAAGAATCTTTTCACGGTAGTAACTAATAAACTTCCACATTAATTTGTGGTTTTCAAAAGCACTGTTACTCAATAACCGCAGCACCATTCCATCTTTTTCAAGCAGGGAAATGCCATAATGAATATTAACGTCAAACTGTTCCAAATACTTCCGCAATTCTTCAACTGTCTTTTGTGTGATATTTTCATCAATAATGACAACTGAATTGAAGTTTAGTTTACCTTCAAAATAACCAATTTCCTGCATTGGATCAGATTCTGGGTCAACCAACAGATAATCGTTATATACTAACTGACCATCATAGTTAATTTTTGTTTGCAAACCCACTTCATCATATTGGAAAGGTGCTCCATCTGGTGACCATCCTTTAGAAAGGCCATCAGTTAAAATCAACTTAGCACCCTTTTCCATATCGATGGTTGTTGTTTGCCGATAACATGCATCTTTATATGGAATCGTTTCATCTTGATAAAATTCTAAGATTGCATTCTTACCGAGATGAAAATCATCTTCTTGGGTTGTCATTTGATGATTTTCACACTTATAAACATAGGTTGGTGATTGGGTAGTTACAATCGCGTGACTATTATCATCTAATGTAATTTGATGATGATATTTTTCACCCTCAACGTATCCGCCACCTGTAGTTATGAGAAAGTAATATGGAATGTTATCTTTATTGGGTTGGCAAAATGATAACCATGAATTCCCCTTTCGGAAAGTACGCTTAGCAAAGTCGCGTCCTTTTGTATGGGTAAATTCGAGGTCGATCATGCCATCATAATCTTTACTTTTCATCTTCCAAGTCCTCAAGTAATACATCTTTCTTCAGCCAATCAACAACTCCATCAAGACCAATATCCTTCTTTAAGTTAGTAAAGAGGAAGTTGCCATCATTCCGGAATTTTTCTGAATCTTTCTTCATCCGGTCAAGATCAGCGCCAACATATTTAGCCAAGTCTGTCTTATTAATAATGAAGAGGTCAGACTTGATCATTCCTTGTCCAGCTTTCCGTGGAATCTTTTCACCTTCAGCGACATCAATAATATAGATTGAGAAGTCAACTAATTCTGGACTGAAAGTTGCAGCTAAGTTATCTCCACCACTTTCGATAAAGATCAAGTCAAGGTCATTGTTAAACCGTTGTTCGAGTTCGTCAACAGCAGCCATATTCATTGAGGCATCTTCACGAATAGCAGTGTGAGGACAGCCACCTGTTTCAACCCCAATGATCCGGTCTTCATCAAGAACCGAATTCTTAGCCATATATTCGGCATCCCATTTAGTGTAAATATCATTAGTAATTACCGCGATATTATAATCATTATGAATCCGCCGGGTAAGCCGTTCGATTAATTGCGTTTTTCCTGACCCAACAGGACCACCAACACCAATTCGTACTGCACGTTTCATAAATTTTAACTTCCCTTCCAAAATAATTAAGACATGAACAATCGTGATTCTTGTGTTTCGTGATTAATCTGTGCCATCTCAAGTCCTGGAGCATTAGCACCAATGTAGGACGCATCTAATTTCATTACCCGCTTATATAATGGCTTTAATAACTTAATTAGGTCGTTTAAGATTACTTGTCCTTCACGCTGCCCTAATGGAATTGCTCGAACCGCATTTAAGACTAATGTGGAGGCAACGCTATACCCGTACATCAAGAATGCATCCATCAATGGAACGCCCTTATAATGAGCAAACATTGAGAAGACGATTGCAGGGTTTCCATATGCCTTCCCATCTTCAATCGCTTTAGCATATTCCTTTAGGTGCGGAACCTTATCGCCATAAATTTTATCGATTAAAATAATCATTTGGTGAGCGATCAGCTTTGTCCCGTTCCGTGTTTCAGTTGCTAAAGTTGATTTCGTAATCTGATCATCATATTCAATGAGCTTGTCAAAATCATGCTTATCAATGGCTTCATAGCACAGCTTGACGAGCAAGCCTTCACCAAATCTAAATTGCGAACGATAATAGTTCTCAAGCCAAATACGAAACTCAGGGGCTTTTTTAATCACATTAGTCCGCAAATAATTTTCCATTCCGAACGAGTGATTAAATGTACCGATTGGGAAGGTCGAATCACAAATTTGAAAAACTTCAAGATAGTTGAGTTTCTTTGTTAATTCATTTTCCATTATCTATCCCTACTTACTTTGTCAAATCAAGGTACTCAAGTGGTTGGTCTAGTTGAACCTTCTTTAGTTCATAATTAATATCTTCCTTATCAAGCATTTTAACGACAACTTTATCGAGGAGAAGTGAGATTTTACCATCCTTAATTTGGACTGGCTTGTGTAAATTACCAAGGAAGTGAGCTACAAGACCCATTTCATCAATGTCGCGTGGCGTTATCTCAATCATTTCATCAGCGATTACGCTCAAGACAAGCAATTGCTTATCGCCAAGCTTAAAGGCAGAACCATTCTCTAAAATCTGATCTTCATTATCGAGACGAATGCCATATTCGTTGCCATGATCTGTCTTTACCCGGAGAATATTTTTCATTAAATCATCACTTTTAACCATTGCAGTTTCAATGTGATAACTACCAATATTAGGAATATCATCTACGTTACGATAAACTTCTGTTAAAACCATAAGTATAAAACCTCTTTTTATATTTTTTTATAAAAGGAGATTGGGGCACGGCTCCCAATCCCCTGGATAAATCTAAATTAGATTAGTATAGGTAGTAACGTTGAGTTAATGGCAATGTTGGTGCAGCATCACAAGTGATCAACTCACCATCAATCGTTACTTTGTAAGTTTGTGGATCAATTTCAATTGTCTTTGGAGTGTAGTTGTTAAGCTTCATGTTGGCCTTAGTAAGACTCCGCGTATTGTGAACAGGTAAGATCGTCTTGTTCAAACCAAGTTGTTCCTTAATACCATGGTCATATGCATATTGAGATACATAAGTTACACATGTATGGTTAACAGCTCGACCTTCAGCACCGTAAAGGAACCGTTCAAGAACTGGTTCAGGTGTTGGAAGACTTGAACTTGGATCACCAGCAATACCGTATGTGATCATTCCGTTCTTGATAACCATATCTGGCTTAGTTCCGAAGTATTGTGGGTTCCAAATGTTTAAGTCGGCATACTTACCAACTTCAATTGAACCAACATAATCGGAAATACCATTACAGATAGCTGGATTAATTGTGTATTTAGCAACGTAACGCTTAATCCGGTTGTTATCATCGTACTTGGAATCGCCATCTAGTGGCCCACGAACCTTCTTCATCTTGCTTGCTAATTGCCAAGTCCGCATTGCAACTTCTCCAACACGTCCCATAGCTTGCGCATCAGAAGTCATCATACTAAGGGCACCCATGTCTTGGAGAACGTCTTCAGCAGCTTCAGTTTGCTTCCGAATCCGTGATTCAGCAAAGGCAACGTCATCAGGAATCTTTGGATTAAGGTTGTGGCAAACCATTGTCATGTAGAACAATTCATCAAGAGTGTTCTTACAATATGGGTTAGTTGGCGTAGTTGATGATGGAAGAACGTTGTCTTGACCACAGACAACCATAATGTCAGGAGCGTGTCCACCACCGGCACCTTCTGTGTGGAATGTGTGAACTGTGTTGCCATCGAACGCATTGATAGTATTTTCAACGAATCCACCTTCGTTCAATGAGTCAGTGTGGACAGCGTATTGAACATCATACTTGTTAGCAGCAGCAATTGAATTTTCAATTCCGGCTGCAGTTGCACCCCAGTCTTCGTGGGTCTTAATAGCAGCACAACCAGCTTCAACTTGTTCGCCGATTAGTTCTGGACGATCACCAGAACCCTTTGCCATCAATCCATAGTTAATAGGTGCATTATCAACGGCTTGTAACATCCGATGAGTATACCAAGCACCTGGGTTACAAGTAGCTGAACGAGTACCATTGGCAGGACCAGTACCACCACCAAAGAGAGTCGTAATACCGTTATCCAAAGCTGCTTGGGCAATTGATGGTGTAATGTAGTGAACGTGTAAGTCAATTCCACCAGCAGTAACAATCATTCCTTCACCAGAAATGGCTTCAGTACTTGCACCGACAATGAAATCAACGTTATCCATGACGTCTGGGTTACCACCCTTACCAATGGCTAAGATCTTACCATCACGAATACCAATATCGGCTTTGTAAATACCAGTCCAGTCAATAATAATTGCATCAGAAATAATTAAATCAGCAACCATTGGATTCTCGGCACGTGTTTCAGTAGCACTAACACCCATACCGTCACGAAGAACTTTTCCACCACCAAAAAGACTTTCTTGACCATGAACTGTTAGGTCTTTTTCAATCTTGGCAAACAGATCAGTGTCGCCTAGTCGTACACTATCGCCAGTAGTTGGTCCATAAAATGAGGCAAACTGCTCGTGATCCATATCAAAACTCATAACTTTACCTCCTCTTTACTTCTCTTCGGGATAACTCTTCTCAAATGGGTATCCATTAAAGGTATCGGCCTTCTTATCAACATCAAGCCAACCATTGACCTTGTTGTTAAAGCCGAATACACGGCGCTTACCACCAAAATCAATTAGCTTAACGGTCCGCTCTTCACCAGCTTCTAGACGAATAGCAGTACCAGCTGGAATATCAAGGTGCTTGCCCCAAGCTTGACTACGGTCGAATTGGAGCCCTTCTTCATTAGCTTCATAGAAGTGATATTCTGAACCAACTTGGACAGGACGGTCACCAACGTTTTTTACTTTGAGTGAAATGTCATCGTAACCAACATTGTATGGAACTTTATCTGGTTGTAATTTGTATTCTCCAGGAACCATTTTGTTTCCTCCTTTTATCTATGCTAATAATTAACGAATTGGGTCAGTAACAGTAATTAGCTTAGTGCCATCAGGGAATGTTGCTTCAACTTGGATCATTGGGATCATTTCTGGAACACCTTCCATAACATCATCCTTTGTTAGCCAAGTAGCCCCAGCGTTCATTAAGTCACCCACGGTCTTACCATCACGGGCACCTTCCATTAAACGACTGGTGATTAAGGCAACTGCTTCTGGTTCATTTAGCTTTAAGCCACGGTCCTTACGCTTTTCAGCAACCATTCCGGCTAAACTAATCATCATTTTTTCCTGTTCACGCTTTGTGAGCCTCATTGTATATCCTTCCTTTCTGCCTAAATTGAGTTAGTTAGGCCAGCAGTTCAGGAGCATTAAGAATCCAGGAATCCATGCTGTACAAATTCCTTCAATAATTCCTAAATATCCTGGAAACTTCCCAAGATTTATTTTTAGATTGTTAGTCAAGAATCCTGTTAACCAGAGAATTCCCCAGGCCCACCAGATGATTCCATACATCCAATTTCCACCATAATTTTGGAAACAAAGAATCCCAGCTGGAATTGAATTAATCGCAACAAACAAACTAAACCAACCATAAAGTCGTTGGTCGAAATCACAGAGAGTGTTAAAAGCTACATAAAGATAAGTAAATGCGAATAGCAACCCAGTGGCACTGGCATAGAACCAACTTGCCGGTTTATTGTTGATAATTCCCCAAGATAACGCAACGATATTAAGAGTTAAACTGAGACCACCGGTAAAGAAGTTCATAACCACAATCGATTTATCCTTTATGTCTTCCACAGCATAGAAACCATTACTCATTAGTACCATGCCGACATAAAGCAATATACAACCTAACAATTCATTTTCGCCTCCTTTCATTGAGACGAGTTAAAGAGTACTAATCAATGTCGTATGTCGTTTCATTAAGCAACGTTTGATCAAGACCTTCTTGAATGATTTCATCAGAAGGACGAATATTAGTAATTGCACCTAAAACCTTAAGTAAGATAAAGGTAATTGCAAACGAATAAGCAGCAACTAAGATAACGCCACCAGCTTGAATCAAGAATTGGTGACCACTTGCAGCAACACCATTAACGGTTTTATCTGCTAAGATACCAATTAAAATTGTTCCGGTGAATCCACCGATACCGTGAACTCCCCAAACACCAAGCGCGTCATCCCAGCCAATCTTTTCTTGAAGACTAACAGCCACATTACAGATAACCCCAGCTGCTAAACCAACTAAGACCGCGGCAGCAGGATTAATGTACCCAGCACAAGGGGTAATTGTAGCTAAACCAGCAACTGAACCAGTTAAAACATCAATAAAATTAGCCTTCCCACGAACAAACTTGGCATATAAGACCCACACAATCATTCCGCTAGCTAGTCCAATCGCAGTATTAGCAAAAGCCTTGGTAGATAGAGCACCTGCTTTTAAGGCCCCACCTGAATTAAAGCCAAACCAGCCAAACCAAAGAAGCCCGGTTCCGATTGCGGCAGCCATCAAATTACTTGGCTTCATTCCCGCATGCTTCAATTTCCGTTTACCGAGCACAATAATACTTGCTAAGGCGGCAAAACCAGCAGTGGTATGAATAACCGTTCCACCAGCGAAGTCAACAAAGCCCCACTTTGCTAAGAAACCATTACCCCATACCCAGTGACATACTGGAATATAAACAAGGTATGTCCAGAAAATATCGAGAAGAATATACCCTTTCATATTCAGCCGTTCTGCAAAGGCTCCACTAATTAATGGAACTGTGATTACACAAAACATTAACTGGAATAGGAAGAATAAAGTAAATGGAATAGAAGCAGCGTGAACTGAACTTGGTACTAATCCAACATTAGCCAAAGCAAAGTAATCAGAAATCCTTCCGATAACTCCCCCCTCATCTTTTCCAAATGCAAGACCAAATCCACCGTAAATCCAAATCAGTGTAACGATTCCCATTGAAATAAATGATTGCATCATGATATATAAAACACTGCGCTTCCGAGCTAAACCGCCGTAAAAGAAAGCGAGGCCTGGTGTCATCAGACAAACCATTGCCGTACAGAGCATCATAAACGCTGTGTCACCACTATTAATATGCAAAATATAATTCCTCCTTTACTGCTAATTGATTTATTAATGAAATATTGATAATAAACACGTAATCGCTAAATGATTATTAAAGCCTTTTCACTAATATTCACTTTTATAATACTATTTATATTAATTATTACAAGAAATAAGGTTTTTATTTTCATAAAAAATATAACTACTAAAAAAGCCTATGAGAATCGATAGTCTCATAGGCTTTTGTTTTATTAGTGTAATTAATTTAATTTATCTTTTATCCGTGTAGGGTTTAGTAAAACTAAATATACTATTCAACCGTATTTCGATACTTTAATAGTTCTGTTTGCTCCATGGAAGAATCAGGAAGCACAACTTGAACGCTATCATTGCCACCATTTTCATCCATTTGTTGACGTCCCCATACTCCCAAAGACATAACGAGACGGGCAAATTCTTGACCACCTTCCGTGAGAACAAAACAACCAGCTTCTTTAATCGGACTGATCAAATATTTGGTTTGCAATTCCTTAATTATCGTTATCAATTGATTATCAGAAATATTAGTCAACAATTCATGTAATTCATCAAAGTCTAACGGTTTTATTCCCAGCCAGAAAAGAGCTTTAGAGTAATCACCATTGCGCAAAAGGCTTAAAGAATAAGTAATGCCATGATTAGTTTCTTGATTCATCATTAACCCACTCCCGCGTACAAAATATTGTAATAATCATCACAAATTATAACATGAGCGAAAAGCAATCTCAAAAGATAACCTCTATTCATTTATCATATTATTATTTTTAAAGACAAATATCATTTTAAAGTCAATCCATTTAATGAAATCGCTACCAATAACATTATATTGTATATTTACTTTTTAGTAAAATTTGTGCCTCTTTTATTCCAAAGAAATGTGATTTAGGACTACTCATCTTATGAGCGATCAATATTTGTTGCGCTTGTTCACACTGTACTTTCGCTAACCCATTTGGCTGGAATATTTGCAAGTAGAATGATAACTGCCGTAATTTAATCGCTAATTGGCTCCGTGCCTTCGTCAAAGTTACATCCTTAAACTGCTTATAGTCATGAATCATGAAACGGGTTTTCCGACGCTGTAAAGCATAGTTAATTGAATTACTCTTGATCCGGTGAAGGTCTTGAACTGTGAGACCGTGTTGACGGAGAAGATAATTAAACATCGTAATCTGCTGGTCAATTTGCCGCCAATCCGTTGCAATATCATCTCGTAATTGCGTAATCTCTTCTTTGGTAAGGCGGTGAGCAACTCCTTGTTTTAATTGGTGATATAAGGTTTGCAGATCTTGATAATCGCGTTGGTGGAGTGGAAGGTCAACCTGACTAAATAAGTTGCATCGCTGGTAAAGGATCGTCCCTTCCTGGTTCTTAAATCCGTGCTGAGCAACAACAAACTGGAATATCTTTTTTGGAAAACACCGACCAGCTTGATAAGCCAAAAGAATACTATCCATATACAGGTTAATCTCATTAATGCCTGCCTGGATCTCCCTAGCAACTTTATGGGGAATGCTTGCATGCTGCTGAAAGTGAGAAATGCCCAAAAATAGCTGCCGACCAGTTGTCCGCGAACGTAAGATAAATTGATTTTTTAAACGCCGACCACAATCACAATAGAGGTTGTCGCCAGGATGATCATGTTGTCGCTGATACCATGGGTCAATTACCATCCCTTGGAACTCCCAGTCAGTCTGTTTGAGATAGTGGTGGGTATGAAAACGCGATAGCATCGCATAACGCGTAAATTCACTCAATGCCTGAACCTGGTCTGGCCTTAACTGTTGTAAAATATCTTCTCGCTGTTGACGGGTCAACACAATGATTTTATCCATCTTCTCATCCCTCTCCTAAAATACTGTATTACTATATCAGAACAAATGTTTGATTTCAAATTGTCTATTTAATCCTTTTCTGGTAAAATATTTAACTACAAGGAGTGATATTATTTGGATTTAGACATACAGCCCGTGAGGTTGAGTTTAAAAGAATATAAACAAGTTAAACAATTATATATGCGCGCATTCCCGAAATATGAGCGAGAACCGTGGACCTGGTTGCTCATCAAGAGTAAGTATCAACGCGCTGACTTTATGGCCTTCTATGACCAGGAACAGTTTGTTGGATTTGCTTACGTTATTCACAGTCACGGTATGCATTATATTTTGTATCTCGCAGTTAATGATCAAATCCGTTCTCAAGGATATGGGACTCGGATTATTAATGAGCTTCGTCACCTTTACCCTGAGGATTCACTTGCCCTTGACGTTGAGCAACCGAATCCTCAAGCGGCAAATAACCAACAACGGTTACGACGACTTAAATTTTATCGGCGCAACGGCTTTTTCCCAACGCCAAAACTTTTCAAAGAGGAAAAAGTCACATTCCAAGTTTTAGCAACCAATAAAAAAATCAACCAACGAAAGATTGATAAGGCCTTTGAGTGGTTCTCATGGCCGCTTGGTTGGCTGATTCAATAAATATTTCAATTTACTAATTTAAGGCTGTTGAAAAAGCTTTTTTTGCTTTTTCAACAGTCTCTTTTTATTGTCAAGAAAAATAAGGTTCACAAAAGTGTTATAATTTATGTAAGCGGATACATAAAGGAGTGATAACATTGGTAGAACCATTATTTTTAAAACCAGTCTTTCATGAGAAAATTTGGGGTGGTCGGCACCTTTCAACTGACTTTGGTTACCAAATTCCAGCGGGAACAATTGGTGAGTGCTGGGCAATTTCTGGCCATCCACATGGGTCAAATATCATCACCAATGGTCAATACGAAGGCCAACTATTGCCAAAAGTTTATCAGCAACATCCCGAGCTATTTGGCAATCCACGCTCTTCTGTTTTTCCATTATTAACAAAGATTCTTGATGCTAATGCTAGTCTATCAATTCAAGTTCATCCCGACGATGCTTATGCCAAAAAACATGAGCACGAACTAGGCAAAACAGAGTGTTGGTATGTTATTCATGCAGAACCTGGAGCTTATTTAACATACGGCCATACCGCAAAAACGCGCGATGAACTTATTAAGATGATCGATAATCATCAATGGTCAAAACTCTTTAGTAAAAAGCCAGTAAAAACAGGGGACTTTGTCTATGTGCCAAGCGGAACTATCCATGCCTTAAATAAAGGAATTATCGTCTTAGAAACCCAGCAAAGTTCTGATACCACTTATCGGATCTACGACTATGACCGTCGAGATAAAAAAACAGGTCAGCTACGCCAGCTTCATTTACAACAAGCAAAAGACGTGACAACGGTGCCATTTACTGAGCCACAAATTAACCCCCACCTCGTCCATGATGGTAGTTCAATAATTACTACTTTAATTTCTCAACCTGACTCACCATTCTTTACCGTCTACAAGTGGGAGATCCGTGACCAAACCAGCTTGGCTCACGAACACGGTCCCTATACTCTAGTTTCAATTATTGATGGCAATGGGATTTTAACCATTGATGATCAACAATATTCGCTTCATAAAGGCGATCATTTTATCATCCCTGCAACCGTTAAAAGCTGGACGATGGACGGTGAGCTTTTAGCCATTGCTTCTGAACCAACAGATTAATCATTTGCTATCTGCAGTATTTTAGCTACTTGTTTTACAATATCATGCGGTTTTTTCGCTTTAAAAATTAATTTAAACTCAAACGACTGATTGCTTTTCCCGGCCAACGGTAAATAGCGGATATTTTCAAGCGGGTTTTGGAGGACCTTGATTAGCTTTTCGGGATAAAACGCTACGGCTTGGCCTGATCCGACTAACATCTGCATTTGCTCATAAGTCGGCACTCGTAATACTTCAGCCGGTCGTACAATTCCTTGGAGACTACTGGTAAAGGCTTATTTTAAATATGATGAATCTTCATTACTATAGTAGGTTACTGGCATTTTCTGAATAGTAGCAAGCTCAACTTCATTATTATGACTTAAACGCTCGCTTATTCCGATAATCATTCGGTCACGGTGGATGGTAACCGTTTGTAATCCCATTTGTGCATAATTATTGTTAAAGCCATAATCATCCATCACAATGGCACAATCAAGGTTACCCATTAATACATCTGAGACCAAATGTTCCACACTCTCTTCGCTTACAAAGGCATTTACAGTGGGCGATAACTTAGCAAGCAGTTTATGGATAAAGAGGCCATCAAAAGGCGAAAAATAACCGATTGACAAGTTAGTTGCGCCCCGGTAAGAAAAACGGTGGAGCTCATGTTCGGTTGCATCTAGCATATTAATAATTGCCTCACTGCGTTTTTTAAAGAATTCACCAGCCGGCGTCAAAACGATTTTATTTTTCTTGCGCTCGAACAATTGAGTATGAAGATTCTGCTCTAACCGTTGAATCTGTCGCGAAACAGCCCGTTGTGAGACGTAATTCTTTTCCGCTACTTTTTGAAAACTGCCTAATTGAACAACATCCAAAAATAATCGTAATAATTCTTCGTTCATTTTTATCTCCTAGGCGAACATTTTTATTCGGGTGTAGACTTCCATTAACAGTCTACACTTTTTCTTTCTAATGCTACAATAATTTTGTTTAATATCCAGAGTATTTATATTGAAAGGAAGAGCCAAATATGCAAATTAAAGCTGCTGTTGCAACCAAACCTAACGCTGATTTAGAGATTCAAACCGTCGAATTGAATGAACCAAAAGAAAATGAAGTATTAGTAAAAATTGCTTCAACAGGTTTTTGTCATACAGATATTGTTGGTCGAAGCGGTGCTACTACTCCTCTCCCCGTTGTCCTCGGGCATGAAGGTGCGGGCGTCGTTCAAAAAGTAGGAGCTAACGTTACGAACGTTAAACCCGGCGACCATGTTGTTCTATCATTTAGCTACTGTGGCCATTGCTATAACTGTACTCATAATCATCAAGGCTTATGCGAAAACTTCAATCAGCTAAACTTTGAAGGAAAAACCTATGATGGTACTCACCGCCTGCACTTAGATGATGGCACGCCAGTCAGTATCTTTTTTGGTCAGTCTTCCTTTGCGACCTATGTAACAGCCAATGTCCATAATATTGTTAAAGTCGATCAAGATGTAGACCTTAACTTATTAGGTCCACTCGGTTGTGGAATGCAAACAGGTGCTGGAACCGTTCTAAATTATATTAAACCTGCTCCTGAAGATGCAATTGCCGTTTTCGGTGCTGGTGCTGTTGGCTTAGCCGCAATCATGGCTGCTAAAATCGCTGGAGTTAAACACATTATTGCGATCAATCGTAACGGTAACCACCTTGACCTGGCAAAGGAATTGGGCGCTACCGAAACAATTAATAACACGGCTGAAGATCCCGTCAAAGTAATTAAGGAAATCGTTCCGCGTGGTGTAACTTATGCAATCGATACTACCGGAAACACCGGCGTAATTAAGTCAGCAATTGATAGTCTTGCCACCGCTGGAGAATGTATTCTCTTAGGGGTTGGCGGCGATATTACCTTAAACTTAATGAATGATATCTTATCAGAATCCAAGAAAATCTCTGGGGTTGTCGAAGGAGATAGCAATCCCCAAGAGTTTATTCCTCAACTAGTTAAGTACTACAAGCAAGGCAAGTTCCCTCTTGATAAGCTTGTTAAGTACTACGATTTCGCTGATATTAACCAAGTTATCGCTGACTCAACAAACGGAAAGGTTATTAAGCCAATCATCAAAATTGATCCTGAATTAGCTAAATAATTAGGTGGAGTGTTTTTATGAAAGTAATTTTTGTTTGCCTTGGTAATATTTGCCGCTCACCAATGGCGGAAGCAATGTTCAAAAAAATGGTTACAGAAGCTGGCCTTGCTGATCAAATTACCGTTGACTCAGCCGGCACAAGTAACATTGCAGAAGGTTCACCTGCTGATAGTCGAACAAAAGCCATTCTCGATAAATATCATATTAAAGACGACGGAATGATTGCTCGTCAATTGCGCGACAGGGATTATTATGATGCCGATTATATTATCGCCATGGATCAGATGAATGTCCAGGACGCAAAAGATATGGCACCATCTGGGTTAGAGAATAAGGTTCACGGAATCTTTGAAGCTACCCCAGGAAAAGAAAATCGCTATATCGTTGACCCCTGGATCACTCACCGATTCCAAGATACCTATGATAGCTTAAGTGAAGCCCTCCCCAATTGGCTTGCTAAGCTAAAGAAGGAAATTAAATAACTGTTTATCAAAAAACACGCCTGAAAAATTCAGCCGTGTTTTTTCTTTTTAATCATCATCATCTAAGTAATGAAGATCGTCAAACTTCTTATCAGCATTTTGTTGCGCCATATCCTTTGATTGGTAGTAAACAGCATCTACGAGATTCCTTGCTCCTCCGCCAACCACTAAAACTTTAACCTGCTTGCCATCAACTGTTTCGGTCTTCACCGCGTATGATTCACCGTCACCAGCGCCTTGAGTCCAACCACGGACATTTAACCAACGTTCGCCATCAATATTTAGATAGCTCACTTTTCCCCAGTTCTTAGTAGCGTTTTGGATTCCTTCGTTAGTATAGTTATCTTCATTCTGAGCCCATTGTGAATCCTGCTTGTAAAGCTGGGTCGTTCCGCTATGGTCGCCATCACTATATGTGTAGGAATGAGGTCCAAAAGTCATAGTTGAATCAGCATCATTATCTGCCGAATACCATGTTCCCTGCATTTCACTTGGAACATCAATAGTACCAATGCGACCATACTTATGATCATTACCAGAATTACTAGTACTTGCTGAGGAATTGCTATCACCACTGCGCTTATCAACTACCTGCGCCTTAGCAGCTAAGTCATTAACGAGCTTCCCCTGACCTTCTTGATTAACATAATTGGCCATTTCTGACTTTGAGATTGTGGCGAGTTTGGTACTCTTTTGATTTTCCTTAACATTTTGGTAGATGTTTACATCATCGTTATTAACAGTGTAAACCAAGCCCTGTGACTTTCCACCAGCAGTCACATCGTAAGCTACTCCTTGCCCTCCATCACTCAATTGGTATTTAGAACTTGGGTAAAGATTTACCTGCAATCCCTCTTTTTGCGCTTCTTTAGCCATGGCAGCCCAATTCCCACCATAACGAAGGCCGCAATACGTACTAATCAAACTGACAGCTTCTTGGGGGCTCATGTTATCACTATTAACTTTCACATTACTTTTAGCGACTAATAAACTACTGCTTGATGCAGATGAAGAATTAGCCGCTTTATTGTTAGCCTGATTTCCACAACCAGCCAACAATAGACATATCCCCGTAACCATTAAAAATCCTATTTTCTTATTCATATTATTTTCTCCCATAAAAAACGCTCCCTGTGATATACAAGGAGCATTTTGATTACATATTTAACTAAGCCCGTGACTTGTAGCTACCATCAGTAGTGTTGATGATTAGCTTGTCACCGTTCTTGATAAATGCAGGAACGTTAACAACTAAACCAGTTTCCATCGTAGCAGGCTTACCACCACCATCGATAGTAGCACCCTTAATCATTGGTTCAGTTTCAGCAACAGTTAATTCAACAGTGGTTGGTAATTCAACCCCAATGATGTCGCCGTTAACAAAGTTTAAGATAACCTTCATGTTTTCAACAAGGTAGTTCTTGTCGTCACCAAGCAAGTCATGGTTTAAACTGTATTGTTCGTAGCTTTCAAGGTCCATAAATACGGCTGAATCACCTTCATCATAAAGGTATTGAGCAGAACGCTTGTCAACGTTAACTTGTTCAACCTTTTCAGATGGACGCATAGTAGTGTGGACAATTGAACCTGAACGGAGGTCTTGGATGTCCATTTGCATTAAAGTGTTACCCTTACCAGGCTTGTGGTGGTTGATTTGAAGAACCTT
Organism: Limosilactobacillus reuteri subsp. simiae; assembly: GCF_020784875.1. GTDB lineage: Bacteria > Bacillota > Bacilli > Lactobacillales > Lactobacillaceae > Limosilactobacillus > Limosilactobacillus reuteri_H. Next base: position 83,446 of record NZ_JAJGUI010000109.1, on the reverse strand, counting down.
TAATAACTTACCGTCACGTTCAAAAACCATACCTTTTTTCAAATCAATTGTTTGAATCATAGTATAAAAACTCCTTCATATAAAACTGAACTCTTTTACCGATTAATGGGACTTTGCTTTAAAGCAAGCCTTAATCTTTGGCTTCGTTCCGTGCCGTTAATCATAGATAGTTACCATCTACAATTTACATTCACTGTCTATTGTATCACATTCCCTAATCACAACAATAGCAGTTGTTAGGATGTTTTATCAATAAAAAACTGTCTGCCTATTTCATAATTTTCAATAGACAAACAGCTTTTTTTCTTTGATCGATACTTCTAAACTAGCTCAAGATGTAATTGCTTTTCACCAATGAATCCAGCGCGCTTAAGAACAAGGTAAAGAGCAATTGAAAGAACAGCGGGTACTACCACGCCGAAAACCATGTATGTGCTGAACTGAGCCCAGCCGCGTGATAAGTAAGCAATTGGTGCAATCAAGGAGTTTAGTCCCAATCCTCCTAAGGTCGATGTTGAACGGAAATCAAACAGAACTGTTGCAATTGGTGCACAAACAGCTGCTGAAACAACCGTTGGAACTAAAAGATAAGGATTGATGAGGAGATTGGGAAATTGAACTTTAGGGGTAACAAGTCCTTGGGCGATATTTGCGCCAAGGTTATTTTGCCGAAATGACATCGCAGTAAAACCAACAAATTGAGCAGTAGTACCAATCAAGGCAGCCGCCGAAGAGATCGGATCAAGCATCAACGCAACGGCCAAGGCTGCAGAAGAGGCAGGCGTCATCAGAAATAGGGCCCACACAACGGAAATTACCATTGATCCTAAAACTGGTGAAACTTGCATCGAATGCGCAATGTAGGCGGACACAGCAAGAAGCGCTGGTGTAACAACTGCCGCAACTACTAGGCCAAAACCGATCCCCACGGCTAACGCACCAAATGGAACAAGAACCATATCAAGTGGCGTCTTTCCAGTTAAATACTTACCGACAAGAACAGCAACAAGCGCCGCTAAAACAGCAGAAACAGGTTGGCCAGTAGTAAGAACCGGTGCTCCCGCTGCCGCCGCAGTTACTTGCCCAGTTGCAGTCATTCCTTTAACCGCCGTATCAGTAAAATGAACACCATTTGATCCAACGGTAGCCGCTACCATTGATGCAAATGTAACTAATGTATTTGTGTTCATCTGTGAAGCAACCGCAACCCCAATAGCAGGCGCTAATAATGCTTGAGCCTCACCACCAATTAGGGTAAGGACATGGATACCTGTCAAGTTACCAATTGTTTGAGTTAATAATCCTCCTCCTAGAACGACCAAAATAGCATTAGCCACCGCCGCAAAAATTCGATAGGCCACTTCCTTGACCTTTGATGAATTTTGATAAGTTGCATTAGCTTTAGAATTGCTAACTTGATTTTCCATCATTAACGCCTCCTTATAATTTATTTTTTGTTTAATGATTGTTGTTAGTTTATCGGAGTAATAATTAAAAGTCAATTATATTTCTCATTTATTTTTAATTTAAATCAAAAGGTTAGATTTATTAAATCTATTACTACATTTAATCTTAAAGTAAGCGCTTTTGTAAATGAATTATTAAGAAAGAATAAAAAAGGATAGCAAAGCTGAAATGCTCACTATCCTTTTATTTTATGCTTCGAGTTTGTTGCTATGAATCTGTTAAGCCACTATCCATTGCATTATGTGTTAAGTCATTGCAATAAACCATCTTCAAATTAACCACAACTCTCCGCATAACTTATCTTTGACAGTCCAAAGAATTACTAATCTTCTTTACGCCGTTTCTTTCCTGCAGCCAATAAACCAGTTAAGCCTAATGCAGCCAAGCCAAGGGCAGCAGCTGAATTATTTTCATTACCAGTTTGTGGTAACTTCTTAGCTTCCTGCTTAGCAGGTGCAGCTGACTCAGTCTTCACTGGCGCTGGCGTCTCTGCTTGTGGGGCAGCAGGAGTTTGAGGAGTTTCCGGTTGAACCAGTTCTGGAGTAGCTGGTGTTTCTGGAGTTGCCGGTTCATCTGGTTGTGGTGTTACTGGCGTCTCAGGAGTTACCGGTGTTGGCGTCGTGTAAACAACTGGTGTATCAACAGTTGGATGCGTTGGCGTTACCGTTGGAACGCTTGGTGTCATTCCCGGAACTGAAGGTACTGGTTCATTTGGTACAACCTTGGTTGGATCAGTTGGGTCATTGGTATATGGCACAGCTGGAACATTTGGAATTGGGTTGCCATTTGGATCAACCGGTACAATGTTTCCAACCTTAGTGTAAGTAACCGTATCTTCAAGATTTTGTTGAACCGTTTCCTTAGCCGGAACGTTAGCCTTATCCGCAACATAGCCATTGATTACTGGAACCTTAACTTCGTTATAACTGCCTTTATCAGCAGTCCATCCTTCGTCAGGGTTAATAATTTGACCAGTTACCTTGTCGATGATTAATGTCCGTGTCCAAGTTGAAGTTTGCACATCGTCATCACGCATCTTATTACCGTTGTTATCCACGAAGTGGACCGTTGAAGTGTATTCCTTCGTGTAAGTATCCTTAGCAGGCCACTTTGGACCGTTTGGTTCATCAGGGTTTACTGGTGTACCAGGTTCATGTGGATTGTTTGGTCCTACTGGAGTATGACCGTGCTTCAAGACAACAGTGAAGACTTGATTCTGATCCGCGTTATCATCGAAGGTTGCGCCTGCTGGGAAGCCATCAGTTACTAGTACATAACCTTGTGCTTCCAGTTGCTTGATTTGATCAGCCGTACTGTAATTAATCTTGTCGCCAGCCTTACCAGTCAAGTCACCGGAAGTTGCGATTTGAGCGTTGTTGTTATCTTGGTCAACGTAGTTAACAATCGCAATTTGATCAACTGCTGGCTTTGGATTTACCGTATCTGGCGTGTACTTAACGGGTGTATCAACACCTGGATCGGTTGGTGTTACCGTTGGTACTTCTGGCTTGTAGCCTGGAATAGTTGGTACTGGTTCATCTGGCGTTACCTTCGTTGGGTCAGTTGGATCGGTTGGGTATTGTGGTGTTGGAACATCTGGAATTGGGTTACCATTTGGATCAACCGGAATAATCTTTCCATTTGGTACATAAGTAACTGTCGCTTCTTGATCTTCCATCGTGACACTTGGCCCATCAACTTGTGCACGGTCAGCATGGTAACCAGAAACAACCGGTGTTGGAACATTACTGTAATTCGTCTTATTACTTACCCATTCTGTTGAGCTGATAATCTTACCAGTCACATTGTCAACCGTAATAGAACGAGTCCATTGCGCGTTCTGTACGTTGTCAGCTGGGTTATTGTTTCCTGCACCAACATAGTGGACAGTAAACTTAACATCCTTAAGGTAATCAACATCTTCATTGGTTACCTTCGGTCCGTCTGGGTAGTTAGGGTTAATTGGTTCACCCGGTGTACCTGGCTTATCCGGTTTGAACGTCGTGGTTCCGTGCTTCAAGACAACCGTGTAAGTTTGGGTAGTATTGTCATCATTGTCAAATACTGCACCAGCTGGGAAACCATCACTTACGAGGACGTAACCTTGATTTTCAAGTTGTTTGATTTGATCAGCCGTACTGTAGTTGATTACACTGCCTGGCTTACCAGTTAAGTTACCAGAAGTTGCAATTTGCGCATTGTTGTTATCTTGGTCAACGTAGTTAACAACTGCGTTTTGATCATTAACAATTGGGTTGTATGGTACTGGTGTATCCTTACCAGGATCCGTTGGCGTTACTGTTGGAACCGTTGGACGGTAGCCTGGTACGTCTGGAACTGGCTCGTTTGGCATTACCTTCGTTGGATCAGTTGGATCGTTAGGGTAACTTGGGGTTGGAACATTTGGAATTGGCTTGCCACTTGGGTCAACCGGAATAATCTTACCAACCTTCTTGTAAACGACTTCTGTCACAACATTTGGATTGTCAGTGGTTGCGGTCAATCCACCAGCAGTTGTAACTTCAGCAACGTAACCATCAATTACTGGAACGTCAATTGTGCCAAACTTGTGGCTAGTTTCATTCCATGCACCGTTAGTAATTACATCCCCGGTTACCGCATCAACAATATCAGCCGTCCGGGTAAATTCACTGGTTTGAACATTATTTTCATGAAGCGTGTTACCATTTTCGTCGACAAACTTAATCGTCTGTGATGCTGGAATATTTTGCGCATTTCGTTCGACCGTTCCATTATCTTCATAACTAACAGTAACGGTATAACTCTCATCCCCATGGTTCAATGGCACACTCTTGACATTATTGCCATTAGCATCTCGACTAACGGAAACCACATGCATCCGGGCAATACTTGGCGATTCAACACCCTTGACATCTTGAGCTGGTGTCCAAGTTAACTCGCCAGGGCCTGTAATCTTCCCATCTTCAACGGTTACCAATTTGCCAGTAACCTTATCAACTGTACCTTGAGCAGTAAAATTAACCGTTTGATCAATCGGATCAGCTACTTGCTCACCTGTCTTCGCATTTACATAGTTGATTGTCCGTGTAACTTCTTTTTGTAAATCAGTCTTATTGTAACCAGCCCCTGGATGTTCTGGATTGACTGGTTCAGTACCATGCTTCATCACAATAATAAAGTGCTGATCGTTATTGCCGTCGTTATCAAAAGTCTGATCGACATCAAAGTCGGAACTAACATATTCATAGCCAAGACTTTCAAGTGCATTGATTGAATCACCATAGCCAGTAAAGCCAATCTTGGTATTTTCAATTCCATCAGCGTTGAACTTCGTCGTTATCCCATTAACAACAATTTGTTGGTTATTGTTATCCTGATCCACGATTGTTAAGTCCGCCTTTTGAATCTGGTTATAAGTAACTGGAGTGTCCTTACCAGGATCTGTTGGCGTCACGGTTGGTTGACTTGGCACCCATCCTGGAATATCTGGAACGGGTTCATCTGGTGTTACCGTTGTAGGATCAGTTGGATTAGTCGGATATTGTGGGGTTGGGACATTTGGGATTGGCTTGCCGCTTGGGTCAACCGGAATAATCTTCCCATTTGGAGCATAAGTAACAGTTGTTTCAATGTCATCTTGCGTAACAGCTGTTGCAGGAACAGTTGCCTGATTGGCATGGAAACCATCGATTACTGGAGTAGCTACTTGAGCATATTCTGTCTTTTGCCCAGGAACAATTGCCCAATCCGTATCATATTCTCCACCCGTAACAAGTTCATGGGTGACAGCATCAATTGTAACTGTCCGACTCCACTGTGAAGTTTGAACATTATCGGCTGGTGTCTTATCACCCGCGCCAACATAATGAACAGTTGCTTTAACATCTTTAAGGTAATTGGATGGATCAACATTTTTGTCTGGATGATCAGGGTTGACCGGTTGTTGACCATGCTTAAAATGCACTTCAAAGACGTTCGCACCATCAGCGTATTTAGCACCCGCGGTAAAGCCATCTGAGACTAATTCGTAACCTTGACCTTCAAAATTAGTAATTGAATCCTTAGTTGAATAGTCAATCGGATCGCCAACGTATCCCTTAAGATCATCAGCCTTAAGTTGCGTATTAGTCGTGTCATCGATGTACTTGACCTGCGCAGTGGCATCCTTAGCGTACTCATAAGTTACAACATAATTATATGGAGTAAATTGACCATGATTCGCGCCATATGTTGTCCGTAAAGTGTAACCATCAAAGGTCTTAGGCGTCGTATGCCATTCACCGGCAGAGTACCAGTGCTTTGTTGCATTAATCCCATCATTAGTTTGGTCCGGATTGTTTTTATTGAAGGCAATCACTTGATCATCAGCAAGCTTGTTACCCTGTTCGTCAATAAATTTAACAGTAACTGGCTTGTTAGGAATTAGGTTAATTGAAGTTGATGCCTCATTCCAGTTGTAGTAGTCAGTATTCTTGTGGTAATTAAAGGTTCCCATGTAGGTGTAACCTTGGTTGTGATACTTCTTAACAAGATTATCAATCTTAGCCTCAATATCACCATTATCATGTTCGTAAGTTAATCCCTTAACTCCTGAAACATTAAACACATCGGCAGGATCAATCGTATCCCACGCTGGACCAAAGTATTCACCGTATTGGGCACCAGATCCCTTTTGACTATCTTTAGGGTTAGGATTATCCATAATCTTTTTGTACTTAAAGGTATGGATTTGGTAATTAAGATTACCTTTGGATTGAACATTATTATAAGTATCAATAAAGGTTGCCTGATCATCTAACTGATAACCAGGAATATCAATGGCTTGAAGAAGAAATTTTGATGGACCAATATCCTTATTATCGCCATGATTATAAGCGTAACTAGCTGTAGTGGAAGTATTTGCACCAACAGATGAAGTTGAAAGTACTTCTCCTGTATCTTCATCAATATAACGAACTAAAATTGGAGAAATACGGGCATATTGAAGGGTAATATCAACATCTTTATCTTTAATTCGAGCCATATTACCATCCATCGTAAAGTTTTCATCAAGAACTTCAGGGTTTAATAGCTTGTAACCCGTTGGCGCCATCCCAAACGAATATAGGCTAGTACCTGTCTTGCCTTCTCCATTAAAAACACCATTTTTAAAGTTGTAGTTAAAAATATACGATGGTGTAACTGGAGCAGCACCAGTTGTTACATCAACAGCCTTAACGGTGATTTTATAAGTCTGATTAACATTTTCATTTGCTGTTGGAGTCGCAGCGGTTTTTTGCGCCGTCACCCCTTGAACACCAATTGCATGTTCAGCTGATGGGGTCGTTGTAGGGATAAATGTTTCAGTCTTTGGTGCTTGAGCGACATTTGCATCACTATTATTTTGCGTTGCACTGCTTGTATTGTTGACCGCAACAGCTGCTGATTGCTGATTAGCAGCACTAGTAGAAGTACTATCAGTAATTGCAGACGTTGCACTACTCATCGCCGTAGAGGCAGCGCTATTAACAGCAGCTTCATAATCGTTAGCAACTGATGTATCAATATTACCAGCGGGATTGACAACAGAAGCCGAAACATTTTGTGCAGCATTAGCGGCAGTTGCCTGTTTCATCGTTGCAGTACTTGCAGAAGAAACAACAAGGTTATGGTCAGTTTGTTCTGCACCCGCACTTCCAGAATTAGATGTTGAATTTGCATCAGTTGTATCAGCAGAGGCAGTACCAGCAAAAGTAACTCCTAACAATACAGAAGCAACCCCAACGCTTAGTTTTTTAATCGCGAACCGTTGCTTAGTAGGTTCATTTTTCTTAATTTGTTCTTGAAGGTTTTTATGAGATAGCATTCTTCTATATCCCCCTTAATCAATGGATAAGCTAAATTACCAGGCGCCCAAACATGCATCACAACTTGTTTTCACCTTTTAAATATAAAACTTATTCTTCAAATTACAACTCAATTAGCAAAAATTAAGTTATCATCTGTTAATAATTTTAGCGTTTAAATGCTGATAGCTCAATAATTAACCTTAAATTATTTTATGCCAAATTAATGAAAACAAATCCAGCAAACATGAAAACTATTTCATATCTAGTGTTACTTAGCGTGCTTCAATCCCATCTTTCAACCATTTTTTCTAACGTCATCCAATAATTTTTTTAATTTCAAACAATTCCATAGCGAGGCCATTCTTTTAGCTAACGATAAACATTTTTGAATTATGCGCAAAAAAAAGCCCTACAGTCGAAAACTGTAGAGCTTCTTTTATTAATGCAGCAAGTTGCTTGCGCCTCACATAATTGTTAAGTCATAGCAATTAACTCAACTTGTTGCATTATTACTGTCTGAACATAATTTTTAGTCTTCTTTGCGACGTTTCTTTCCTAATCCAACAAGACCAGTTAAACCAAGCGCAGCAAGTCCTAGAATTTCAGCACTATTAGCATCCGCATTACCAGTTTGTGGCAACTTCTTAGCTTCAGCCTTGGTAGTTGCAGCCGGTTGCTGAGCATTAGTTTGCTTAGCAGCAGTTGGTTGTGGTGCTGCAGGATTTACAGAACCATTATCAGCTGGGCTTTCTGGTGTTTGTGGTGTTGGTGTTACTTCATTGTTACCTTCTTGACTACCGTTATCAACCGGAGTTTCTGGAGTTACTGGGGTTTCATTGCTTGGCGTATCATCTCCAGGAGTTGTTGGGGTAGTAGTTGGCGTTTCTGGAGTAACAGGTGTATTTCCACGATCGTATACCACTGGTGTATCAGTACCAGGATCAACTGGCGTTACAGTCTCACGTTCTGGAGTATATCCAGGAACAGTTGGCACTGGTTCGTTTGGTACGACCTTAGTAGGATCTGTTGGGTCGGTTGGGTAAACTGGTTGGTCAGCACCTGGAATTGGTGTGCCATTCTTATCAACAGGGATAATATGACCATTTGGTGCGTAAGTAACAGTTTCGACAACATCCTTGTCCGGATCCGCTTGTGGAGCATTAACAACTGCCTTATCTGCATGGAAGCCATCAATAACTGGGGTATTTGCACCCGTGTAACTACCATCAGTTGTCCATGGTGTCGTGCTAATTACATTTCCAGTGACACTATCTACTGTAACTTGACGATGCCATTGAATTGTCTCAACACGATCACTAGGAGTTTTATCTCCGGCACCAACATAATGAACAGTAAAGGTTGTTGTCTTTTGAGTGGTGTAACTCTCTTCTCCACTATCATGTGGATTTTCTGGAGTAACAATTGTTTCAGCATGTTTCAAATGAACAACGAAACTATTTTCACCATTCGTAAAGGTTTCATTACCATCTTTAAAGTTATTCGATACTAATTTATAACCTTGACCTTCAAGCTCACTAATCTTATCTGCGGTAGTGTAAGTGATCTTATCGCCAACCTTACCACTGAAGTTATCAGTAGAGATTGTTTGACCAGTTGTATCGTCAACATATGTTACCTTGCCTTGAACTGTAACTGGGGCAACAGGAGTATCAGGTGTGTAAACTACCGGTGTATCTTCTCCAGGATTAGTTGGAGTTACAGTTGGTACTTCTGGAGTGAATCCAGGAATACTTGGAACTGGTTCATCTGGTGTAACCTTGGCTGGGTCGCTTGGATCAGTTGGGTATTGTGGAGTTGGTACATCTGGAATTGGGTTTCCTGATGGATCAACCGGCACAATCTTACCGTTTGGCGTGTAGGTAACAACAACTGTGTAATCACTGTCGCCATGGTTAACTGTAACCTTAGCAACATTGTTACCATCGCCATCACGACTAACACTTGTTACATGGTAACCATCAATTACTGGGGTATTTTGACCGCTTAAGTCGCCATTTCCATTCCAAGTAATTGGTGTTACCCATTTACCAGTAACGTTATCGATAACTCCAGTACCAGTAAAGTGTGCAGTTTGTTCAACTGAGTCATGAAGTTTATTACCGTTGTTGTCAACGTAAGTAATAGTCCGTGTTACGTTCTTCGTTACTTGGTCAGAACCATCTGGGTATTGTGGACCAGTTGGATCATTAGGGTTAATTGGTTGTCCTGGCTTTCCTGGGTTTTCAGGTGTAATTGGTGTCGTTGTGTGTTCAACGTAAATTACAATGTTTTGATCGCCCTTCGTAATACCAGTTGGGATTGTTACATCTGGGTTAACAATCTTGTAACCCTTATTAGTAAGCGAAGTAAACGTACCAGTCTTGTCATAGCTGAATTCAGTACCGACGTTTTGACTACCACTCGTCTTACCGTATTCTGGTAAATCAGTATTATCAGTTACGTCATGAACAGTAATTGTGATTGAACCCTTGTCTTGCGTTGGTGTTGGCTTGGTGTAAGGTACCTTTGTGTCGCCAGTTGGTGTATCAGGCGTTACATTTGGTACATTAGTTGTCCAGCCAGGAACAGTTGGCGTAGGTTCGTTTGGCGTTACCTTCGTAGGATCAGTTGGGTCATTGTGATAACTAGGTGTTGGGGCATCTGGAATTGGGTTTCCTGATGGGTCAACTGGAATGATCTTACCAATCTTGTGGTAAACAATGGTAATTTCCTTATCAGCATCCCCTGGAGTTGCCGTTTGACCTTCATAAGTCTTTTGTTCAGCAACGTAGCCATCAATTACTGGGGCATTAGCATTTGCGTACTTATGACTATCAGCATTCCAAGTACCCGTTTTACCAGACTTAGTAAATACAAACGTGTCATTAGTATTGTCGTCTAATAACTTAGCATTATTGTTATCACCATCAACATAGTGAACAATTTGCTTACCAACAACTGTTTGATCAGCTGGTGTAGGGGTTGGCGTTACTGGGTTCTTAGCGTAGTTAATAGTAATTACAATGTTGCCATTAGTATGGTTGATTGTCTTACCAGCAACTGTACCTGTACTACTGTTAATATCACTCAAGTCTTCGTTTGAAGCAGCGATGTTAGTAATGTGGTAACCATCAGTCTGAGGTCCTGCTACTTCATCAAAGGAACCTTCATCAGCGTCGCCATCCTTGATTGTCCAAGTCATTCCATTAGCGTTGCCAGTGATCTTGCCGTCCTTATCAACAGTTACCCATTGACCAGTAACCTTATCAAGTACTCCATTAGCTACAAAAGTAAGACTCTTTTCAACTGATGGAATATTGAGGCCGTCACCAACGTAATTAATCGTCCGCGTAATGGTCTTAGTTAATTGTTCTGGTTGGGTACCATCTGGATACTTAGGACCATCTGGGTTGCCTGGATTAATTGGTGTATTAGGTGTCTTTGGACCTGGTTGATCTGGATTTACCGGAACAGTATCGTGAACAAGATCAACTTCGTAAGTAACTGTACCATTCGTGTAAGTTACCGTACCTGTTGGATAACCATCATGTTCAAGTTTGTAACCTTGGTTAGTGTACTTAGTAATTGTATCCTTCGTGCTGTAATTTACATTTGAACCTTCATTACCAGTTGAAGTTGCCGTTTCAAGGGTCTTGCCGGTTGTCTTATCAACATAGTTAACAATTACAGTACCCTTTTGAACTGGCGTAGGTGTTACTGGTTTCTTGGCTAATGTAATTACTACTGAGCTATTTTGACTAGTTGGCGTAATTGTTTCACCAGCTACAACCCCATTATTCATATCAACATTAGCAGTGGTGTTGTTTTCACTCACTTTAACAATGTTGTATTGAGTTGTATCAATAGCTTTAGTTGCATCAAAGTCATGGTTTTCAGCGTTCCAAATAATATGGCCTGCGCCTGTAATCTTACCATTTTCAACTGTTACTAATTGACCAGTTACAAGGTCGACCACACCGTTACCAGTAAAGGTAAATGTTTGATGAACCGGTGTCTCTGCTTGACTGCCATCTTCGTAAACGTATGTTACATCACGCGTTACAGTGTTAGTCAATGTTTGTGGAACAAAGTTAGCCGGGATCTTGTGTGGATGTTCTGGATCATTTGGATTTGGAACTTCTTGACCTGGCTTTCCTGGGTTTTCAGGAGTAATTGGCGTAGTTGCGTGAACAAGGTGAACTTCAAAGACGTTGCCATCCTTTGCGAAGGTTTCGTTACCATCATTAAAGTTGTTTGATACTAAGTTGTAACCTTGACTTACGTAATTAGCAATCTTATCAGCCGTAGTGTAATTAATCTTTTGACCAACATTACCACCAAATGTTGCTGAGGCTAGAACGTTACCAGTTGTGTCATCGATGTAAGTAATTGAACCATTAGCGGCTACTGGAACTTCTGGGTTCTTGGTCAAAGTAATAACAATCGTACTATTTTGACTAGTTGGCGTTACTGTTTCACTAGCAACTGCCGTGCCATCAACCTTAGCAGCAGTTCCATTTTCGCTAACGTTTGATACATAGTAACCATCATGGTTAATTGCAGCTACATTAGCAAAGTCTTGTGAGTCATGATTCCAAGTGATCTTACCACGTTGGTTAAGAATGTTACCATCTTTATCAACTGTGACAAGGTTACCAGTTACTAAGTCAATTGTTCCTTCACCAGTAAAGTTTACGGTTTGAACAACATCAGCATGTGCCTTTGTCCCGTCAGCATATTGGTACTGAACAGTCCGTGTAATCGTCTTTTCAAGATCAGTCTTAGATAAGTTTGGATTACTTGGTGTTGGCGTTTGTGGATGTTGTGGATCAACAGGATCAGTTGGGTTAGCAGGATTTTCTGGCGTTACAGGACGCGTACCATGCTTAACATTAATTACTACCCGTTGATTGCCATCAGTGTATTCAGTTGGAATAGTTGGCAATTCACCATCAAGGACATAACCCTTGTTTTCAAGAGCTGGCAAGTCCTTAGCATTTGGATTGTAGCTAAAGGCTGTTCCTTGATCTTCCTTTGTTTGAGGTTGACCATAACCTGGAAGATCAACGTTATCTGTTGTGTCATGGTAGATAACTTCAATCGTCCCTTGCTTTACAGGTGTTGGTGGCGTTACCTTCTTAGCCAATGTAATTACTACTGAGCTGTTTTGACTAGTTGGCGTAATTGTTTCGCTTGCTACTACACCATTAGTATTGTCAACGTTCGCAGTAGTATTTGTCTTACTGATACCAACAATTCGGTAATTAGTAGTATCAATTGACTTAGTTGCATCGAAGTTATGATCGTTAGTATCCCAACTTGTCTTTTCAGCACCAGTTACACGGTCAGTTACCGTCTTACCGTTGAAAGTAAAGCTTTGGTTAACCGGCGTATCTGCTTGACTACCATCTTCGTAAACGTATGTTACATCACGCGTTACGGTCTTAGTAACATCCTTAGTAGTCATATCGTGAGTTAAGTGAACTTCAAACTTGTTTTCACCATTCGTAAATGATTCATTACCATCCTTGAAGTTATTGGATACTAGCTTGTAGCCTCGGCCTTCATAATTAGCAATTCGATCAGCCGTAGTGTAATTAATCTTTTGACCAACATTACCACCAAACGTTGCATTTTCAAGTTGGTTACCAGTTGTGTCATCAATGTAAACAATCGAACCATTAGCAGGTACTGGAACTTCTGGTGTCTTAGCGTAAACAACTTTAATCGTTGAGCTTGCAGTATTGTGATTTACAGTTTGTGCAGTAACCGCACCATTGGCATCAACAGTAAATCCTGAAATACCATTGCCGCTCACAGAAATTACGTGGTAACCATCAGCGGTCTTCGCAGCAATCGCATCAAAGTTGGCATCCGTATTTGGAGTCCAAGTCAATCCATCGGCGAGACCAGTAATCTTACCATTTTCAACATTTACCCACTTACCAGTTACATTATCTAAGTAACCAGAACCTTGGAACTTAGCTTCTTGGTGTTCAGGAGTTAAGCCTGGCATTTCATTACCTTGTTCGTCAACATAAGTTACATCACGTGTAATTGTGCGATCAAGGTATTCCTTAGTGTAACCATTCTTGTCATCTGGATGATCTGGGTTTACCGGAGTTACACCATGGATTAAGTTGATTACCCACTTTTGGCTGATGCCATTCTTATCATCAGCGTTGTCGTAGTTACCAAAGTTAATTCCAGCATAGTTAGTAGCATCTAGGTTAGTACCGTTGTATGAAGCACCATCCCAAACGTAACCCTTGTTCAATAAGTTTTGAACAAATTCTTGAGCACTGCCAAAGCTAATTGCATCGCCTTCAAGACCAGGTTGAGTGTAACTACCTAAGTCTTGTTCTTGACTAGGAGTTACATCGCGAATGATCAATTGAGCGTTTTGTTGCGTCTTAGGAGCTGGAACATCATCCTTAGCGTAAACAACATTAACCGTGTAATCAGAACCAGTGTGAGCAATAGTAGTTGAAGCTACATCATTGCCATTTGCATCCCGATCAACACTTACAACATGGTAACCCGGAATCTTAGGTGTAGTTACGCCATTAAATGTTTGATCTGCTGACCAAGTTAATGGAGTGATCCATTGACCAGTAACCTTGTCAAGGACACCCTTTGCTGTGAAGTGTACTGGTTGTTGAACATCATTTGGCGTGTATTCACCAGCGCCTGCGTAATGAACAGTCCGTGTAATGTCCTTAGTAAGGTCAGTTTCGCTAGTACCATTTGGATACTTAGGTTGTTCATTTTGTGGACGTGGGTCGTTAGGGTTGATTGGTTGATCTGGCGTACCTGGATTTTCTGGAGTTACTGGAACAGTATCGTGTACCAAGTGAACTTCAAAGCTGTTCTTAGAAGCATCTTTATTAAAGACTTCTTTACCATCAGTGAAGTTGTTAGATACTAACTTGTAACCCATGTTGATGTAACTGTTGATCTTATCTTGAGTAGTGTAATCAATATTAGCATCAACATTACCGCTAAGCGAATCAGTCTTCAAAGTGCTTCCTGTAGTGTCGTCAATGTAAGTTACCTTACCAGTTGTGGCATCTGGAGTTGGTGCGGCATCCTTAGCATACTTAACTGTTACAGTGTAGTCTGCACCAGTGTGGCTAATCTTAGCACTATCAACGTTTTGGTTGTCGGTTGTATCCTTATCAACACTTACGACATGGTAACCCGGAATCTTAGGCGTGGTTACACCATTGAACGTCTGATCTGCTGACCAAGTTAAGTCCTTAGTCCACTTACCAGTTACGCGATCAAGTTCACCACGCGCTGTGAAGTGTACTGGTTGTTGAACATCATTTGGTGTGTATTGATCTGCGCCTTCATAATGAACAGTCCGCGTAATGGTCTTATCAATCGAAGCCTGGTCCGTTCCTGATGGGTACTTAGGACCATCAGGATCATTAGGGTTAATTGGCTTATCTGGCGTACCTGGGTTATCTGGCGTTACTGGAACTGTACCATGCTTTACGTGGATAGTTACAGTAGTTGTTCCCTTAACAATTGATGAAGGAATATTGCCGTCAGTTGATACGTAAACATAACCCTTGTTTTCAAGGTTAGTTAAATCAGTACTTGGGTTGTAAGTTACTTGAGTACCAACATCTTGCGTACCAGTATCAGTACCTACACCAGTCAAGTCTTTATTATCAGTATCATCATGGAACTTAACGATTAAGTTACCTTGTTCAGCAACAATTGGGTTGTATCGAACAACAACATTAATATTGTCACTTGCATGAGTAATGCCAGTGTAACTCTTAACGTTTCCGTTACCGTCATTTGCACCGTCAGTTACAACTTGGGAAGTATAACCATCGATGTGCTTAGTTGGAACTAAGTTAAAGCTACCTTCATCCTTAGTACCATCAGTAATCGTCCAAGTAATACCCTTAGTTTGGTCTGCTAATTCATTACCAATAGCATCAGTCCACTTACCAGTTACTTTGTCCAAGTAACCTGTCCCTTGGAAGTGAAGCGTATCAGTTACTGGACTTGGTGTTTGATCACCAGCGCCTTCGTAAGTAACAGTTCGTGTTACATCCTTAGTTAAGCTGGTTTGATCAGTGCCAGATGGGTACTTAGGGCCATCTGGATTATCAGGGTTAATTGGTTGGTCTGGCGTACCTGGGGTTGTTGGCGTTACTGGTTGAATACCATGCTTAAATGTTACGTAGAAGGTTTGAGTATTGCCGTTCACATTATCAAAGCTTGGCTTAGTACCATTTGCATCAAAGCCATTTGATACTAATACATAACCTTGTTTTTCGTATTCAGCAATCTTGTCGGCAGTACTGTAGTTAATTGCATCCCCAGCTTGACCAGTTAATTGATCACTTTGTCCTAAATCAACAGGATGAGCTGGATCATTTACGTCTTGGTAAATAACTAATGCATTTTGTTGATCTGGAGTTGGAGCATCCTTAGTGTAAACAACATTTACAACTTGGTTAATGCCACGTTCAGGAGTAGCAAATTTTACAGTCTTAGTCCCTGGAGTGTAACCTGCTACTGCTGGTGAATCAACATCAGTAAAGGCACTCTTATCAGCAGACCAAGTACCTTCATTTACAATTGCACCAGTTACTTGATCAACAGTGTTAGTCCGCGTCCAGTTAATAGTTTGAGTTGCACTATCGTCTGGAGCCTTCGTACCGTCTGCCATGATGTAGTGAACATGAGCAGTCGTAGTGGCGGTTTCAGTCTTGTTACCAGTTGCATGTTTCAAGTAAATCTTGAAGCTTTGATTAGATTGAGAATCGTTATCAAAGCTTGGGTAAGTGAAGCCATTTTGGGCATCCCCACTCATACCTTGACCTTCAGATTTTTCAAATGTGTAACCATTGTTCAAGTAGTTTTGTAGTTGCGTGTTTGAACCGTCAAAACTAATTTGCTTACCTGATTCGCCACCAGCAGAGTAAGTAGCTAATACTCGTTGGTTTTGTGGATCATTATCATCAATGATTTGTAAGTCCGCAGCTTGAGCAGAACGGTTGTAAACAACAGTTACGCGTTGATTTACATTACGTTCTGGAGCGTTAAACTGAACATTTTCAAGACTTGGAGTGTAACCATCCTTTGAAAGGTCTGGGGATGTTACATCAGTAAATGCGTTCTTGTCCGCTTGCCAAGTACCTTCCTTCACAGTAGCACCAGTTACCTTATCAATGGTATTGGTACGAGTGTAAGTAACAGTTTGAAGATCACTATCTTTAGGAGCTTGTACCCCATTATCCGCAACAACATAATGAACTTGAGCAGTTGCTGTAGCAGTTTCTGTCTTGTCTTCAGTATCGTGAATCAAGTAAATCTTGAAGTCTTGGGCAGTGTTACCGTAAGTTGGGTAAGTGTAACCACTTTGAGCATCCCCACTAAGGTTACCAGCAGTCTTTTGAACCTTGTAACCTTGATTCAAGTAGCTTTGAAGGATTTCATTTGAGTTAGCGAAGTTAATTTGATCTTCACTCTTACCTTCATTACTAAATGCAGCTAATTGCTTAGGTGAGTTAGCGTTATTGTTATCAATGATTTCAAGGGTAGCCTTTTGAGTAACTTCAGGTGTCTTGTTCTTAGTGTAAGTTACAGTGACATCGTTAACCTTTTGACCTGGGTAAACAGTTACACCCCCAACAGTTGAAATGTCAACCTTGTCATAGCCTACTTCACTAGGAGTCTTAGAAGCTACAGAATCCATGTTTTGGGTTGTTGGCGTCCAAGCACGGTCCTTATCAGTAGTAGTTACATTAGTAGTGCCATCAGTACTGTAGCCTAAGATTTGACCAGTTACCTTATCGATCACGGCATTACGTTCAAAGGAAACAGTTTGAGTGTAAGTACTCTTACCATCTGGAGCTCCATTTACTGGCGTAGTAGTGCCATCTTCATTTACACCAACATAGTTAATATGACGAGTTACTTCAGTAGTTAAAGCTTCTTTAGTTAAACCATCTGGGTAAACAGCTGGGTTATTCCGTGGATCGTTAGGATTAATGTTGCCACCAGGGTTATGTGGAGTCTTTGGCGTAATCACTTCAGTTTGGTGACCGTAGTAAACATTAACCACTGCATCCTTAGTAGCAGAATTTACTGTTACATGATCAGCTTGTGCTAAATCAGGAGTAGTGTAACCTGCATTTGAAAGATCTGGCGAAGTTACTTGAGCCCAATCACCAGTGTTCCAACCATCAGCAGTAGCAGCCTTAGTAAAGGTCTTACCGTCAGCACTAACAGTCCCATAACCCATGTCTTGACCAGTTGACGATACAACGTGTGTCCGTGATAATGTCACGTTTTGGGTTGTTGGATTACCAGCAATCAAGTTAGTTGGAATCTTTTCACCAGTTACCCGGTCATAGTAGTTAATTGTACGAGTTACAGTCTTAGTCTCAGTAGTACCAGTGTAAGTTGGTGCATCTGGAGTCTTAGGATTGTAAGTAACGACAGTTGTTGGGTTTTGGTTTGGATCTGGAGTTGGGGCTGGAACATTAGTCTTGTCTGGAGTGTATCCATCAAGGTTTGGTGTAGGCACATCAGTGTAGTTATCTGGAGTAGTCCAGTTCCCAGTTGGCGTAGTTACACCTGTGACCTTATCCTTAGTTCCTGGCCGCGTCCACGTAATTGTTTGCGTGTTATCAGATGGTGGGTTAGTCTTACCATCTGAAACAACATAGTGAACAGTTGAAGTAGTAGTCTTCTTGTCCGTTACGTTTTCAGTATCGTGAACTAAGTACAACTTAAAGTGTTGGTCACTAGTACTGTTGTTATCAAAGTTACTGAAACTGATTTGATCATATGAAGTTGGGTTAGAAGTTTGGTTTTGATCATTTACAAAACTGTCAATCTTGTAACCCTTAGCAATTAAGTCCGCAACGTAATTTGCAGAACCACTAAATGAAATTTGGGTACCAGTCTTACCACTATTATCGAAGCTGTTAAGTTCCTTGTTATTATCAGTCTTGTCGTAAATAACTAAGTCAGCCTTTTGCGCAACTTCTGGGTTTGGATTGTAGACAACAGTTACTACTTGATCACGATTTGGTTGTGGAGTAGTAAAGTTAGCAACCGCTTGATCTGGAGTGTAGTTCGTAAGCGTAGGCGAAGTTACACTAGTAAAGCCGTTCTTGTCTGGAGTCCAAGTTCCTTCAGTAGTTGCACCAGTAACCTTGTCAGTAGTGTTAGTACGAGTCCAATTGATTGTTTGAACTGGACTATCAGCTGGGGCAGCTGGCTTATTAGCTTCATTACCGGCAACAACATAGTGAACGTGAGCATTAGTTGTTGCACTTTCAGTCTTAGTATCAGTTCCGTGAACTAAGTAAATGTTAAAGCTTTGAACATTGCCATCAACACTATCAAAGTTTCCAAAGGTAATGTTTGAAGCAGTACCAATTGAATTACCATTGGCATCAGTTGCACTATCAAATACGTAGCCTGAATTTAAGTAAGCTTGAAGGGTTTGTGGTTCACCATCAAAGCTGATTGCACTGCCCTTTGTACCATTGTTATTTTCAAAAGTAGACAATTGCTTATTGTTTTCAGTCTTATCGTAAATAGTAACCTTAGCTTTTTGTGGAGTATCTGGAGTCTTAGCATCTGGGGTGTAAACAATCGTTACATCAATATCGCCAGAAGTTGGGTTTACCGTAACGGCATTCGCACTACCATCAGCGTTAGCATTTACGTTACCAGTAATGTGGTAGCCAGCTACTTGTTGACCAGCTACTTGCGCTAAAGTACCAGTTGCAGGAGTCCAAACAGTATCACCAGTCTTGCCAGTTACCAAGTCCTTAGTAGCAGTTCCAGTAAAGGTTACTTTTTGGTCTGCTTGAGGAGTCAAGTGGCTTTCTGGCGTAGTGCCGTCAGTAAAAACATAGTGGAATCGACGGGTTACATCTTGGTTGGTTGTAACTTGTTGCGTTTGGTGACCGTAGTAAACATTGTATTCAAGATTTTGAGTATCTGGTGTTACTTCATGAGCCGCTACAACATTTGCACTAGTTCCGTCTTGGAATTCAGGAGCAGTGTAGTTGAATGCTGAAAGGTCAGCAGACTTCTTAGCAGCAAATTCATCAGCAGTCAAGCCTTCAGCAGTATGCCAATCTTGAGTTCTAAATGATTTACCATCGCTGCCAACAGTACCGTAACCGACAACCTTACCATTTTGATCCAATACTTGCGTCCGCGTGAAAGTTACGGAATCAGTAATTGGGTTTTGGGCAATTAAGCTTGAAGGAATCCGTGCACCAGTTACCTTGTCGTAGTAGTTAATAGTACGTTGGATAGTCTTAGATTCTTCAACACCTTGGTGGTAAGTAGTAGTTTGAGCTGGGTTCTTAAAGTGAACAACGAATGCTTGGTTCGTGTTGTCATCATTGTCATAAACTGGGAAGCCAACACTAGTGAAACTACCACTAGCTGCACCATTAGTTACACCATTACCAGTTGTACCGTTATAAATGTAACCTTGTCTAAGCAAGTTAGCAACAGTAGTACTTGCATTGTTAAAGGTAATTTGTGAACCTGCATCTCCACTAGCATTTTGTTGTGCGCTCAAGCTTGCGCCAGTATCATCGTTAACAAAAGTAATGTTAGCGTTTTGCGTATTAACAACCGGAGTAGCAGCCTTGTAAAGAATAATTACATCTTGGTTACCATTGGTTGCATTATTAACAAACTCAGAACTTGCACCATCAGCTATTCCACCAGATTTCAAAGTAGAACGAGAAATGGCACTAACGTACATAGCCTTCCAAGTAGTATCACTGTAACGTTCTGCATCATATGCATTTAAAGTTACAGTACCCTTAGTATCCAATTGTTGGGTTACGTAGAGACGATTTGGACCGGTATTAGTAACTGTAAAGTTAATGTCACCAGCACGATAATTCTTAAGTTGTCCCACTAATGGGGTGTTCAATAGATCTGAAGCCTTAATTGCTACCCCATTATTAGTAGTTAAAGTACGATCAGTAGCCAACTGACTCGCATCATATACTCCATTATTTCTCTTAACTAAATCATAAGTCTTACCATTAGCAGTAATCTTGTCAAGTTCAGCATTAGTTAAGTTGTATTCTTGACCTGAGATAGTTTCATCAGATACTTTATGAGCTAATAATTCACCAGTATCCGCATCTACATACCAAACGTTTTGTTTTACTTTACCCGGAACAAGGCCACCAATACTTTGCCAATTACTGCTTTCAACAGTCTTACCGCCGTTATTCCAGATCATTTGTAAAGTACGAGCAGATTGATCAGCAGATCCACTAGCACCGTTAGTAACTGGACTTTCACCGTCTGCATCAGTTACGTCAATACGAGTAAAAGTATTTAATCCTGTACCAGAAAGAGAGCTATTGATTGTCTTTACATAATTATAAGTTCCCCCCTGGTAGGTATTTCCATTTGTTTGATCAATGATTAATTTACCACCAAGGGTTGGCTTACTTGGCGTAGTAGCTTGGGAAGAGCTGGCAACCAATTTGCCATTAGCATAAAGATAGAGCGTTTGACCTGGATTAGATCTATCAGTAGCAAGGACATAAGTTATCTTTCTAGATGTATCATAATCAGCCACATATCCATATTGACTGGATGGAATACCAGTTACTGTAGTGTTATATCCACTAGGGTCACTAAAATTGAAATTAGGATTGTATGTAGAAATATCAGTAGCACCGGTATTCGTTGCTACCAATGATGTTCCTAATAAGCGAGCCATATCGGCATCATTTAGTGCAAAGCTACGTGGGCTAAATGTTTGCGTAGCTGTTGATGCGTCTTGCGTATCAGCAACAGTACTTTCTGGAGCTGCACTTGTTTCAACAGCAGTTTGTGATGCAGCAGATTGTTGACTGACAGCACTTGTGCTAGTTGGTTGCGCTACTGAGGCCGCTGAAGTTGCGACACTGTTTGCTGAATTTGCAACAGCAGCACTAGTTGAACTTACAGCTGCACTTTCAACAGTATTATTCTGTGCTGTTTGACTAGCTACTGCAGCACTAACGGCAGCTTCATATTCATTTGCAGCTGGGGTTTGTACATCTCCAGCCGGATTTTGTGAAGTTGCAGTTACACCACTCGCTTGATTAGCAGCAGTTGCTTCTTTTAACGTTTGATTATTAGCAGAATTTAGAACTAAATTGTGGTCAGTTTGTTCTGAACCATCACCATTATTAGCATTTGTGTCTGCGCTAGCATCAGTTGTATCAGCTGATACACCATTTGCAAAAGAAATACCCAAAAGAACTGAGGCCACACCAACAGATAACTTCTTAATGGTGAACCGTTGTTTTTTTGGTTCATACTTCTTAAATTGTTCCTGATGATTATTCCGTGATAACATCAACTTTTCCCCCTTAATATTTTTTATAGCGCCAGCAATAAATATAATAAATGACTGTAATAATTGTTTGCTTACTTTTTCTATATTACTTGTTTTGCTTTAAAACACAACTATTCTTTTGTCGATTTTTAAAAACTAAAAATTGCATTTTGCATTATCAGTTGATAGAAGCTTTATATAACGGCATTTTTAAGTATTTTTAAAGTCAGAAAAAATGTTTAAGTTTTTTTAAACAAATGAAACTTTTGTCATTTGTTAATCGTTAAGCATTTTGCTTTTGCTATATCACTCGATAAAGACTTGAAAATCTTTTCCTTCTAATAGCGATCAAGCTTTTTCATATTAATAAATAATTTCTTTTCTTAATTGTTTTATCAAAATATAAATAAGCTCCCCACATTTAGAATTTCTAAATAGTGGAGAGCTTATCTTTCTTATTACACTAAAATGCTATTTCTCTCGTTTCTTCTTCAAACCAGTTAAACCAAGGATACTTGCCAGAGCAACAAATGCGAATCCTAATATAGAACTACTATTTTGGTCATTACCAGTTTGCGGAAGAATATTAGCTTTTGACTTTTCTTTTGATGAAGTCTGAGTTAATTGGTGTGAGATAAAGTGTTGATTTGAAACCTGT
Source organism: Limosilactobacillus reuteri subsp. simiae (assembly GCF_020784875.1). GTDB lineage: Bacteria > Bacillota > Bacilli > Lactobacillales > Lactobacillaceae > Limosilactobacillus > Limosilactobacillus reuteri_H. Next base: position 61,155 of record NZ_JAJGUI010000109.1, on the reverse strand, counting down.
TGCCTTTCTTGTTCAACCGGTTCAGTTGGTAATTGATTACCAGACATTACCTTATCACCATTATTTGTTGGTGCTATTGGTTTAGCCGGTACTGATGGTTCAGTCGGTTGTGCCGGTTGAGTTGGCGTTACCGGTTGATCAGGATTAGTCGGTGTCGTGGGCTGATCAGGCGTGATTGGCGTTACTGGCTTATCAGGTTCTACTGGTTGATTATTCTTAGTGTATTCAATCTCAATACTCTGATTTTCGTCACTAGGAATAACCATTTCAGCTGGAATAGAGACCTGACTAGCGGTATAGCCATTAATTTCTGGAGCCGTATATGCTGGCCACTCATCACTACCATCAACTTGCCAGCCACTATAGGTTACCTTGCCAGTAACCGCGTCAAACGTTGCCGTCCTGGTAAATTTAACAGTCTGTGTAATTATCTGGCGTTGTCCATCCGGCAGCTTAACAGTAATAGTTCGTGTTACCTCTTTAGTTAAGGATTCCATCTTCTCGTAAGTAGTTGATGGATTACCAGGAACTTTTCCTGTTGGAGCTTTTTCTCCCGGCTTTACAGTAATCATTTGATGTTTGATCAAAACGACAATATCTGGAATTCCATCAGGAGTAGCCATGACTGTTGCTGGAATTGATTGGCCGGGGATAAGTTCCCAACCTGCTGGCAGAACTGGATTGATCGCAACTGTCTCACCTGTTTTACCTTGGAGCGCAGTCCGTGTAATTTCATTACCATTTTCGTCACGGTAAATGATAAATCCGGTCTGTTCATTAGGAATGTAGTTAATTTCGACAATACTGTCACCACTAGCTGCTGTGACATCCATCTCAGGAACAATACTCATATTTGTCGTGTACCCTGGTACGGTTGCAGGAGTAAAGGCCACAAATTTACCATGATCCCATTTAACGTCAGTAACTTCGCCAGTGACTAAATTCTTAGTCCCAGTTCCGGTTAAGACAACTGTTTGCACGGTTTGTTTATCACCACTTGGCAGGTGCTCAACGATTGCCCGGGTTACCGTCTTATGCTCTTGAATCGTAGTGGTAACTGGCTCAATCACGATCACAGTTGTCCCGCCAGTAATCTTTACTGAATGAGGAAGGTCGCCAGTTGGTTGCCAATTAGTCGGAATTTCTGGCTTGAAGGAAACATCACTGTCTTCTTCACCAGTAACCGTCTGTGTATGGATTACTTGACCATTTGCATCTTGGTAGCTAATAATCTCTTGGCCTTCCTGTGGTTCCGGAATCTTATCGTACGTGATGTCAACCGTTTCATCTGGCGTCTCAGGATTTACCGTCATTGCTGGCACAATCTTTTGACTAGGTACATAGCCCGTAACAGTCGTCGGTTGGTAACTAGCCCATTGCGCAGTGCCTTGAGGAAGCCATTCAGTGTATTTAATTTCACCTGTTACTTCATCAAAGATCGCTGTCCGGGTAAATGTAACTTTTTGTGGAATCGATTGTTCCTTGCCACTTGGGTATTTAACATTGATTGTCCGCGTTGGGGTAACTGTTAGTTGTTCCATTGTAGGGTAGTTCTTGGATGGATCACCAGGAACTTTGCCAGTTGGAATGTCAGTCGTAGGAGTTTCTGGAGTAACAACAACCGTCCCATGTTCAACCTTAACTATTATCGTTGGAATTCCGTCTCCTGTAGCTGTGACAGTCTTTGGAACATCTTGACCGGGAACTAATTGCCAGCCGGCGGGGATTTCTGGAGTAACCACTACTGTTTCACCTGTCTTACCAGTAATTGTTGTAGAACCAATTTCCTTACCATCTACATCTTGGTATGAAATCTTACCACTTTGTTCATTAGCGGTGTAAGTGATGTTGACTGTCTCATCTTGTTGGCCGTTCTTTACTTCAACAGCTGGCACGATGCTTTCACTTACCGTGTAACCAGGAATATTTTCTGGAGTATATGCATCCCATTTAGCCGTTGACCATTTACCATAAATTACGTCACCAGTAACATCATCGTAAGTAGCGTCACGGTAAATCTCAGCTACTTGAGGGATCGTCTGCTTTGTTCCATCTGGCTTAGTTACAACAATCGTTCTCGTAATCGTCTGGTTCAAATCACTTGCATGAGCACCATCAATTACTTCACCTGTTACAGTCTTCTCACCGTCAGGAACTGGGTTTGTATGATTAACATTGGTTATGCCATGCTTAATCTTGATTACTACAGTTGGGATTCCATCTGCAGTAGCTGTGACAGTCTTTGGAACATCTTGACCGGGAACTAATTGCCAGCCGGCGGGGATTTCTGGAGTAATAGTTATAGTTTCGCCAGTCTTTCCGCTAAGTGATGTTGTCCCGATTTCCTTACCATCTACATCTTGGTATGAAATCTTACCAGTTTGTTCATTAGCGGTGTAAGTGATGTTGACTGTTGTATTATCAGTTTCTTGACTTACATCTTCTTCAGCTACTTGAGCTGGATTTGCCGTGTACCCAGGAACTGTTTTTGGCGTGTATTCATCCCATTTACTACTCTTACTATTCAATGTCCAATCACTGTAAGTTATCTCACCAGTTACTTCGTCAAATGTTGCAGCTCTAATAAATTCAACCCTTTGAGTGATTGTCTGCTTAGAACCATCTGGCTTAGTTACAACTATTGTCCGAGTTGGAGTCTTTACAAGATTGTCCATCTTCTCGTAAGTCTTATTTGGATCACCAGATACTTTACCATTTGGAATATCTTCCGTAGGAGTATCTGGAGTTACAATAATCTTCTTGTGCTGAATCTTAACAATAATAGTTGAAATTCCGTTTGAAGTTACAGTAACAGTCTTTGGAATTTCTTGGCCGGGAACTAATTGCCAGCCGGCGGGGATTTCTGGAGTAATAGTTATAGTTTCACCCGTCTTGCCAGTAATTGTTGTTGTCCCAATTTCCTTACCATCTGCATCTTGATATGAAATCTTACCAGTTTGTTCATTAGCGATGTAAGTAATATCTACAGTCTCATCTTGTTGGCCATTCTTAACTTCAACTGATGGAACTACTTTCTCACTTGCAGTGTAACCTTTGATTTCGGCTGGACTAAATTCTTTCCAACTTCCAGTCGACCATTCTCCATAAGTTACTGCACCAGTCACATTATCGTAACTTGCATCACGATAAATCTTTGCGGTTTGAACTTCTGTATTTTTAGTTCCATTTGGAGTGGTTACATTGATTGTTCTAGTAATTGTTTGGTTCAAATCACTTGCATGAGCACCATCAATTACTTCACCTGTTACAGTCTTCTCACCGTCGGGAACCGGATTATTATGATCAACATTGGTTATTCCATGTTCAACTTTAATTACTACCGTTGGAATTCCTTCTGCTGTAGCAGTAACAGTCTTTGGAATGTCTTGATCTGGAACTAATTCCCATCCGGCTGGGATTTCTGGGTTAATTGTCACTGTTTCTCCAGTCTTACCGCTAAGTGGAGTAGTGCTAATCTCATTACCAGCTTTGTCTTGGTAAGAAATAATACCACTTTGTTCATTAGCTGTGTAAGTAATATCAACTGTGACATTCTTTTGACCGTCTTTAACTTCAATTGCAGGAACCACCGCTTCATTTGGAGTGTAGCCATTAATCTTCTTTGGAGTAAATTCACTCCACTTTGCAGTCGACCATTCTCCATAAGTTACTGCACCAGTCACATTATCGTAACTTGCATCACGGTAAAGCTTAGCGGTTTGGACTTCTGTATTCTTAGTTCCATTTGGAGTGGTTACATTGATTGTTCTAGTAATTGTTTGGTTCAAGTCACTTGCATGAGCACCATCAATTACTTCACCTGTTACAGTCTTCTCACCGTCAGGAACCGGATTATTATGATCAACATTGGTTACTCCATGCTTAATCTTAATTACAGTAGTTCCATTTTCAAGCGTAATTTCACTTGGCACACTGCTTGGATCACTTGCTACCCAACCTACTGGAATTTCAGGAGTAAATGAAATCTTAGTTCCTTTAAGCTGCCCCTTAATATCAGTTGAACTAATTACATTATTATCACCATCCACATAATTAATAGTTTGGCTACTATTTTCCAAAGTAAATGTGGCTGTTGAACTGAAGTCAATATTGTAATTTGGATTTTCTTGACGAATCTTATTGATTGCATCCCCACTAAGTTCAACGTCATATGTTCCTGCTTCAGTTAATTGAGCTGGATGACCATCTTTACTGAAGACAAAATCATTCGCTGTTAATCCAGTAATAGTTTGTTGTTGTTGCCCATTTAACGTTACAACAACTGAGTAATTATGAGGATCAAGTTCTAAGTCTTGCGTAGTTTGAGAACCACTTATTGTTGCACTAGCTTTGGCTGGAACAATTACTAGTAATCCCTGACTGCCATCATAACTGTAGTTGTAGTTACTATCAGCTGCTTTGATTGCATCAATTCCAGCTTGACTTAGCTCAACTTGATAAGTATCAACATTTATTGGACTACCAATAACTTGAATATCTTTGTCAGTTAATTGGTAAGTTTGACCATTAGAAAGCTTAACTTCATAGTCACCAGGATTTACGGCTACTATGCTTCCTGTATAAGTAGTTTCTTGACTACCACCAAAACTGATAGTTGCATTTGCCTTAGTAATTATTACGCTAGCTAAGCCCTTGAAATTCCAAGTGTAATTATTGTTAGTGGCAATCTTACTTTGACTAGAATCTTTAAGTTTCAAGTAGTAAGTACCAACATTTACTGGGTTAGCAATTGCTTTTCCATCTTTATCCACCCATTCATAGTCATCAGCAGATAAAGTTGGGGCGGTAAGATTTACACCATTGTTCGTAGAAATAGTGTTAGTAATCTTATCAACATTAATTTCTGGAGTTTGGCCGTTGTAAACCACATCGTAGGAGCCTGAAGTGGTTACATCAGCGTTAGCTTTTTCAATTGTAAAGTCTACCGCATCATTATTGTAAGTATAGTTATAGTGATTACTTTCAAGGTTTCGAATCTGACCTAAGGCTGCCTCGGTTAATCTTACCTTGTAACTACCTGCATCAGTTGGCGCAGGAATTTGATTGCCTTGATCATTCACAAATTCAAGATCTGCAGATTTTAAGACATAAGTTTGGCCATTTGATAACTTCACATTAATGCCGTTAACAACTCCATCAGTAGCTGGAATAACTACTGGATTTCCTGTGTAAATTGTTGAAGCTGAACCATCAAGAGTAATGCTTGCAGTTGCCTTTTCAATATGATAATTACCTTCCCCTTGGCAATTCCAAGTATAGTTGGCATTTCCAGCAATCGCATTTTGAACTTTTTGCCAGCCAGCTCGAGTCAAGCAAACCTGATAAGTGCCAATCTCACTTGGTGCGGAAATCACTCGCCCATTTTGTAAGAATTCATAATCACTGGCAGTTAATTGCAAAGTACTTGGCAAAGCAATGGTCTTTTCATTTAGATTATCAGTAGTGATTTCTGGAATAAAGTTAACTGGATTAATTGTTGCCGGATTACCAGTCCAAGTAACACTTTGATCACTAGTCTTTGGCAAAGTAATCTCAGCCTTAGCTTGACTGATGGCATAAGTATACGCACCGCTAATTGCACCAGTGGCAAAACTGTAGTTAGGGTTAGCAGCCTGAATCCTAGCAATTGAGCTATCCTTAAGCTTCAAGTAGTAAGTGCCAGCATTAGTTGGTAAGCCAGTCATTTCAGTGTAAGTACCGTCTGCATTCTTGGTATACCAAGAATAATCGGCGTCACTTAGCTTAGAAAGATCTAAGCTTTGGCTATCAACTAACCCACTTGGCGTCCAAGTAATTGAATTAAGAACATCACTAACCGTAGTTTCTTGACCATTGTAAACCTTATTGCCATTTCCACCTAAAGTATCAGTAGCTGCTTTTTGATTAATTGTGTACTTAATCGTGCCACTTGCGGTATTAAAGCTGTAGTTAGGATTATCCTTTTGCAATGCTTGCAGAGCAGAAGGTTTCAAACGTGCTTCATACGCGCCAGCATCAGTTGGAACTGCATCTAGCTTCTCACCTTGGGCATCATACCAATCAAAGTCGCTAGCATTAATGCCCTTCATTGATAATGGACTATCAGTAATAAGATCAGTAGCGCTAATCGTTAAGTCATTTACATCTAAACTAGCAGCCTGACCATCGTAAGTCTTTTCTTGATCATTACCAGAAATAGTTACATCAGTAATTGACTTAGGAACGATTTCAAAAGTAGCTGAACCAGTAATAGCGTTCTCAGCAAATGCTACATTTGATTTACCGTCTTGACCTGTACCAGCTAAAGCACGAATATAGTTTTCAATATTTGCAATACCATCCTTGGTTAACGTAATGGTGTACTTACCAGCATCAGTCGGAGCAGAACCATTTTCTGTACTCCAAGTATAGTCACCACCTTTAAGAGTATAAGTCTTATTACTAATAGTAACACCTGGATAGTCGACAGTTACCACAATTTGACCATTACTGTTGACTTGAGCAGTTGTTACTGGCTTCCCAGTGTAAGCTCCAGAGTTAGAACCAGCTAACTTTCCAATTGCATTGGCTTGATTGATTGTATAAGTATAACTGTAGCCATTAATTTCATTAGGAATTGCGAAGTCAGGATTAGCAGAAGCTAAAGCAGCGATTCCCTTTTCATTTATCTTAAATGTATACGTACCAACATTGACTGGGAAACCTGTAACTATCTTGCCATTTGAATCAGTAATAGTGTAATCATCCAAAGTCAAGGTGTCAGTATTAAGCTTCCAAACTTTACCATCACTGTCTGTTGCCTTAAGACTACCAACTATAGTAGACAAGTCAATTTGCACAGCCTGTCCAGTATAAGTTTGACTACCACTAGCAGGATCTGCTTCGAGCTTAGCAATATTGCGTGCCTTAATTTCAAATAAAGCACTACCCCCAATATTGTCAGCTAAAATCTTCATTGCACCCTGATAATCAGAGTTATTAGCCATCCAATTGTTTAAGTACGTTATTACTTTGTCTTTATTCAAAGTAATGGTGTAAGTACCCACTTGGCTTGGTGCCGTCTTCAATAATTGACCATTACTGTTCCAATTATAAGTGCCAGGATCCAAAGGTAAGTTAATAGTATGCCCATTAGCAGATACACCCACATAAATCAATGGTTGATTAGTAGTTGGATCTTTAGAAACTAGTTCATCAAAACTTACTGGTTGATCATCATAAATTTTCCAATTTGCACCATTAAGTTTAATTTCAGGTGTAATTTGGTTGATATTAAGCGTACCGGTACTATTGTCGTATTGATACTTCACGTTATCAGTTGATTGCGTTGCTAGCTTCTTCCAGCCATTTTCAGTTAAACGAACATGGTAAGTTCCAACCTTAAATGGATTAGTTGAAGTAGTGCCATCTTGACGCTTAAATGATGTAATGACATTACCATTATCATCAACAAATTCATAATCACTAGGAACTAACTGAACACCTGCTGGTAGAGTCAAAGGCTGACCATCATCACGAACAGGATTGGTAATTAATTGATCCCCATTTTTACCACCGTAAACCACAAACTTAGGTACAAATTTAGTTGGATCAATTGCTACGCCTTGGTTATCCCAATCAGCATTCTGAGTACCGTCGACTTCAATATGAACTACTTCTGGATAAATCGTGTACTGGAAGTCACCGACTTTAAGTTTGTAGTTAGGGTTGGCATTATCAAGTTCTTTTTGGCCCTTAGCATTTAATCTTAAGTTATAAGTACCGATATCTTTAATTGGGTTAGTTTGATTACCCTGTGTACCGTAATCTACAGTATCATCGAACCACCAGTCGATACCATCGATAGTCAAGCCATCTACACTATAACCAGCATCAGTAATTGCTTTCTTATATTGAGCAAACTGTTCTTCTGTCAAGGCAGCTGATTGTGCATCAAATGTTTTACCAGCTGAGCCTTCAGTAATATTGACATTTTGACGCGCAATAATTAAATCAGCTGATTGTTCCAAACTTTCTGGAACAGTAAAGTTTGTTGACAATTTACCAAGCTTTTCAAGACCCTTGCTATTTAAATAAATCTTGTAAGTTCCGGCATTAGTTGGATCAGTTACCACCTGGCCTTGAGCATTCTTAATAGTAAAGTCATTAGCTGTTAACGCATTGACACCTGTTGCTGGAATAGTTGGTACAGTCAAACCGTCTGCACTTATTGTTACGTTAACGCCGTTAGATCCACCAATGTTGATCTTCTTAGCCTTACCATTGTAATTTTCATTTTGAGTGCCGTTGACAGTAACTGTCATCCGGACTGCATTGATAGTATATGAACCTGCAAAGTTAACAGTCCAATTTATATTTTGCTTCGTGATGTTTCCTTGAGCGTCTATTACGTTACCAAGTTGCTTGATGTGATTTTCACCAACAGTTGTTAAACGAATAGTGTAAGTTCCTGCATCAGTAGGATCAACAACTACAGACCCTGCTTCATTTACATACTCATAGTCACCCTCTTGCAAAGAGTAAGTTTTGCTCTTTGCACCTGGATAATCGACATTAACTGTAATATCTTGTTTGCCAATTGGCTGTGCGTTGTATGTGCTACTGTTAGTAAACGAACCCGTAGCAGTACCCTTAGCAGCGGTAATTACATAAGTGGCATAATTTTGACTCCAATTGTAATTATCACCATTATTACCAGTTGCATCTTCAATCTGCTTAATCATGTATTCATTCAATCCAACATAGTAAGTACCGACATCAGTTGGCTTGTTTGCTAATTCAATGTAGCTTCCATCCACATTCTTAGTATAGAAGACTAGGAATTGCATATCCCCAGCATTCAAGTATGAACTATCACTATAAATATTTGTTGTTACTGTGACAAAGTACTTGTCATGTTTTAAGACTGCTGGTTGTCCAGTATAAGTCTCAGTTTGACCACCAGATAAGGTAATCGTACCAGTACCCTTAGTGATTTCATGTGTAGCACTTGGAGATAACTTATAAGTGTAGTTTTCTGTACCAAATTTTTGTTCCAAATCACTAATAGCTGCGGCAGTCAATTGAACATCATACGTACCAATATTAGATGGTGTACCATTCTTGTAAGCTAAATCAGTATTTTTCAAATTATAAGTTAAAGTTAACGGTTTACCATCTGTACCATAAATAGTTTCAGCAGGTGTGATTGTCAATGTATAACTGCCCGCACTTAAGTCATACTTACCAATAACAGAACTAGGAACCTTACCATCTTTATTAATCAAAGATACTGTCAACTCGTTCTTGTTTACAGTGTAGTTAGCGGTCACTGAACTGGCAGTAAATTGGCCATTATCAACTGTAATATCAGAGCTGAAATCATAGTTGCTACCTGTAGCTCCATTTGCAAACTCTTGAAGTTTCTTAAGTCCTGCAGAACTAAGCCGCACTTGATAAGTACCAGCAGTAGTTGGTGCGCCATTAACGAACTCAAAGTCACTTGCATCCCACTTAATACTATCAAATGCATTTTGATCGTCACTAAGAACACCACTATTTTGGTTACCAGAAACTGGTCCAAAGCTAATTGAATAATTTCCATCTTTGAGCGAAACTGCTTGACCATTGTAAGTAGAACTTGGTGTTCCATTGATAGTAAAGGAAACTTGACGGTGTTTTACAACATACCAAGCGTTAGTGTTTGGATCATTTGATAACTTGTAGTCAGGATGTTGAACATTAAAGTTATCAATTACACTTTGCTTTACCTTAACTACATATTGGCCAGCGTTTAATGGTAATCCGTTCTGATCAGTTGGAATACCATTGGGCACTTCAACAGTCAAATCATCCGCAGTTATCTCAATATTATGTTTATTACCAGCTATATCAGTCCAAGTTAAAGTGTAATTACTTGGATCAAGTGCTGGCATTGGATTTGAGCCATAGTTGGCAAACTGCTTACCAGTAAAGGTAACATTAGATTCCTCAGCATAGATCGTGTAACGAGCATAAGTGTCGCCAATTACAAACTTGTAATTCTTATTTTGATCATTCAATTGATTCAAAATTGAATTCTTTAGTTGAACATAATATGGATTATTTTCTTGATTGGTAGAATTAGCTGCTGTTGGTGTTTGACCATTCTTATCAACTACTTCTAAATCATCAGCTGATAAAGTGAACTTAACATCACCAGGAGCAGTAGTTGTAGTGTGATCACCCCAAGTTAAGGTTAAATTTGAAATATTAGATACTTTGGCTGGTTGACCATTATATATTTGAGATGAATAACCATTCAAAATTAAATTAATTGTCTTTGGAGTAACTATAAAGCTTCCATTAGTAAACGTTAAATTGTAGTTATTGCCATAAATGTCTTGTAATTGCTTCTTATAAGCATCACTTAACGCGATAGAATAAGTTCCCGCATCAGTTGGGGCCCCCGTAACAAAGGCTAAGTTAGCTGCAGTTACATTTGTTGAAGTAGTCTGACCTGGTAATTGAATAGTGTAACTACCTTCACCAGTTGAAGCGGCTTGACCGTCGTAAACATGCGTACCGGTACCATTAAGAACAATTGTTGCATCTGCTTTCTCAATGGTGAAGTTAGCCATATTAGCTGTCTTATCAAGAGTGTATTGGTAATTTTCGCCATCAATCTTATTTATATTACTTAAACCTACTTGTGACAAAGTTACCTTATAATCACCAGCATTTACTGGAGCATCAATGTATTCACCATTGCCATTAACAAAGGCTAAGTCACCTGGCTTAAGAGCGTAAGTTTTACCATTGCTTAATGTAACTGTAATGCCCTTTACTGATCCATCACTATTAACTGGGAAGCTAGCTGCTTGTCCATTGTAAGTCATTGAACTTTCTCCATTTAACTTGATGGAAACTTGAGCCTTAGTAATTTCATAACTACCATTTGCGTTATTGATCCAAGTATAGTTGGCCGTATCTTTTTCAATCTTATCCAAGCCACTTTGCTTTAACTTAATAATGTAATTGCCTACAGCAGTTGGGGTAGAAATTGCTTGACCGCTTTGGTCATAGAATTGGAAGTCACTAGCTTCTAATCCACTAGCAGTCAATGTTCGACCATTGTTAGTTGAAATTGTAACAGCAAAGTTATCTGGATTAAGAACAGTTGGCTGACCAGTCCATGGCGTATTTTGATTACCAGTAGTAAAGGTAATTGTTGCCGTCGCCTTATCAATAATCCATTGCCAACCGTTGATATCGTTACCAGCACTATCTTTAGCAAAGACAAAATTATAGTTTGAGTTAAGTTTATCCATGTCACTAGTGGTCTTAAGGCGCAATGTGTAAGTGCCCACATTAACTGGAACAGTAGTCATTACATTACCAGCTGAATCTACCCATTCAAATTGATCACTGGATAAAGATGGATATATAAGCTTATCGCCATTAACAAGACCAGTCATGTTAAAGTAGCCCTTCATAGCGTCACTACCATAATCAACCGAAACACCTTGTCCATTGTAAATAACATGCTTGGGCTCACCAGTAAACGATACCTGAACTTGAGTTGGATTAATAACATATTCCTGAGCGTTATTTGTTACATTATCACTTGTCCATGAGAAGTTAGTGTAAGAACGCTCCAATTCGGTGAGTGCACTATCACTTAAACGAACTTGGTAAGTGCCGGCATTCTTTGGAACACTAGTTGTCCATTGACCATCAACATAATATTCAAGATCACCGTCTTTAAGTGTTACGGTCTGACCACTAGGCAAACCAACACCACTGATTGTCAATGTGTAACCTGTAATGTTGTGAGCTTGACCATTATAAGTATCAGTTTGTCCACCGCCAAGAGTAATTGTTCCTTTAGCCGGCGTAATATCAAATTGATAGTACTTACTATAGTCAATAGTTACATCATAGTTGGTATTATCACGCTGCAAAGTATCAATACCACTATTGGTTGATGTTTCTGGCAAGATACCAATGTAGTAAGTACCAACATTGATTGGCGTTTGAACTGGATTGCCTTGTGCATCCTTACCAGTGAAGACAGAATAAGTTCCATCAGCATTCTTGACGTACCATTGGAAGTCAGCCTTATCAAAGGTATTAGTGTTTAAAGTTTCACCATTTACAAGGCCATTAGCTTCTAAATGTTTAATTAAGTCTTGCAAAGGCATTTCAGCACCGCCGCCTGTATAAACAGATGATGATTGACCGTCTAGATAAACAGTGAGTGGCTTTTTGTTAATCGTGTAGGATGCTTGTCCAGTAACTTGTGCATTATTAAAATCCAAGTTACCTTTCAAGTAGCTATAGGTAGGATCTTGGTTTACCAAGTCCTCAAGAATAGTCCTTACTTGATTAGCTTTAAGTTGGATAACATAAGTACCGGCATTCTTTGGCGCGTTAATTTTAATGCCATTGCTGTACCAGTCATAATCACCTGTGTAATCCATATTAGGATTGAAAGCATAGGTGACCTTAGTGATTCCACCACCTTGCTCTGGCACAGTTAATTTAATTGTAATTGTATTATCTCTATCTTGCTTAATTAATTCAGCCGAAGTTACTATCTGACCATCATATATATTAGAGCCATTTCCACTCAAATTAAGATTTGGAGCATATTGACTAATTGTCAAAGTACCACTGCCAGTATCAGCTAGCTTAACATTAGCAAAGTTAATATTAGGGTTAGCTTGTTCAATTCGATCAAGACCAGCTTGGGTTAATCGAATAGTATAAGTACCAGCATTAATTGGGCCAGAGATTTGACCATTATTATTGATTGTTGCCAAAACAGTTTTACCTGTTGAGTCGATAAATTCAAAGTCGCCAGATTGAAAAGTGTAATTGTTTAATCCTGCAAGCGGCTTGCCATCTGTACCTTTAATTACAATTGATGGTGCGTTATTAAAATTAGCGTCGTTTAAAACAGCTGAACCATTGTATGTTTTTTGAACACTAGCACTAAAGGAAACCGAACCTACTTGAGCTTGATTGATTGTGTAAACAAATGCTCCTTCAACTTTTGAAATATCATAGTTAGGATTTTCTTTATCAAGTGTTGTGATATAGTCATTGTTCAAGATCAAATAGTAAACCCCTGCATTCACTGGTTGACCTTGAAATTTGATGTATTGGTCGCCACTCTTGGTGTACCAAGCATAGTCATTGGCAGTAATACTATGATTTAAATTAAAGTCTTTGTTATTACTTGTATCTCTTCCTGCCCAAGTAATTTTGTTATAAATACTTGTACCATCAATTGGTTGACCATTGTAATCTCGTTCATAACTACCGCCAATAGTTGCAATAGCTTTTGCCTTATCGATAGTGTACTTGATCGTGCCACTTGCAGCATTAAAGCTGTAGTTAGGATTGTCTGCTTGTAATGTTTGCAAAGCAAAAGGTTTCAAACGTAGCCCATAAGTGCCAGCATTAATTGGAGCAGATTCAAGTTTAGTACCATTTGCATCATACCAGTCAAAATCACTAGCAGTAATGCCTGTCATGGATAACGGCGTATTTGCAATAGTCCCATCAGCACTAATTGTTAAACCAGCACCATCTACACTAGCTTGCTGACCGTCGTAAGTCTTGCTTTGATCTCCTGAAACAGTAACATTAGTAATTTGCTTAGGATTAATAATATAAGTGGCAGTACCAGTAATAGTTGACTGACCATCCTCTTCCCACTTAATACTGTTATTACCATATGCTTTTATAATATTTTGTTTACCTTGAGCTGTCCAACGTAACTCATAAGTACCAGCATTAGTTGGCAAAGCAATCGACCAAGTTTGACCATTATCAGATGAGAATTCAACATCTCCAGCTTGTAAGCTATAGAGATTAGCTGTAGGTCCTGTAACTGTAACATAGATTGGGTCATCACCAGGACCATTATTAAGGTCCTTAAGAGTAATTGGGCTGCCAGTATAGGTTGATTCAGTAGTGCCCGACAAAGTTGCTGTTGCAACTGCGGTATAAGTTATATTGATCACCGTATCAGGCGTATCACCATTAACAGTCTGAGCTGGAATAGGTCTAGGAAATGGAAGATTTAGCGTTGTTTCAGTAGTTGTCCCATCAGGATTAGTAACAATTTGTTTGATAACTCTCGTGTAATTGTTAGGAGATGTGATATTACCAAACCGTCCCCACTGACCTGTCGTCCAGCCACTTCCAGTAAAGCCATCAAATACTACACCACTATCATCAGCATTTACACGTACAGGTCTAGTAAGCGTAGCTGATTGTGTTGTGGTTTGGGTAACTGACGGTTGGCCCGGCTGATTTGGTGGTGTGACGTTAATTACGCGATTAACTGTTTTTTCGGTTAACGATTTAGGTACATAGTAAGTTGTTAATTTACTGCTGATATTAGCTGCCGTTCCAAAGTTAGTAGTTGATTGACCATTAACTTGAGAATCCACTTTCACATAGCCGTCAGGAGCTTCTGGTGCATTTACTGTAATATTGCTACTACTATTTGTTGGCAAATTCCAAGATCCACTAGCTACTTGGAGCCCATTGGTACCCTTACTGGTGTTTAATTGCCAATCGCCATAAGTAACTTTCCCAGTTACTAAATCTTTAGTAGCTTGACGAATATAGTAAACATCTAAAGTTGCTGAATCAAAAGGTGTCTCTTCAGATGTGCCGTTTTCATTAATCTTAACGAAATCAGCTGTCACCGTACGTGTTTCTTGTGCGCCTGGGTCCGTATTGGTTACGTCTTGTGTTTTATGAACTAAGTGAACTGTCATATTTGCGCCATATAAAGCTTCAGCAATCTCGTCAGCTTCTTCGCTTGTAACAGCAGCGTGTGCTGGTTGGTCTAAATCATTAAGATGCGCATTAAAAGAACTAAGATTGTCCGTAGTAAGCCAAATAGCATTAGGGATCGTCCAAGTACAGTTAGGATTAGAAAATGGTACCCAGCGATCACCAGCTAGAATTACACTGTTAGGAACGCCACTTACCCCGACAGATTGATAATTTCCAGTATTTATATCTGGAAATGCGATGCTATTCCAACCTCCATTAGGCACATTATTCCAAGTATAGGCAGCAAGTTCTTTATTTTCCGTATCATCCCAATAAGTAATTGTAAACTGCATTTGTTGAGTAACGGTAACCTTAGCAGTAGCTGGAGCAGTTACGGCAGTGTATTGCTGACCATTTACAGAAACTGGATAAGTTGCAATAACTTTAACATTATAGGTTCCTACTTGATTCCAGTTTGGTTCACTATTATCAGCAAATTCAAAAGTAGTACCTGCTGGGAAATCTGCACTATTAGCAACTAAATCTTTAGCAGTTAAGCTATTTCCTTTATAGACAGTCTTGTCTCGAATCTGAATTTCTTTCTTTTGATCTGCCGGAATAGTAACAACTTGATATGTAGCATCTGCATAGTTAACCAAATGATTATTGTGACCAGTTACATCATCAACAGGGGCAGTTGAAACTCTCTTTAATACATAGTTATGTTCAGTAACATAATCCTCAAGCTTTTGATCAACCATCTCTTTGTAACTATTAATGGCATCGGTCATGTTACTTGCACCAGCTGCATCATAAACAACAGGGAACGAAATAGTAGTAAGTTGGCTACCACTGGCATTATTAATTGTAATAGTGTGCGTATTACTATTCTTGCCAGATAAAAGGGTGTAAAGAGCCCCACTAGTCAAAATAATTGGTTGATTGAAAGTACCAAAGTTACCAAGACCCAAACTGTTTAACTTATCAGCAGTAAGTGTAGCGTTATCGCCAAGGTAAACCACAGACTTGTTATTATTAATGACACTTGAAGCACTAGTTACCTTGCTAAAGTCCCACTTAGAAAGGTCAAGGTACTCGGTTTTTGAGCCTTGAAATATAGCAGACATGTTCGTGACATTGCTCGTGTTCCAGTTAGCAATCGCACTTGCATCAACCAATGATCCTTCATTAGCAAAAGTTGCATTAAGATTAGTGACCTTGCTGGTATTCCAGTTTTCCAAACCATGCAGGCTAGTTAGAGCCTGGTTAACATTAAATGCCCGATTCAGATCAGTCACATTGCTAGTATCCCAATTAGCTAAGGCACTAATGTCAGTCAAATTAGCATCACTCATAAAAATGACACCCATGTCTGTTACATGACTTACATTCCAATTTTCTAGACCTTGTAAGTTCGTAAAACTATTATTAGCAAATGCAGTGTTGAGTTTTTGTAAACTGTCAGTCTTCCAATTGCTCAAAGGAGAAAGATCTGTAACTTTGTTAACATTGTTGAAAATCCGAGTCATATTCGTAACTTTTTGAACATCCCAGTTTTCCAAGCCAGTTAAGCTAGTCACGCCCGTCGCATTTTGGAATAAAAGGGACATATTAGTTACATTGGAAACATCCCAATCACTGATTCCAGTCAAAGCTGATAGGTTAGAAGCACCTTCAAAAGTACTTTGCATCGAAGTAACACTACTGGTATCTAAACTATTGGCATCTAAATTAGTCAAATTCGTGTCATTTTTGAATGTATTATCTAAATTAGTGCTTACAAGCTTAATCTTCTTATCATCAGTCTTACTAAAAGCAATAGTAGCAGCATTTTGCCAGCTTTTAATTAAATCATTCGAGATCGACACTTGAAGATTATTAGTTGATTTTCCTGCTTGCTCAAAGTCAGCCTCATTAGGCACAATAATGTGAGTTTGATCACCAGTATAGCCCGTTAATTGGTAATAATTGTTTCCATCAAAAGTGGCCGTCTGCCCTGTCCACTTAGAGGTATCTAATGTCCCCCAAGTAGCAGAATCATATCCGCCATTAGTAGTAGGTAACGTGGCTGTTGTTGCTTCTTGAAGTGCTTCATTAGCAGGGGTGTCAGCATTATTTACATTGAGAGCAAGAAAAGCATTTTTATTTTCTTCACTATTAATTTTGTTTGCAACAGAAGCGGCACTTAAAGTTTCAGTATCTTGAGCAGTTGTAGCTTTTTGTTCACTGGTTTTAGAAGTATCAGTAGTATCATCTACAACATTTTTCTTCGTTTCACCAGATTGCTGAGTACTCTCAGTCACTGAACTTTGCGGTTGCGTCGATTCAGCTGCAGTTACAGTGCTGCCACTTGCTTGCGTTGTTGCTGGGGTAGTCGTATTTGCTTGGACACTAGCATTTACTACCGCAGTTGCTCCAAAAGCCAGCATAAAAGTAGCACAGGCAGTAATCCACTGTTTTTTTGCTTTGTATAATTTATAATTCTTATTTTTGGGAGTCATGCTCCGTAAAGGATTATTTTTACTCATAAGATATCCCCCGTCTCTTAGTCATTTATCCGTCTATAATTATAATCCAATACAAATTCTTTTAAATTATTTTTTTATCATCCTACTAATTTAAAGGCCAACAGAATTTATACTTGGCATTGTTAAGAGCAAAATTAATAAAAAAACGAATGGTCGCTTTACGCTTAATCCCATCCGCTACCACAATACATCAGTCATTGCTTTTCGTTGTTTCTTTCGGTTGCTTCTTTGCAAATAAGTGATACACAAGCCGTGCAACCAGTGCTTGTAAAACAATCGTGACTATGCTTTGTGCAAGTTTTCTTTCCCATTTCATAATTTTAGCTCCCTTACTCAAACGATGCCTCGTGTTTAAATCTAAAACTTTTATTACTTTAATTATACGCGCTTCTTATTAATTTGTTTAATAGAACTATTTATTCAAATGTTGGATAAAATTATTAATTTTCATAATAATCTTTAATTCACCAATATAAGTGCACAATAAAGCCCCTTTCATTCGAGTGTTACGAATAAAAGGGGCTTAAAATTACCACAATATCATCTTTTAGCTAATTATAATTTTATTATTAATTTTCAAGATAATTTAAGGGCTTATCAACATTAACCTTTGTTCCTTGATATTTTTTAGCAATCCATTGTTGAATTTGCTTATTATGGTAAAGCTTAACTAACTTCTTATATTCCTTGTTATCACGATTTTTCTTAGCAGTTGCTAAAACATTAATGTTGTTCTTCGTGCTTTGATCAACTTGTTCATGATAAATAGAATCTTTCAACACATTTAAATGACCAGTTAACGCAATCGTATTACCGATTAATACTAAGTCAGTTGACTTTAATACTCGTGGTCCGGTGGTATCGTCAATTTCTTTAAATTGAAGGTTCTTTGGATTAGCCGCAATCTCATTGGTTCCACTGGTTGCCCCAAAGCCCGGCTTCAATTTTATCAAACCTGCACTTTGTAAGAGCAAGAGGCCACGCGCCGTGTTTGCTGGATTATTAGCGATTGCAACGGTGGCACCATCTGGAATGTCTTTAACACTCTTATACTTATCTGAATATAAGCCCATTGGTTCTAAGTAGGTAGTTCCAATCGCCGCTAACTGTTCCTTCTTATTTTCCTTATTATAAGCTTGCAGATATGACCATGACTGGAAAGCATTAACGTCAATTTCACCACTAGCAGTCGCCCGGTTTAAGGCTACGGGATCAGTAAAGCTCTTGACCTTAATCTTCAAACCTTCATCTTTAGCCTGCTTACTGTTTGCAATGTGTTGCCAAACTTGGACATCTGGGCCAATCGTTCCAACAGTAATCTCATCGTTGCGAGTAAAACCACCATTAGCGCCCACACTAAGTCCAGCCGCAACTAAAATCACTACTACAATACCAACAATCCACCAACCGGTATGCTTTTTCTTTCTCATCATAACTACCCCTTTACTTTTGTTTTCGCTATTCGTCATAACTAATCGCAATAGCCAACGGGATCCGACATGTCGTTATTCTCGAGAAATCCTTAGTCAGCGTTTACCAAAATTATTATTAGTCAACCACGTGGCGTTCAAATGGCTTATCTGAAATACCTTCATCAAGAATCTTCTTTGACCATTCCTTCGCAGAGAATAATGAATGATCACGGTAGTTACCGCAAGATTCAATAGTTGTTCCTTGAACATCTTCCCACTTAGTCTTGTAAGCAATTTCTTCAAGCGAGGACTTCAAAGCCTTGGCAACTTCAGTAGTTGAGTGTTCACCCCATGTAATTAAGTGGAAACCAGTCCGGCAACCAAATGGAGAGCAATCAATTACGCCATCTAAACGGTCACGAAGCAAGCCAGCAAGCAAGTGTTCAATCGTATGCAAACCAGCAGTTGGAATTGCATTTTCATTTGGTTGAACTAACCGTAAATCATAGTTACTAATCTTGTCTCCCTTTGCCCCTTCTTCAACGGTAATTAAACGAACGTAAGGTGCCTTAACCTTTGTGTGATCTAATGTAAAACTTTCAACTTTAGCCATAATAGAACTCTCCTTTTCTGCCTGATGAGGATGAATCTTGGAACTAAAAAATCCCTAGGAACGGCAATCTAACCAATTCCTAGGGACGTTTAATATTCATTAACGTGATACCACCCTAATTTAGCCTTATCTCACAATAAGACCCGCAAGAAGTACATAAAAATACTCCAGCACGGTAACGGGTGCTAATCGCTTACTGCTAACACGTATGCTCACAGCATCAGTCTGCTCCAAGACCATCTTCATTATTCGTCACCATACTAGTTCTCATCTTTCCTAGCTCTCTGTAATGGCATTAAATAATTACTCATCTTTTCTAAGCAATCTCTAATTTAATTGTAATTATAATATCCTTATCCTTACTAATTGTCAACACCTATTTCAAAATTATTCATGATATAACATTCTTAACGTTTTAGCATCATTTTTAGTTATTCCGTTTTTGATATTTCTTGGGATCATCACACTATGCTCATATTCTGGAGCGTGAGCCAATCCAAGTGCATGTCCCAGTTCATGTTGAGCAACCTCACTTCGAAATTCTTTATTAGTATAATCTAACTGATTAGGGTCCAAAGTTGAGGTTGCCTTATGCAAGGTATTCGTAGTCGGGTCATATTCAGTCCGAGTTGAGCCGAGTTCAGATGTTGTATAGCCAACACCAGTGTTTCCCGTATTATTTCGTGCTAGATCACCATCGGCCGCAATAATATTGGCCTTATCTTCGTTCTTAGTCCAGCGGATATGAACTGCTTTCGTCTTATTCCACTTTTTGACCGCATCACGAAAAGCCCATTTTAACTTTGGATCAGCAGTTTCCATATAAATAGTAATATTCTTTTTCTTCCACTTAAAACCTTCAAGCGGTGTCGGTGTGTTTTCCGGGATTCTTAGCCGGTCTGCATTTGGTCGTTGGCCGCCATTAGAAAACTGAAAATCATTACTATCAGAAGAATCCTGGCTAAAAAATGATGACTGGAAGGGTTGGGAAGGCGCATCTGCATCAGCTAGGACATGATAATCGCCAATTCCGATCATGCCAGCGACTAAGAGTGCTACTAAAAATCGGCGCATTTAATCATCCCCATTCCATAAAGTTAGAAATGACAACACGGTTCGAGGCGTTCCTGCCAGAAACTGACAATCCAGTTCTGAGAGAAAAAGCCGATCACCGTTCCAATATTAAAAGCAAAGATTGCATGATTTTTAAGAGAACATAACAAGATAATGATAACGGGCAAGACGATATTAAAGTATTTCGTAAATTTAAGACTGGCGCGGCGTTTTAGGTAGACCGTTAACTTATCGTGTGGATGAAAACAACAATCACACTGCTGGTAAAGGGCATACCCGGCAAAGGCAATCACTAAGCCGAGCAGGTCAAAACCGAAACGCAGGAAAATGTTCATTGTATCAATTCCCCAAAAACGCCATAAGTTCGCAAAGAGTTGCATTAAAATACTGTACGGAACTAAAAACGTTAATTCCCAGCCAAATTCTTTAGGAACAAATTCGCCAACTAAAAGAATATTCAGGCCAATGACAAATAGTCCTTCTGTAAAAATCGTCTCTGTCATGTTCCAGCCCATCATATGCATAATATTGACGATTGAGGCTGGCCAGGGCATACTCCCTAAATTTGTTACAATCGTCATTGAATGACCAATTGAGTTTAAGACAATCGCCAGTGCCAGAAATACATACCGACGCATTTTTATCATCCCGTTTACGCTTATTCTCTATCACAGTATTTTAGCACGCTTATTGATTTTATGCGTTTATCTTGCCCTGAATTTTTGTAAGTACGCAAAGAGGCTGAGAAAAAACTTTTGTTTTTTCAACAGCCTCGTTTTATAGGAATATTGTTACGATATCGTATTGTTTCAATCAGTTTTAAACATTAATCGCGTTCAAAGCCATCCATAATAATGTAAGACTTGATTGCTTCACGCTTATCCATTGCTTCATAAGCTTCTTGAATTTGGTCAAGGTCGAAACTCTTAGTAAAGACCTTACCAGGGTTAATGTCACCATCAAGAACAGCCTTCAACAATACGTCCTTGTCGTAAGTAGTTACTGATGCTGGACCACCGCCGACAATAGTGTTGTTGTAGAATGGCAACGTCATGTCCATCTTTGGCGTATGAGGTAATCCAACTCGACCAACAATGGCACCTGGACGGCCAACCTTCATGGCAGTATCAGTAGATTGTTCAGTACCTACACATTCAAGAACGGCATCAGCACCGGCACCGTTAGTGAGTTCCATGATCTTTTGAACCGCTTCGTCACCACGTTCAGCAACATTATCAGTAGCACCAAATTCCTTGGCAAGAGCTTGACGATCAGCATGACGACTAGTAGAAATGATCTTCTTAGCGCCCCGCATCTTAGCAGCAATGATCGCGCAAAGACCAACAGCACCATCCCCCATTACAACAACCGTATCGCCATCGCTAACATTGGCAACTCGTGCAGCGTGGTAACCAGTAGCCATAACGTCGGCAAGGGTTAAGAGAGACTTAAGCATTCCTTCGCTGTAGTCACTTGGCTTGCCTGGAACTTTAACAAGCGCCCATTGACCATGTTGGAACCGAACGTATTGAGCTTGAACACCAGAGCTAAAGTTATCACTGTGACTTTGGCAAGAGCCATCAAAGCCCGCACGACAAGCAGCACAGTGCCCACATCCATGAGTAAATGGAGCAATCACAAAGTCACCAGGTTTGACAGTAGTGATATCTTCACCAACTTCTTCAACAATTCCAATTGCTTCATGACCAGAGTTTTCAGAATCTTTTTCAACTGAATTAATTCCCCGGAAGTTCCATAAATCAGAACCACAAACACAGGTCCGCACTACCTTAATAATCACGTCATCAGGTTTTTCAATTGTTGGCCGATCGACATCAACAATCTTCATTTGACCTGCTTTTTCAAAAATTGCTTTTTTCATTGAAATTGCCTCCTTTATTCTAAAAATAGTTTAAAACTATCTAATTTCAAAATCCAATATTTAAATTTTATTCTTTTCCATTCATTTTTTGAATATCTATCTCTATCCAATTTTATCATTTTATACTATAAAAAATTTTATAACGTGTTAATATAGAAGTGATAAATAAAGTTATTAGTATGGTCTTAGCTTTACTTATCACTTTCTTTTTTTAGGGAGTGGGGTCACTAGCTGGCGATTTAGATGCATCGTTGAGCGCACAGTAATAATCTTTGCGTTGCTTGATGACGCCATTCTTTTCAAAAAGGATTCGTTGTTTTCTAGATAGAATATTCATTAATACACAGTTACAAAACAATCTCTATTTAGAGACAGCTTTTCCAATAACAATCCCACCATGACGTCAGATGGTGGGATTGTTTCTTTTATTATTATTGATTTGCAATTCGTTCAAAATTACTTTCTAGATCCGTATTAGTTGTTGGATGGCAATCTGGATCACCATTATTCGATTGGTCAACTAACACAACCGGCTTGCCATTATGGAAGGCAAAAAAGTACGTAATTCGGTTCGGTAGTGGCGGTTCCGTCCCATCATGATTATAAATAGCAACAACATTATATTCATAATCACCCTTGCCTGATGGTGCCCAGCCAATCAAACCAGACTGTCCTTCCACTAATTCTTTACTCAAGCCGTCTGGATAGGTTATTCCTGTTGAAACCTTCAATTCATTTTGACCATCATATTGTTCATAGGATTGATGCATTGTTGGGCCCCATTTTTGCATAAATGATGCCAACTGCTCATTCTTTTGATTATTCCATAATGAACTATCGTGATGCGACTCACTACTGCTTGTATTATTAGTAGTGGTAGTACTTTGATTGCTGCTAGCTTCTGAATTAGTCTTTGCGGTATTGCTACTGCTTTGCGTGTTTTGGTTGCCACAACCAGCCAAGGCAACGCTTAAGCCAGCGATCGCAAGAACTCCTATTAATTTTTTCAATTTTATCCTCCCGAAACGTAAATAAAGACCAGAAAGAATGCTTCCCTATCCTTTCCAGTCTAGCTATTAATCCTCAACTTTTTTAGCGTCGTTCATTGCCTTCATGATAGAAGGATTCTTTGAATGACAA
This sequence comes from Limosilactobacillus reuteri subsp. simiae, assembly GCF_020784875.1. GTDB lineage: Bacteria > Bacillota > Bacilli > Lactobacillales > Lactobacillaceae > Limosilactobacillus > Limosilactobacillus reuteri_H. Next base: position 37,749 of record NZ_JAJGUI010000109.1, on the reverse strand, counting down.
TCTTTGATCATTTGGATATCTTCTTCGCTTAATTCAACAGTGTATTTAGCCATGATCTTCCCTCGCTTTACTTAAAAAATTACACCCTTACTATATCACATCACAGGAGACGTGTCTGGCTTAATCAGTAAATTAAGATCATTAATTGACATTCAACGGAGATTTGCTAAGATTGAATTAAATTGCATAAACGGGGAGCTTGCAGACAGGCTGAGAGGGGACTATGCGTCTCGACCCAATGAACCTGATTTGGATAATGCCAACGTAGGAAGGATTAATAAAGAACGACCAGGATCAAAGTGATTACTGGTCGCTTTTTACTTTGCACTATCTTAATCAAATTAAATATAAGGATGGTGGAATTATGCAACGACAGACAACAATTACCGAAAACAGCATGATTTGGTGTGGCGCTGGAATTTCAATTGCTGAAATCCTAACCGGTACTTACTTGGCTCCTCTTGGTTTTACAAAAGGGATTGCCGTAATTATCATCGGTCACATTATCGGCTGTTTTTTGCTCTTTTTAGTTGGAATTATCGGCGGTCAGCAACGTCTTAGTTCAATGAATGCTGCGAAAATTAGCTTTGGACAAAATGGTAGTAAATTTTTTGCCTTATTGAACGTTCTCCAACTGATCGGCTGGACTGGAATCATGATTTATGACGGTGCATTAGCAGCCAATGGGGTCTGGCACCTTAATCAGGCATTATGGGTCATTTTAATCGGCGCCCTGATCATTTGCTGGCTGCTCGTTGGGGTTCGGCACCTTTATTATCTTAATCTTGTAACCATCTCGACGTTAGTAATTTTAAGCGGCCTCCTATGCGCAGCAATTTTTACCCACCATTCTGCTAGTTCGCCAACTGGTACATTGTCATGGGCTCAGGGGATGGAGTTAGTTATCGCCATGCCATTATCGTGGTTGCCACTTATTAGCGATTACACCAGCGTTGCTCAACGACCCGTGCCAACCAGCGGGGTTAGTGCAATTGTCTATGGCCTGACTAGTTGTTGGATGGCTTTCATCGGTTTAGGAGCCGCCCTCCTTACTCATGACATCAATATTGCCACTATTATTTTGCGGGCCGGATTGGGAATTGCCGGTTTATTTATCATTATTTTTTCCACAATCACAACAACATTCATGGACGCTTATTCTGCCGGTGTTTCTTCAAAAACGATTTTCAGTAAATGGTCAGGAACAATGGCCGCAATTGGTGCAACAATTCTAGGAACAATTAGTGCATTGATTTTCCCCATGGATAACTTCAGTAATTTTCTTTACCTTATTGGTTCTGTCTTTGCCCCAATGATTGCAATTCAAATTACAGATTACTTCATTTTGAAAGTAGATTATCGTAAACAAAATTGTCAATGGACTAACCTAATTCTCTGGTTGATTGGTTTTATCATCTATCGAATTCTGCTAAATTATTCATTTCCGCTCGGCAGTACCGTTACCACAATCATTATCATCATCGCAATGACCTGGGGCACACAGCAAGTTCGCAATTTGGTCAAAGTGAAATAATTATAGTTTTCCTGCTAAGTAATGGTATTATTAATGCAATTACAAGGAAGGAATTACTTTTATGAAAAAAATAGTTGCTAAACAAGTATCAATGCTTGAACTCTTCTATGATTTAATTTTTGTTTATGCGATCTCTCGAATAACAATGATGATTCATCATCCAATCGATGGTCGCTTGCCGCCAAGAATATATGTTGAATTTATCATTGTCGTTATCTTCGTTTTACAAATTTGGCTTTATCAGACAGTCTATATTAATCGCTTTGGAACAAGTCGGGCCGTCGATACGGTTGGCTTATTGATCAGTATGTTTGCCGCCATTTATTTAGCTAATAATATTAATACTGAATGGCGGTTAACATTTCATGCATTCAATCTTTCGGCAGCACTAACAACTATTAACTTAATCTTTCAATATTTATTTGGCTCTAGCACTCATTTTAAACGAGATCATGATCTCCAAGGATTTATTATTGCGCTTGGTTTGGAATTTATTCTTCTTGTAACCGGGCTGATTATTGGTTATCAGTATGGTATCTATCTCTGCGTTGCCGGTGGTTTAATCGGCTTTTTAATGCCCTTAGTGATGTACCGCATGTTTAGGCCGGAACAAGTCAACTTTCCCCACCTCGTAGAACGCCTAAGTTTAATAATTATCATTACGTTCGGAGAAACACTTGTTAACATTACCCATTACTTTAAGGGCGCTATCTATTCACCATTAGCAATCGCAATCTTTCTAGGAGTAGCTGCCCTATTTGGCGTCTATACATTGCTAGTAGAACGCTTCTTAAATCATCATCAGCATACACGAGGCTTTATTGCGATGTACACTCATGTAGTAATGATTATTAGCCTACTCTCGATTACGGCTGGAATTATCTATATGGCTGATGAAGAAGTATCACGTTTGTTTCTTAGTTGCTTCGTCGCATCTAACCTCATCGTCTTCTACCTTTGTCTCTGGCTTTATAGTTTTTATAATCGCCGCCATTTACGCTTTAATGGTCGAGATCTCACGGTAATGGCGCTTGTCCTTCTACTAGGATCGCTTGGCATTATTTTATGTTGCGAAAATAACTTAAGTTTGATGAGCGCATTTTCATTAACCAATGTGATCGAATTCGGCTTGCTGGAATGGAAGGTGCAAAGAAAAAAGCCCTCTAAGGAGCCTCACAACAACTATTCATCACATAATTAGTTTTCATCCATATTTATATTCCATTTATCCTAATAACCATTTAGGACAGATGGAATTTTTATTTTAAATTCAGTTCAAATCCCATATGTTTATTGTCAATTTTGTCATCAATATAAATCGTGCCGCGTTTTATAAAACCAATATCTTGACCTATTTTTTGAACAGGAATATTTTTGTAATGAGTATCATAACGGAAATTCCTTACTCCCTGCAAATACCCAACCGTAAGTAGATTGGAGAAGATATATTTCCCAAAACCTTGACCATTGTGGGAAGGAAGAACTGCTAATCGATGAATGATCGCATATGGCTCATTTGGTTTTAACCACGATCCATCTTTAATCTCTTCATACGTTTGTTCCGGGGTTAGTTGTAAGGTAGCCGTCCCAACAATTTTTTGATTATCAATTAACACCCAGTTATAGCCAGCTTTAATATCATTTTCCATCGTTTTCTGGAAAGGATGACCGTCTTGCCATTGTGGATTACCCTTTTCTTTTAATTGTGCTCGTGCCTGTTCAATAATTGTCATTACACTTTGAAGATCATCCAAAGTTGCTCGTCGTAAGTAAATTGCCATTATCTTTTCTCCTTAATCATCTCTCATTCCTAACAACAAAATTCTAATATATTAATGTATGGTCATTTTATCACGATTAATTATTAAACCGATGGGGCTTTAGATAAGTTTAAGTGTTTTGTCACAGCGCTTTCATTTCAAGGAGGGAATTTCATATTTATCCATAACAAAAAGGCCTCCCTTAGAATTGGGAGACCCTTTTATTTAACTTTATATCATCGAATTTGTTCAAACTTAGTCGCTTTATGATCAATTCCTTGACCGGCATTGGCAATCTGATAAGTAAAGTTACCAGACCGCATCTTTTTGCCTAATGCTAGCATATGATTATATTGCCACATTGAGACTTTCCCATCTTGCAGTTTTGAAAGTGTCAACCGATTTCCTTGCGCCTTATAATTCCACTTACCATCTTTGGCATTGTCTTGGTAGGCTTGTTGAAAATCACTAGCACTATTACTTGCTTTGATTGCTGTATCCTTGTCGGGAGTAACAACAACCTGATCCCCACTTGTGGCAAAGGTCATATAAGCATTTTGATTGCCTGACACTGATGTATATTCGTAAACGTGACCAGGAAGTCGTTTAGCCAATGTCCGACTAGCATAGAGATAAAAGCCGCCAATAACAACCATTACTGCTACTAAAACAGAAATAATAACTTTTGTCTTTTTTTGCATTTTTATCCCCTATTACTCATCGTCAGAAGTGTCGGTGTCGTGGTCACTTGTAGTAGCTTGACTGTTGCTATCTTCATCATCACTGCTGCTTTGACTGCTGTCATCGCTGCTTTCGCTTTCGCTACTACTGCTGCTATCGCTATCTTCATTATCCTTAGTGCTGCTACTATTGCTGCTATCAGCATCATCATTAACACTAGCATAGACATGGATCTCGTTGCCATCTTTTTCAATGTAAACTGTCGTATCCTTCTTGGCTTTTGAACCTAGGGCACTTTCGATTTCACTAAGGATCGAATCATAGTCATTCTTCTTAGCATCCTTTAAGATAGCTGCTGAATCAACATTAAGTTCATCAGCGTCACTACCACCATCCCCTTCGTCAAAGGACAGTTTGTCATTATTATTGGCATCATTCAAGCCACTCACAATGTCAGAAGCACTGATTGATGAAGTATGCTTCTGATGCTTAGCAGACTTAGTTGAGCTGGATTGACTAGCACTTTGTTCATTATCATTGTCGTTGTTGTTAAATGAATTTACCGCGCCTGCCTTGTAAATTGTTGTCGAATGATCAGAATTGTCGGAATTATCGTAGTTCTTAACAACTGATTGTGGTTGAACGGCAATATTCACTGTCGTCGGGCCATTATTGATTGTAATTTTTGTCTGGGCAACAACATTCGGATTTACGTTGGGATCATAACCAGCAGGAACGCTTCCTTCACGGTTTAAGATAAGAACATCCCCAGCGAAAATTAAATTAGCATTTTGAATATTGTTATCGTAGCAAAGTTTAGCCACAGAAATTCCAGTTGCGGCTGAGATCCCCGATAAAGTATCTCCCCACTGAATAATATAACGCGTGCCATTAAGGTTATTGGTATTAATGTGTTGCATCGCCATATTATTAGAAATTTGTTCGGGGGTATTGGCAATCCAATTAGTAATATCCGCTTGCTCTTCTGGTGATCCACTGGCATTATCAGCCTCAGCAATCGCCACAGAGCCAATCATTACTGACCCTGCTAAAATAGCAGTCATAAAAGTAGCTGCTAGTTGCTTCTTACTTAACTTCATAAAATTATCCTCCCTAATAGTATCAAACCTATTAATCCAAAAATAATTTTACTGCTATTGGAATAATTCTTCAAATGCATATAATCATTTCTAGTTGGCGCTTGTTTTAATCAGATAAAGCGAACCAAAAACTGCAATCAAGGCATAGATTGCCCCAACGTATCCAATCTGGTTAATTTGAACAAAATTGATACTGATCGATGCCGTCAAAGAACCAATCGATACCCCCACGTTAGTACAAATTGGGTTTAATGAAGAAGCCAAATTCATTGCTTCTGGATATTCCCGATCAGCAATATTCAGAAACATTACTTGTAGAATTGAACCGGGCATTCCTAGAACAAAGCAAATAACACACAATAACAGAATCCCTAACCATGCAACATGGAACATTGCATTCATCAACAATAAACAAATAAGGACAGTGCTACTAATAACAGTAAGTTTAGTGATTCCAAAACGATTTGCGATTACGCCGGCACATATATTACCAAGAATAAACGTGATCCCAATAAGTCCTAAAAGCCATGTTAAGTTAGTCGTACTAAAACCAAGAACAGTAGTAATAATTGGGCGAACATAAGTATAGAAGGTATATTCGGCGGACATTAAAGTTACCATTACGATAACCCCAAGAATTATTCGCCGATCCTTAAAAAGTTGAACTTGGTTACTTAACGAAGCATTTTCTTGACGACTGTCCCGTGGTACCAGCCAATATAAAAAGCCACAAATAATTACGGTTAAAACCGAAATTAGAGCAAAACTATCCCGCCAAGAAAAAGCATTACTAATTGCCGTTCCAACGGGGACCCCTACAATCGTAGCAATACTAAAACCAGCGAAAGTTGAAGCGACCAGCATTGCCCGTTTTTCAATTGGTGCAATCATACTTACAAATACAAGAATCAATGAAATAATTGTCCCCGCGACCGCAGCTGTTACAATCCGCGAAACAAATAGCCAAAATAGGTTAGGCGCAACTGCAGTTAAAGTGTTACCGATTAAAAAGATTAACATTAGCACCATCAAAACCTTAAAACGATCAAACTTACCTGTCAAAGTGGTAATTAAAGGCGTGCAGATAGCATAAATAATTGCAAAACTAGTAACTAAAAAGCCAACCGTTGATAATGAAGCATGGTAACTTTTGGCAATATCAGAAATAACCCCCACAACCATAAATTCATTACATCCTAATAAAAATGCGGTTAAGACAAAGACAACGGACTGCAAGCGAAATTTAGACATATCCTTAGCTCCTTTCGTATAAATAAAAAAATGCTGGAAAAATACCGATAAAATCAGTATTTTTCCAGCAACCTACCTTCGAACGTACCTTTTGAAATATAAAAGGCATATCTACAAATTGTAGTATAGCAAAGGATTATTTTAGTTTCAATTCTTCTTGAAAGATAGTATCTGTCAAATTTTCCTAAATCGCCTAAAATATACATCTTTCTAGGATAAAGATGTCAATAAAAATTGAACTAACTGGTAATAATCGTCAAGAGATTGGGCATTAATCTCTTTTAGGCGCATAAATAGAGCAGGCAACTATTAGCTACACAAAGGTTTTTCCTAGTATAATGTGGATAATTAGGTATATTATTCATAATAAAGGAATGATAATTAATGACAGTAGATGGAATTAATCTTGATAAAATTAAAGAACAAACAGCAACAGGTTTAACCGAATTATTGGATCAAGCTCAGTTAGAAAAAGATGACCTCGTAGTGTTAGGTCTTTCAACTAGTGAAGTCCATGGCGGAATAATCGGAAAGGACTCTAACATTGAGATTGCCCGGGCGATTGTTTCGACAGTTGTTAATATCTTACGAAAACACCAACTCCATTTAGCAGTCCAAGGTTGCGAACACCTTAACCGGGCACTTGTTGTCGAACGAAGTGTAGCTAAGGAGCGCGGCTTTGAACAAGTTACTGTCTTCCCTTCGCTCCATGCAGGTGGTGCAGGACAAATTGCTGCTTTTGAGAACTTTAATGATCCGGTTGAAGTTGAACACATTACTGCTGAAGCTGGCATGGACATCGGCGATACCTCGATTGGCATGCATGTTAAGTTTGTTCAAGTTCCAGTTCGTACTTCGATAAAACAAATTGGACTGGCTCATACGACTTATCTCCGCAATCGACCAAAATTGATTGGTGGTGCGCGCGCAAAATACGAATGGGATCCGTTTGACAATAAATAATTTTAATTATGAGGCTGCGAGAAAACGGCACTGTGTCCCGTCAAGTATACAGATCAAATAGATAAAATTTTTAGGCGGCTTGATTGCGGAATTGTTCCGCGGTCAAGCCGTTTCTGCTTGTGTAAGCGCGTTTGGTATTAAAGTATTCAATGGCCTCTTTGACGAGTTGTTCTAGCTCTGCTAATGTCTTAGGACGAGGGTGTTTGTTAATCCAGATTAACTTAAAGTCATTCCACCAACGCTCTATTGGTGAGTTTTCCCAAGGATGTCCGGGGTGTGACATGCTATGAATACAATTTTTAGAAGCTAAGTAGTCGTTAAACATACTTGAGCAGTAAGCTGCCCCACGGTCAGTATGGATCATTGGTTGCACATCAGGTTCAACCGCAAAGGCACGAGTAAAGGTTTCGATTACTGCTGATGAAGTTTCGGTGTCTGAAATATTGTAGCTTAAAGCGTAACGGCCATATAAATCTAAAATAACGTGTACTCGTGCTTTATGAAGGGTGTGTTCGCCGTAGGCAACTTCCGTTGTGTCAGTAACCCACACTTCATTTTTAGTTTCACGATCGAATTGTTCCTGCAATAAGTTATCATTGATGTATTCCTCATGGCGTTGAATTCGAGTATGCTTTTTCTTCCTAATATTTGCCCTAATTCCATGCTTGCGCATGCAGTTAGTTATTCGTTTTAATCCAGCGGTAAAGCCTAAACGGTTCTCAAAGTTTAACTGAGTAGCCATCGCTAAATATCCAAGCGTCCAATTATGCTCTTCTTCTAACTTTACGATTGCTTCAAGCAGTTCTGTCTGCTCATTCTGATAACGACTTGGTTTTCGATTACGCCATTTGTAATAGCCATCTCGCGAAGAATTAGCTATTCTACATAACTGGCTAATTGACCAACCATTTTCCTGATTTAGTTCTTTGATGGCTTGGTACCGAAACCCTTGTCCACCTCCCGATTGCGTATTTCTGTTAATTTTTTTGCGAAGGCAATCTCCATCTCTTGATTTTTTAGCTGAGCCCTTAATAAGCGATTCTCCGCTTTAAGTCGATCAACTTCTGTCCATTTCTCTTCTGGCTTAGCTTTACCCCGGCGATCACGAAGTGATTCTGGGTTATTACCACTTTTGCGATACTTCTGATACCAACCGTAAACTTGTTGATAACTAATATGATACTTTTCAACTGCCCAATTATAGTTCACATCATGTTTAATCAAGTCTTCAATAATAGTAAGTCGTTCTTCAAAGTCAGTCTTTCGTCCACTCATTTTTGAATCTCGCTTTCTTGGCGTATAAGCCTTTAAGTTAAATTCATTATACTGGATAATCCAATAATATAACTGTGATACTGAACGTAAACCGTGTTTGATAGCAAATATTTCCATTGATTCGTTAGATTGATGATACTGTTTAACTAACGAACGTTTAAATTCTTTAGAATAACTTTGATGACTATGAAGGGGCTTTAATCCCCATGGTCCCTGATATTTATAAAGATATCTCCATCGTCTTATAGCTTTTCTGTCAATGTTATACTTGGCCATCACTTTAGGTACTCCAAGCCGTGAAGCTTCCTTGAGGATGGAAAGTTTTTCCTCTGCTGAATATTTCGATTTTTTCCCCATAGAAAATGCCCTCCGAGTATTTGATGAATTTTCTATTTCATCTGTATACTCAGAGGGCATTATAGCCAACTTTTGTTCTCTCGCAGCCTCAACTACTTTTATGAACAATTTATTTATACCAACTGCTCCAAGAAACTAGTTCCATACTCACCGCGAGCCAAATTAAAATTATCCAGCACAGTTGCACCAAAGTCAGCAAATGTCGGACGAGTACCCAATGGCCCGCTTTTTTGCATTGATGGTGAATAAACCAGTAATGGAACGTTTTCACGAGTATGGTCTGTACCATGAAAACCAGGATCATTTCCATGGTCAGCAGTAACAATTAATAAATCATTATTTTTAAGGTTGTGCAAGACTTTGCCCAGCCGCCGATCAAAATCCATTAACGCCTGTCCAAAACCTTGCGGATCACGACGATGACCATACATCATATCAAAGTCAACTAGATTAGTAAAACAAAAACCGGTGAAATTTTGTTTCATCACCTCATCAACGTGATCCATTCCATCCATATTGCTTTCATTATGATAAGTTTGGATAAATCCATGTCCTGAAAAAATGTCATTAGTTTTACCAATCGCAATCGTCGTATAACCGGCTTGATGAAGCTGGTCGATGACTGTTGGGGATGGTGGTTCTAACGTGAAATCACGGCGGTTAGCAGTTCGAATAAAATGATCTTTATCTGGGCCAATATAAGGACGTGCAATCACCCGACCAACCTGATAATCCGGACCATTTAACAGTGTTCGAGCAAAGCGACAAATCTTATAAAGTTCTTCGACAGGAATTACATCTTCATGAGCCGCAATTTGCATTACTGAATCGCCAGAAGTATAGACAATCAGTTCCCCAGTGTCCATTTGTTGTTCACCATAGTCATGAATTACGTTGGTACCGGAATATGGTTGATTGACAATCACTTTCCGTCCAGAAAATTCTGCAATCTGATCGATAATTGCTTGAGGAAAGCCTTGCGGGAATGTCGACAACGGTTTAAAAACAGGCAATCCCATCATCTCCCAGTGACCATCCATACTATCTTTACCAGCTGAAATTTCGATCATTTTGCCATAATAAGCTAAAGGATGAGGAGCGTTAGGGATTCCAGGAATTGCTTTTTTACGTAAATTGCTAAGCCCGAGCCGCCCAAGATTAGGTAATGACAAAGTACCATTATAAGCCGCGCCAACGTGACCTAATGTATCTGCTCCCATGTCATTAAATTTATCCGCATCAATTGCTGCCCCAGTACCGACTGAATCTAAAACAATCCCAAAGATACGTTGATATTTTTTGTAATTCCGCATTAATCTGTTGTACCTCCTTCATTATCAGCTTCACCACTAGCCCATACTTTGGTTGCATAAATCGAATTAAATAATAAGGCCGCTTGCAAAGCAATTTGCGATAAGTCACCACCGAAAGTTCCAATGTGAACACCCATTTGGAAACGAATTGCCAAAATAATCCAATAAATAATGTTTGCTGTATTAACCCAAATCCATAGTGACCAGTTTTCTTGGTATTTAAGAATATAAAGCAATTGAGCAATAAAGCTAACCACTAAATTAAATGAGTCAAAATATGGAAGTTGCCCGTGGAAGAGGCCAATCACATACCAGCCGATGAAATAAGCAACTACTACCCCCGCAAAAACCCAACGCCGTGCTTGCGGGCTAAAACGTTTAGTTGCATCATCATGCCCCCACATAAACCAGCCAATTGGTTGAGAAATCACGTAGAAAATGTCCATGACAAAAGTTCCCCAAGTGTGACTTTGCCAAGCAATATAAGTCATCGCAACACACTGAATGAAACCAAAAATAAAAGTTACTTTCCGTCCCTTCATTCCATAAACAAGGGCAATTGTGCCAAAAACTCCAGAAAGCATGCCGATCCAACTATCCGGCGCAATTAAATAAACCCCTACTTGGAGCAAGAGCAAAATTGTCACGTAAATTATCTCAAACTTTTTCCAATTACTAAAAAGCTGCGTAAAAAGCCAGCTATGATCATTAGTTGTATTTGTCATATTAATTTTCCTCCAGACTTTGATCACTTAAGATATCGAATGCAAGTTTAAGCGAAGCCATTTCCCCCTCTGTCATGAGATCATCCCCATTAACCAGATCATTAACCCCCGTCGCAAGGTCTCCTTCGTATAGGACGACATTATTAAGGATCGATAAAGTTTCCATTCCGCGTTGACGACCAACAGTTAACAAGGTGCTTGATTCCATATCGGCGCCAACAATCCCCTTCTCAGACCAGAAAGCTTCTTGTTCTGCATTGTCATCCATGTAAAAGCCATCATGTGAACGAATGATCCCATAAACTGCTTTCGGAGCATATTTATGTGCTAAGGCCATTAATTTAAATGAAGGGACAGCAGGATAATTTCCCGGGACATACTTCTTAGTTAATCCATCATCGCGGACTGCTCCTTCGCCAATGATTAATTCACCTAAGCCAATTTCTTTTTGCATTGCACCAGCAGACCCCACACGGATCACGTTTTTAACATTAACGTTATGAAGTTCTTCAACCCCAATTCCCGCAGACGGGGCCCCAATTCCGGTTGACATTACTAAAATTCGTTTATTTTTATAAGTACCAATTATCGACTTATATTCTCGGTTAAATGCCCATCCTTGAACATTTTCCAAAAATTCAGTTGCTTTATCTACTCGTGCAGGGTCTCCAACAATTACTGCGCTATCGATATTAATTTCTGTTGTCAATTGTGTATGTGGTTGTTGTTCTTCCATCATAATTAATCCTCCGTTTCCACAATCTGTTGCAAGGTTTGAAAGTCGGTGATTTTAATAATTGAGCGATTGATTTGAATCACATTAATATCAGCTAACTTCTTCAGGACACGATTTATATTCCGATATGAGGTATCAACTTCATAAGTGATCCTTTCCCGGGTAATTGGAATATGTTCATGGGCACAATAAAGCAGAAATAATCCGATTTGCTGTAGTGCAGAGTGCATACTGTAACGCTCCATCCGTTTTGTGAGATGGTAAATCTGTTCGGAAAGATTATGAATCAACCTATCAGCAAAACGATGATCTCTGTGTGACCACTCAACGAAATCGCTATTCCGAATACTTAGAACCGTAATTGGTGAAATATTGATAATTGATGCACTGTAAGGACGATTGATAATTGCTTCTTGTTCGCCGAGAAACATCCCAGAATCATAAACGTCCAAAACTACCTGTTTCCCACTAGGCGAATTTAAAAAAACTTTCACCCGCCCATTAACAAGCAAATAGGTGTTTTGATAACTCTCTCCTTGATGCAGAACAAACTGTTTTGTATCAAATTTTTTCACTTCCATTTGTTCAATAATGTTTAGTGGTGCTGTTTTTACTAGCTGGCGAACCCGCTCGTTTGAATTAATTGCTTTGTATACTTCATTAATATTCAAGAGTATCACCCTCACTCTTTATCACTATTATATTGGTTAGCGCTTACAATTTTCTATGTCACTTGTCTCTTAATATACATGAAAATTGGGATTTTGCTATCTCAAAGTGAGATTTTGAGGACATTTGTCTTGGAAACAAAAAACAAACCATTCTTTAAAAGGGCACTATCTGTCCATTTAAAGAATGGTTTGTGAGTTAAGCGATTTTATTCAGTTAATGTTCTAATTACCTTGGCTGACACACCTGCAAGTAAGCTAATAAAACTAATTGCTCATTAAAGCAACTTCATTTTATATAACCTTTACTCAAGACCATAAAAGTAAATTGAGTCGGGATCTTGCGTTGCCCGAATAAATTCGTTAAAAAATGGCAAAATATACTGAACATGCCCATATGATCCTGGTCGTACAAGATGCCGTGCAATTGCTCTCCTACGATATTGGGATGCATATGAAGGAGTAACGTCCAGTTGTTGAGCCACTTCTTTTAATCTTTTATTCCCCAGAACTGCTATCAAATATTTTTGATCCATTTCAGATAAATCAGAAAAAATCTTATTATACGCATTATCGAACAATCGCATTTTGTATATATCCGTAACGCTTGATAGCTTTTCTAATGAAAATTGGCCATTTTCTTTTTCCATTTCTCCAAATGCTAAATATCCTAAAAGTTGAAAACCATATGAATATCCCTTTACCATTTGAGTCATTTTTTGTGCTAACGCCATATTACAATGGAATACTCTCTCATACGCTAAGGCCATATTACTATTTTGCAGAGGGGTCATAACCTCCTTTTCTGATCGAAGGAGAAAAGTAAGCTTATTTTCATTTTGAACATCCATAATTAGGTCCGGAAGTCCTGTCATAAGAACAAAAATAGGAAAACCATGCCGTTTTAATTCATTAAATATTTGCGCAAAACTACGAATAGGTTGACTATTATCTACTTCATCAATTACTACCAATACATAATGGTTATTTTTTTGAACATTCTCCATCATTTTTTTGGCGACTTCAGCGGTTTTATTCCCATCTTGCACTTTATTGAAATTAAAACTTAAATCTTTGAAATTAATAGATTTTAGTCCTAATTCCTCTACTAGCTGTTGTAATTTTGTTTTACTGATCTTTCCTAACTGATCAATAAAACTGTTTAATAAACTCTCATCATTAACTAAATCGATACAAAAGCAATTTTTGTCCTTATTTAATTCATGCTCTACTTGAGTCATAAATGATGTTTTTCCTGATCCACGAACGCCAGTTATGAAAAAAGATCGTGCAAAATCACTCTCCTTAATTGTGGTAACTAATTTAGCAGCACGTTCATCAGTGTCTAAATAAATCTTAGGAACATCTCCAAAGGTTGGATTAAACGGATTTTTGGCCATATTTAATCTCCTCCTTTTTATTTTAGAACTTTTTAGAACTTTATTTTTATTTTAGAACTTTTTAGAACTTTTTGCCAATGCTAGTGTCCAAAATAAAACGTCCCTCAATGATTAATCTCATTAAAGGACGAAATAATTTATTATTTTTGCAAGCAGAAATATCCTGAGGCTGGGAAAAAACTTCGTTTTTTCAACAGCCTCTTTATTTATACGAACATTGTTTAAGATATCGTGGAAATTAACCACAAGGCTCGAGGCTAAGTCCGAACGATAATCAGCCCGTGCCGTGCTAATCACCGTTCTATCCTTAGCCCACCGCCTTGTCGAGAAGGTTAATTCCCACTCACTTCAATCCGCAACAATTTTAGCAAATATTTCTGATAAAGGAGAAAAGATTGATGTTCGTAAAACATTATTAGTTAAAATTACAATTATAGTTATCTAGATTGGAGAATATTGATTAGTTGCGAACTCACTTGGCATTCTCTCCGTTAAATTACTCCATGCTCCAGAAGCTACTTTGTTCTTGTACTTTTCCCTTACCCTACACTTCACTTCGACACTAAATTGCTACTCAAGTTGGGGCAATTATTTAACTTTTCGATTACCCAATTCCCAAAAAGCGAGGGCCGAGGCAGCCGCCACATTTAAGGAATCAACACCCGTAGCCATCGGGATCTTAATTGTAAAATCACTCTGTGTAATTGTATTTTCTCTTAATCCCGGCCCCTCTGACCCAAGGATAATTGCTAGTCTATCTACCTCAGCTAATTGAGGATCATCAATATCAACCGTGTTATGACGGAGAGCCATCGCTGCTGTTTTGTAGCCAGCTCGATGAAGAAGATCAATTCCTTCCGACCGCCAAACTTTAGCATCAACATAGGTCCATGGTACTTGGAAAACGGTTCCCATAGCTACTCGTGATGCTCGGCGATAAAGGGGATCAGCTGAGTCACTCGTTACAATTACCCCATCAATTCCAAGAGCCGCGGCCGAGCGAAAAATAGCCCCAATGTTGGTGGGGTTAACAACGCTTTCCAGGATTGCGATACGCGGATGGTCACTGGGCATAGTAGCCAAAAAGTTATCTAAACTTGGCCGTTCGACTCGGTGCATAGCCGCTAATGCTCCGCGTAAAAGATTATAACCACCACCAGCCAACTGCCGAAGTAATTTACTATTAACTACATAAATTGGCGTTTGTTCTAATCCCCTAGTTTGGTTAATCGCCATCTCATGATCCAAATCAGCCAAATCGCGCTCTAGTTCCCTTTCTTCCATTAAAAGAGACGCTGGCCGATAACCTGCTCGTAAAGCTCGTTCAATTACTTTGGGACTTTCCGCAATAAATAAACCCGGATTAGGTTCGAGGGCATGAAAGAGTTGTGCTTCATTTAGTCGCATGTATGGATCTAAATCTGATCCTGCGAGGTCTGTAAGAAAAATTAAATTATGCATGTTGAATTTACCTTATCTTTAAAACTGAATTAGTTTAGTATACTCTTATTTTCGATCTTTTTTCATGCCAGCTATTTCTAATAAATCTAGCCAGCTCAATTTTATCTTTCGCTGTTAGTTTTCCTACATAATTTGTAGTTACAGCATCATTTAGTAAGTTAAGTAAGTTATCCGTATCAATATATGATTGCTTCTTTAATCCCTCTTCTTGCCAATCCTGTAAGGGATAGTACCGTTGCTTTATATGTTCAGGAGCTTATAAACTAAGCAAATTTAATTCGTTGACCCGAAACCAATAGCGACATTATTGATGGGAGGTAGAGACACCAAAAAGAGCAACGCAGAAATCACTCATGACTTCGTGTTTCGACGCGAAACTAGCCTCCGAGCCCCACACTAGACCGCCAACGGCCGATTTACTGAGCGTTAAAGGTCATTGTTGTACTGCGAATATTTGTCTTTTATGAAAGGAGTCTGGCTTATATGTCACAACCCCTTCCCTTAGCAATCATCGAGACAGGTGATAGATATATTTATATCTATGATAAGTACTCAAAATAAGTTTGATCCCTCTTTAATTAAACAAGCTTCGTTTACCGATGAGTAATGAAATCACGTTGAATCAAAAGAGAGACAATCATTGCTAAGGCACCAATAATAAAGATAAATGGTGCCTAAAACTGTTAAAGTACCGTCATACCATTACGTAACATTGTTATTTTACTCATATTCAAGTATTAAGGAGCTTGATACTCTAATCATACAGGAATATATTTAATTACGCCATGACATCTCATAAGCAAACCAGCGATTATTAACTAACTGTTTTTCTATTTTTAAGAGAATAAGTTAGTCCTTTTTGATTTTCTCTCGCTTTTTCCAGATGTATGTCATGTCTGTTCATTAGTAATTGGGCATAATCGCCATCCCAGTTCACACCTAGCGAATTTAAGCGTAGAGGCAACTAGCTTTACTTTTGCCTGGATTTATTTTGAATTTTAATTGTCTCAGAATATTTTAAATTACTCTTCCACTGTTCGTTTCTAACAAAAATTACACTCAATACAAAGAAGCGAAGAACAAGCGAAGGCCTCTACGACTGTTATTTTTTCTAACAGTCGTAGAGGCCTTCATTTTTATTTTATTGATAACCGCTTAATTAATTCTTTTTGTTTTGGAAAAAGCTTGGTTAATTGATCAATTCGTGGAACAAGTAATTCACCACTACCATTGGCAGAAATCCCTGCACTAATTTGTGAGAAGCCAGCACCACTATCATTGGCGTCTTCAATGGCAATAAATGTTCCTGCATTAACGTAGAAGCCATGGATTTCCTTCTTCGTTTTATCTAGCCCTAACCGGACTGAATAATATTGACCATCCTGGGTAAAGCAATGAACGATTGAAGCATCACCAATTACATACATTAGGGACTGCCCATCCTGGATCATGTGCAGGTGGGAAGGGTGATCCTTGTCAACTGTCATGTACATCATTAACTCTCCTGGGTGAATTCCCCGGTCAACCATGTAGGAAGGGTAGAACTGTTTTAACATTTTCTCCTGCTCTGCTTGTTGGGCTGGGGTCAACTTTGGGGCGGCCTTTGCTGGTCCTTGAGCTTCCAGTTCGCCCTTTCCGGTTAAAAGAGCCTCGAAAGCTTCAATAATCGTTGATGAGAAACCGATTGAGCGCTCACCGATAACGTCAGGAATTAATAATTCGCCCTTATTAATAGTAATATAGTGGGCGTGAGAATTACCAGCAACCAGTTGCATACTTGGTGCCTTAATTAGCTGGTTTCGTGGACCAATTCCTAATTCAAGGACCACAATATTCTTATCCTGGTATTGTTCAATAAACCGTTCAAAACCCTGAACTTGTTCCTGGTCCATTCGGAAAGTTGGTCCTGGAACATTCATCGCGATTGGGGCACCGCATTCTTCACAGGTTGGTAGGTCATCTTCAGTAAGGGTTCCCGCCTGATCCTTTTCGTAAATTTGATGGAGAGTTTCTGTTAATGACACAACAGGATGTTCTTGGGGATGAGCAGAGCAAACACCGCTTGTCCAACTTCCCTCGATTTCGAGTAAGTTATCAAATCCGGCAATTTTAAAGTGGTGATCAACGTTGGAAGTCCACACAAATGATGGCTTATTGCCGAGGATTTTCTTTAAATCGGCCATCAACTCACCAGGATGGTAATTATAAACGTAGTATTCGTTTACTCGCGCGTAAGCCCGCCACTGGTCTAATTTATCCGGATAGTGGTAACCCATTGCGCTCAAGAGGTTAGGAAAATGGTACTTATCAACCAGGTCTCCAAGAACCGTCTTGAGCTTTTCATTATTCTCAAATAAGTTTAACCCTTCCGAAATGGAAAAACCATTACTGGCAGTTACTAAAATTGCATCCGCATCTTTTAACCATTTTTGTGCGGTTTTAATTCCTGAATTAGTCATTTTGTCCTCCTTCAATCAATGCAGCAGCATCCTTTAAAACTTCATTAATGTCTTCATCAACCAGTAGTGAGCGGTCCTTAATTACTGGGCTGGTCAAAGCATCTTTAGGATTAATATTGATATAGAAAGACTTTGGCATGTAATTCGTCATTTCCCAGAACGGTTCCTGAATGAACATTGGCGTCATCCGACCAACCCCCATTTCAAGGAATAGGATCTTTTCTCCCCGATGTTGACCCAAGAAGTGGTTAAACTTTTGGTGTTCATCGTTATACCGTTTGTCTTCCAAGAATTTAGGTCCTCGTACCCAGAGCTCAAGCGGTGCACCATCGACCTTACTCTTCGGAATAAGATCGGCCGATAGCCGATGATCTTTAATCTTTGGCAATAATTCATCTACAATCTTCTTTGAATCATAAAGATGTTTATCAGTATCCGGATTACTGCTTTGAAAATACGCCATTGCTCCCTGAATTTCACTAACTTGCTCTGCCGAGAAAAACTTCTTGAATAACCCATCCTGATTAGTGGTAATAATGTGCATTGGTTTTTGGCCAAGAATCGTTTTTAAATATTCATAGGTTGGCTTTTGTGGCGGAATCGTATAAACCATTTTCAAATCCTTTAACAAAAATGCCCAGTGCTCTTCTTCAGAGTCAAAATGGTTATAAAAACCGTTAAATAGGCCTTGAAAGTGATACTTATCATAGAAGTATTTCATATGCTTCATAAAGAGCGGACTAGCCTCGTACCAAAAATCCATCCCGGCAGCATTGGACATCCCTGATCCAGCACCAACAACAATCGCATCCGTATCTTTAACGTGCTGAACTAATTCTTCAACTTTTGTCATCTTTTTTACCTCATTTCGTTCCAGTTTAGTTAATTCATTACACTGTGTAGTCAAATTATGGGAATAGCATAAATAAAAAGTATAAATTTGGAATACAACTTTGGAAATATGTCCATAATTAGCCAGAATTCATGATCTGTCATTTGAATTAACTACTAATTTTAGTTTTTGCTGTTATTTATATTTTAACAACCATTGAATTCATTATAGTTAGTTACTTTTTTGAAGTAAAACAATTTGCTTTGAAGTAAAATAATCTGCTGTTAAAGAAAAAAGGAGGACAGTGGGAAGCAAAATCGTAAATGACTCTACTTTTACACTCTTCTCCTAAAATGTAAATAATTTGAAAAGTTCGATCTCGTAACTTAAAATATAGCTGTTATTTTGTTTGATACAGCCATCCTAATCCTTTTGTGACCATTGGTTCAACCGTTGATGATAACGAGCTAAAATATCCGCTAACTTGATTATACGCATCTCTTGCTCAACATCTCTTTGAATTTGGTCATAGTAGTCCGCGATCGCTAACTGGATATTCTGTCCTAAGCCACACTCTGGATTAGTTTCAGTATCAACATTTAATAACTTTCGATTGTCAACAGCCTTGTAAATATCATAAAGGCTGATTTCTTCTGGTTTTCTTGTTAATCGCGGTTCCGCGTGTCCGGTAACACTACTTAATAACCCTGCTTTACGTAGCTGACTCATGATCTGGCGAATAAACGACGGGTTAGTATTGATACTCTCGGCTAGCCGCTTACTCGATAAATCAGCAGTGGGGTTAAGGGCAATTAGCACCATCATGTGGACCGCATTACTTAAACGAATTGATTTTCTCATGCTCTTCCTCCAACTTTCTTAATTATACCAAGAAACCTATTTACCGAAAGGACGTGGATCACAATGAAGTACAATTACCCCGATGATAACTTGGCCCTTCATACCGATGCGTATGAATTAAGCATGATGCAAACTTATTGGAAACAAGGGATTGGCAAGAAACGTGCAATCTTTGAGGCCTTTTTCCGGAAAATGCCCTTTAACAATGGGTATGCTATCTATGCTGGTCTCGATCACATTATTCATTACTTAAATAACTTACACTTTTCTACGAGTGATATTGATTACCTTAAAACTACTGGACAGTTCGCTGATGATTTTTTAGAATACCTGCGTAATTTCAAATTTACAGGAACGATGCGGAGCTTTGAAGAGGGAGAACTCGTCTTTAATAATGAACCCCTCCTCCAAATTGATGCCCCATTAATTGAGGGGCAATTAATCGAAACTGCTATCCTTAACATTCTGAACTACCAAATCACTGTTGCTACTAAAGCATCACGAATTAAAACCGTTGTTGGCAACCAACCTGTAATGGAATTTGGTTCTCGTCGTGCCCAAGAATTTGATGCCGCACTTTGGGGAACCCGAGCGGCTTATATTGGAGGTTTTGATTCAACCAGTAACGTCCGTGCCGGAAAGCTCTTTGGAATCCCAATTTCTGGTACCCACGCTCACGCTCTGGTACAAGCCTACCGGAGTGATTATAAAGCCTTCAAGGCCTATGCCCAAACCCATCGTGATTGCACCTTTCTCGTTGATACGTTTGATACTCTTAAAAGCGGAGTGCCGAATGCTATTAAGGTCGCCAAGGAAATGGGTGATCAGATTAACTTCCAAGCTGTCCGGATCGATAGTGGTGACATGGCCTACCTTTCTAAAAAGGTCCGGAAAATGTTGGATGATGCTGGCTTTACCAAAACGAAAATCATTGCATCTAACGGTCTTGATGAACAAACAATCCAGAACCTTAAGATGCAAGGTGCCCAGATTGATGTTTGGGGAGTTGGTACTAAGTTAATTACCGCCTACGACCAACCAACACTCGGGGCAGTCTACAAGTTAGTCGCCTTCGCGGATGAACAAGGAAAGCTCGTCAATACGATTAAGGTTTCTAACAATATCGGGAAAATTTCAACACCCGGCAAGAAGCAGGTCTGGCGGATCAATGACCGGATCGACTGCAAGAATGAGGGTGATTACGTTGCCCTTGATCACGAAGAACCACAAAAGGAACCGGTTCTGAAGATGTTTAATCCTAACTACCCGCTCCAACGGAAAAACGTCTGGGACTTTATTGCTCGCCCAATGCTTAAGACAATTTGGCAAGACGGAAAATTCGTATATGATGAACCTAGTCTGGAGGAAATTCGACAACGACGCCAAAAATCACTGGATGACTTCTGGAACGAATACACACGAAACCTCAATCCTGAAATCTACCCAGTTGATCTTTCGCCACAATGCTATGATAACAAGCAAAAGATTTTAACTGAAGTTCACCATTACGTGGACTCATTTAATAATAAAAATTTAACAAGAGATAATTAATTCAATCATTAGCTTTTCACACTACTGTACGTGTAGTTCCATATACGGTAACAATTTAATCACTTTTGAATTTACTGAAACATCTTCGATATATTCATAAGTTCAAGTTGTTTCAGTTTTCTGTTTTTAAGAAAAGCAGTTAGTCCTTTTTGACTTTCTTTCACTGTTTCCAGATATATTGTTGAGTGCGCCCACTAATAATTGGGCATAGAGATCTCGCCTGAACCCCGCTAGTCAACCATTCATTGCGAGTCTGAACAGTTCCGGTTATATGAACTAATTCTGCTTTGGGAAGAATAATTTGTCGTAATCCTTTAATATCACCATCGATCATCTCCGAAACTTGCTTTCTCACAACTTTTGCCACTGCTTGTTCATTACTTGTTTGTACCACGTTTCTTCCTCCTCAATTAAATTCATTAACCATATTATGGTAGCTCTGAAGAGATAAAAAATGGTCGCTTTTTTGCTAGTAGTGTTTTATGCCACAGTTTGTTGCAAAGTGTGGTTTAAAATTCAAAAGCAGCCCGAAGATGAAGTTTCCATTTCGAACTGCTTTTTTTCAAACTGCAGCAATAAGCTTATTTACTAAGGTATTTATCGACTCCACCACGCATTTAGGCTTGAGCTTCACTAATTAAATTATCTAAATTTAGATTTGGGGTATTATAAAAAATTCTACACTGCGGGTAATACGATAGACTGCCGATATAATTACTTATAGCATGGAAAAAGATTAAAAGAAAAAGGTACTACGTAAAATCAAAATACGTAGTACCTTTTCCATAACACTGAGACAATACCCTTAATAATTTTTGGTAGGGTTTTTGGTAGGGAACAACCCGATTTTTGCTTATTTTTGAATTAGCATAGTTCCGACAAATGCCGTTATATTGGGATTCCTTCTCCTAGCGCAATAGTCGAATTATTCGTATTCGATCGTCGAAGGTGGCTTACTTGTGACATCATAAAGAATGCGGTTAACGTGGTCGACTTCATTTACGATTCGTACTGAGATCTTTTGAAGGACGTCCCATGGAATCTTAGCGAAATCAGCTGTCATCCCATCAATTGAAGTAACGGCCCGGATAGCAACTGCATAGTCATATGTCCGGCCATCACCCATAACACCAACTGAACGAATACCTGGTAGGACAGTAAAGTATTGCCAAATTTCTTCATCAAGACCAGCTTTTTTGATTTCTTCACGAAGGATTGCATCACTTTCACGAACAATCTCAAGCTTTTCAGGAGTAATTTCGCCAATAACACGAATTCCAAGACCTGGACCTGGGAATGGTTGACGCCATACCAATTCATGTGGAATTCCAAGTTTTTCACCGAGTTCACGGGTTTCATCCTTAAAGAGCTTGCGTAATGGTTCAATTAACTTGAAACCGAGCTTCTTTGGCAAACCACCAACATTATGGTGAGACTTAATCGTCTGTGCGGTGTCTGTTCCAGATTCAATTACGTCAGTATAAAGCGTCCCTTGAGCTAAGTAATCAGCGTCTTTAATCTTCTTGGCCTCTTCGTTAAAGACTTCGATAAATTCCTTACCGATAATCTTCCGCTTTTGTTCGGGATCGGTAACACCTTCAAGCTTGCCTAAGAAGCGATCTGCTGCGTCAACTTTAATGATGTTAACACCAAGGTCGCGGCTCAATGCATCCATTACTTGGTCAGCTTCGTTCTTACGTAACAATCCGTGGTCAACAAAGATACAAGTAAGTTGATCACCGATTGCCTTGTGGATCAAAACGGCGGTAACACTGGAATCAACCCCACCAGAAAGACCTAAGATAACTTTCTTGTCACCGACTTCTTTGCGGATTTCATCAATCTGCATATCGATGAAGTCATCCATCGTCCAGTTTGCTTTAGCGCCACAAACATCAAAAGCAAAGCGGCGTAAAATGTCTAATCCATATTCGGAATTACGAACTTCAGGGTGGAATTGAACACCATAGAATTTACGGTCATTATCAGCAATCGATGCGATTGGACAGTTCTTACTAGTAGCAGTAACTTCAAAACCAGCTGGGGCTTGCGTTACTAAATCACCGTGGCTCATCCATACATATTGCTTCTTTGGCAAACCTTTGAATAATACAGCCTCGTCATCAAGTACTTCAATATCTGCTCGTCCATATTCGGAGTTATCAGCTTTTTCAACCTTTCCGCCAAGGTCGTATGACATTAATTGCATTCCATAACAAATACCTAAGATCGGGATCCCAAGCTTAAAGATTTCTGGATCGACCTTGAATGCGTTTGGATCATAAACACTGTTAGGGCCACCAGAGAAGATGATCCCCTTAGGATTAATCTCTTTGATCTCGTCTGCAGTCAACTTGTGAGAAAGCAATTCGGAATAAATACCGAAATCACGAAGCCGACGAGTAATCAATTGATTGTATTGGCTACCAAAATCCAAGACAATGATCTTATCAAACGCATCTAAATTGATGTTTGCCACAATGACACTTCCTTTGTTCAAATTTTTATTCTTAAAGGCTAGTTTACAGGCTGAACATGGCATGGTCAATAATTATTTAATATTCCATAACAAAAAAGACGGGAGCCAAATTTTCTCACGCCTTTTCGTTAGATGGAATTTTATTGAGGATATTTAATTAGTGTTCTAAATCAATATTTAATAGACGTAATTCTTCATCAACCGCTTGTGCCTCAAGTGTTGTAGTATCTTTATCAGTTTTTATCATTTCGACAGCCTCCTCATCTCATTTAATCTGTATCTTTCTTAAGTGGTCTAGCAGTAATTGTCAATAAAAATGAGCCATAAATATCACGTGCAACCGTTTCAAACATTGATACATTAGGATTAAAAAGATTTATTTTTTTACTTTTACTAAGAGATTTAACTAATTTTTCTAGTGCAGGATTTGTAATCCATTCCAAATTCGGTTGATTTGAATGCGCTTTCTGCATTTGATAAAATTTAGTTAGTTATTTTTTACTTGAGGTGTAATATGTTTATTCGGACAAAATATCTTAACCAACTAATAAACAACATGGACCAACCAACAATTAAGATTCTCGTTGGCGTTCGTCGGTGTGGTAAAACGACCATTCTTGATCAGTTCCGGGCAACTCTCCGGCGTCAAGAAATTTCCTCAAGTCAAATCCAAGTGATCAACTTTGAATATCTCCTAGAAAATGAATTATGCAATCCAGAATATCTCTTACAATTTATCCTTGATCGGCTTAGTAAACATCAGATGAATTATATCTTTCTTGATGAAGTCGAAGTGGTTCCCCAGTTTGCCCGCGTTGTCAATGCCCTAAATTCACTCTCCAATACTGATATCTATATTACAAGTTCCAACAAAACTATTCTGGAAAAAGAAAATCTTCAACAAATGGTTCCTTATACTATCATCCCCGTTTTTCCTTGCAGCTTCCGTGAATACATAAAAAGGAACCAACAAGAAGCTGATTCCCAAACGTTGTATCAATATTTAAACGAGGGCGGTTTTCCCTATACTCACGAAATTCACGGTCCGATTAACCTCCGCAATTATGTGAATGGGATCATCAATACGATTATCATTACCGATTTCGCCCAACAAGCGACCCTTTGTAACCCAGGCTTGACTAAGCAACTCGCCCATCACTTAGCTCATCATGCTGGAACCACGCAAAACATCTCTCAGATTGTTGATAGTCTTAAACGTCACCACATCACTACTTCTAATAAGACGGTCGATTTCTATTTACAGTTCTTACAGACGTCCTTTATTTTTTACCCGTGCAAAGAATATGATTTTTCTCGTCACCACGTTAAAAGTACCAACATTCGTTATTATCCAGTCGATCCCAGTATTCGTCAGGCGCTCACACTGAAAAAGAATGTTCTTTCTCAACGGATTCTTGAAAATATCGTCTTTATTGACTTATTGAGCCAAGGCTACCAAGTATATAGCGGCCGCATCAAAGATAATGAAATTACCTTTGTCGCAATTAAAAATAATATCTTTACCTGTATTCAAATTGCTTATTCGCTTGCTGATGATGGCGCCTATCGTCGGGCAATCAGCGGACTACGCCAACTTTCCGCAAAATATAAAAAACTCTTAATTACAGTAAAACCAGCGCTCAATTACGCTGGTTTAGATCCTGATATTGAAATTATTGACTTATATAGTTGGCTAACCGATTAACCGCGTCGCAAGTAAAGTTTATCCACAACATGCCCCGCAGTTTTATGTAAAATTACGTCAGCACGACTCTTAGTTGGCAGGATAAACTCCCGTAAATTAGGAAGGTCGACACGTTGCCAAACATCTTTTGCCATTTTAAATGCTTCTTGGCGGTCACCCTTTGAATAAGGATAGTAATAGTTTGACGGGTCAGTAAAGGCTGTATCCAACAACATCCCAAATCGTTGAAGATACCAATGCTCAATCAAGTCCGGATCTGCGTCAACGTACAATGACCAATCGAAGTAATCACTGACATAGAGCTGCTGGTTACTTGGCAATTGCAACGTGTTAATTCCTTCTACAATTAATATATCCGGACGATCAATTACCAAGGGTTTATCCAGCTGAACATCATAAACTTGATGCGAGTATGTAGGTGCTTTAACAACCGGTTCCCCTGCTTTGACATCATTGAGAAACTTTAGAAGTCTTTCCATATCATATGATTCGGGAAAACCTTTCCGATCCATGATCCCCCGCCGTTTTAATTCTGCATTAGGATATAAGAACCCATCCGTTGTCATTAGTTCTACCCGCTTATCCGGCAACATCTTATTTAGTAAAATACTAATCAACCGAGCAATGGTGCTCTTCCCAACTGCAACCGAACCCGCAATCCCAATAATATATGGAATGCGCATCGTGGAACGCTGTAAAAAGTTTGCCTTTTGCATCTGCCATTCCAAAAATTTCTGGTAGCGCAGTTGAATTAATTTTATTAGCGGCAAATATACATCCTGCACATCCTCAATTGAAATTCGGTCATTCAACGATTTAATTTCATCCAAGTTTCCTTGGGTTAACCGCACTGAATCAGTTGGGAAAAAGCCGTGCCATGTTTGCCGATCAAATTGTTCATAGTTCATCCATTCATCCATTATGCAAAATCCTTTATTTCACCCGTTAATGAAAACGGTTACTCACGTTTAATAGTAACATATTATAAACATAATTAAAGCTCAATCTAGCTTGTGAACACCTAAACATTTTACCAGATAATTAGCGCAACGCAACTATTTGAAATAAAAATGGAGACTAGTACTATTACTGGCCTCCATTTTTATTTTATTATGGTTTAGGGAAGTTTAATTTCGGATAATCCTTTAACTCAGGTGCATCGGTTGTGTAATCATCGAAAGTACTCTGGTTATTATTTTCCGACTTCAAACTTGTCTTCTGTTTCTTTTGCTGCTTCTGTAAATTCTTCAAACTCTTCTTAAGGTTATAAGTATATTGTTTTTTATCAACTTTCTTAAATCCTGGAAGTTTGTAGAACCGAAGCAAGTCACCATTCACGACTTTATCTGATAATCCAAGATCAGTTGTAACGTATTTTTGAATCTTGCCAATCTCTTTACGTTGTGCCGCGGTTTGGTGAGTAATTTGCTTACCATTCTTAGTGTAATAGTAGTCGCCATTATACTTAGTGTATTTTGGCGTTACCCAATCACCATTTCTAAACGGTACAATCTGCTTATTTTCTGGTGAAAGCAAGTCTTGACCGAATTGAATATAATTCTTAGAGCTAATTCCTAACAAATCCTCAAGAGTAGGTAAAACATCAATTTCACCACCATACGTATGGTTAATGCCACCTTTTAGGCCAGGCATATTAATCATAAATGGTACTTTTTGGAACATTGCTAGATCATAATTAGTTACTTTCTTCTTACCTAAGATTTGCGCAATGGCTGGTTGGTGGTTGTTAGAGATTCCATAGTGGTCACCATAAAGGACTAACACACTATTTTGCCGTAACCCGCTCTTATCAAGGTAATCAAGAAATTCGCCAAGTGATTCATCTAAGTATCGTGCAGTTTGAATATAAGGGTCGACCGTGTCATCACCAGTCTTCCACGCTTCGATATCCTTATTCTTCTTATCAAGAATATATGGATAGTGGTTAGTAACTGTGATGAGCTTTGCATAGAATGGTTGTGGAAGCTGCTCGATATAGTGGGCTGATTCTTTCATGAAGATCTTATCCTTCATCCCATATCCAGCATCATAATCCTTGGTCTTTGGGTAATACTCTTTACTAAAGAAGTATTGGTAACCAAAAGACTTATAAGCATTATCACGGTTCCAGAAACTAGGAACATCCCCGTGGAATGAGGCCGTCGTATAACCTAGCTTTTGATGAAGAAGCGCAGGTGCAGATTGGAAGGTGTTAGTCGTCCCATCAGTAACCATTGCTGATCCTTCTGGAAGACCAAATAGCGAGTTTTCGAGCATTGTTTCAGCATCCGCCGTCTTTCCTTGACCAACTTGGTGGAAGAAGTTATCAAATGCCAAAGTATCATTAGCATGGTACAACTTATTTAGGTTTGGCATAACTTCTTGACCATCTTGCTTATAGTCGATCATGAATTGCTGGAGACTTTCAAGGTGAATAATAAAAATATTCTTTCCTTTAGCCTTACCGTAATATTCAACGTTTGGCGCAGCATAATTACTATGAATGAAATGCAAAACTGGCTTTAATTCGTCGCGATTAGCACGCGCTTTTACTACACTGTTATTAGTTGTCTTAACCCCATCATAAACTGTATATGCTTCGAGCCCTAGATACTTAACAATATAGTTATTATCAAAAGTTCGCGTAAGTAATTGTGAACGATCACTTTCCGCCATTCCTAAGTTAACTCCAAATAGCACAAAGCCAAGGGCAGTAATCGTCATCGCATATCTAACCTTAAAGCGCCGCATATCAACACGGACAAAGTGGAAAAGTAAGATGAGTGCTAAAATTACAACATCCAGGTAAACCAAAAAGTCTTCGGGACGTAATATCCCCATTAAACTTTTACCAAGATTATTTGAAGCCGCTCCAGATCCCTTTATTACGTTAAAGGTAATGAAATCTGAAAATTCTCGATAGTACAAAATATTTGCAAAAAGCCATGTCGACAATGCCGCATTAATTATCAACATCATCCAATAGGACAAGCGTCCACGGAAATATAATGCAATTCCCAAAAATACAAGGGCACTTGGAATCGTATTAAATGCTAAAAGGAATTGTTGCATGCTTCCTTTTACACCTAAATTAAATTCATTTTGATAAGCCCAATAGCTCTTTAAACAAAATAAAAGTACAACAAGCAGAAAAAAACCGAGCTTGGTATTCAAGACACGGCGGAGCTTCTGCAACGCTGTTTTCATAGTCGTTCCTCCATAAAAAAATATCATTATTAACAATAATACACTAACTAGCTAACCGCAACCGTACAATTTTATTTTTCCAAAAAGTTAAAAATTCCGTCACTTTTCTGTCGTAGTTAACCTTTTGAAAATAGATCTTAAATGTTATGATTGAGTGTCGTTAATTAACAGAAGGGACTGAGCACCATTTCAAAGAAAAAAGCGAATTTAATGTTATTACTGGTTGCTATTCTATGGGGAAGCAGCTATGTATTTGCCAAACTAACGATTCAAGCAGGGATGCATTCTGGAGTTATCAATGCTTGCCGGGGAACAATGTGTGTAATTGCCGGTTATCTTATCTTCCATAAACAGATCAACCAAATGACTTGGCTGGATTTTAAGCTAGGACTCCTTATGGGAACAATTAATTTCCTAGGTTATTTTTTGCAGACTGATGCCCTCCGTTATACTACTCCGGCTAAAAATGCCTTCTTGACAACCTTATATGTTGCAATTGCTCCCTTGATCTTGTGGTTGTTTTGGCATGAGCGTCCACAACGGAAGACATATTTTGCGGTCGCTCTCGCTATTATCGGAATGGCTGTCATCACTAATGTTGCTAATACCGGTCTTCAATTAAATTTTGGTGACTTTCTAACTGTTGTTTCTGCTATTTTTTGGGCCTTACAATTAATCTTCTTTGGGAAATACGCGCCGAAAGTTTCCAGTCCCTGGGTGGTAATTTTCATGATCGGCCTATGTCAAGGCACGTTCGGCTGGATTACGACTGGATTATTTGAACGTACCAACCTTACACAAATTCATTGGGTTCAAGCCTTGATTCCCTTGGCTATTTTAGCGATCGTCGTAACCTTCTTAGCCCAAGGAATGCAAATTACAGCTCAACAATATACTGATGCTACATCTGCTGGATTATTATTGATGTTAGAATCATTTTTTGCCAGCACCATGTCAGTTATCATGGGCTATGATCCCCTTACACCACAACTTATTTGGGGTGGTTTGATCTTACTTTTAGCCAATGCAATTATGCAAGTTAATTTCCAAGATGTACCATTTTTAAGAAAACAGCATTAAAAATAACGAGGATGAAAAAGTTTTTTCATCCTCGTTATTTTTATTTACTTACTTTCTTATCTTCCTTGGCAACCGCTGCTTGAGCTAGCAAGTTGACATAGTTAAATGGTCGATCAAAGTTTGGCTGGAACAATGTATCAACATAAGCAAGAAAATCAATTGAATTACGATTTTGAATACATACAGATACAAGGTTCGCAGATTGAGAAACATCATGTTTACTCATAAATTGTGCTCCAAGAATCCGTCGCGTCCCTTTTTCCCATACCAATGTCATAAAGACTGGCGTAGTAGTTGGCATAAATTCTGGACGGTAATTATCCTCGATTGTAACTGAATCGGCATCAATTCCCATTTCTTTTGCTCGCCGTAATGTTAAACCAGTACATACCATTGTATTGCCAAACAAGTGGAGACCTGTTGTTGACTGTGTTCCCATATACTTCATGGTATTGCCAAAAACATTAACACCGGCAATCGTTCCTTGACGAACAGCATTGGTAGCTAATGGAACGTAACGGTCAGTATTGGTAGGGTTAAAGTGGACGGAAGTTACATCCCCACCGGCATAGATATCAGGGTTAGATGTTTGCATGTATTCATTGGTCTTAATTGTTCCATCAGGGTGAAGGTCAATTTTTCCACGAACCAAGTCACTGTTTGGTCGGAATCCAACACAAAGAACAGCCATGTCCGCATCGTAAACTTTCCCTTTATTGGTAAGAACTTTAACACCGCCATTACCATCATCTTCAAACCCAGTAACCCGTTGTTGCAATTCAAGATGCGCGTTGTGGTCTTTGAAAATACGGCCAATTCGGTCAGAGTACTGCTTATCAAAATACTTAAGCAACATTTGATCTGAGCTATCGATTAGTGTTACTTCGCGGCCCTGACGAAGGTATGCTTCTACTAGTTCAACACCGATATATCCCCCACCAACAACAACAATCTTTTTCGAGTCCTTGGCGACATTGAAAAGTTTCTTGGCATGGTAATAAGTTTTACACAAGTATAAATTCTTATTTTCCAGTCCAGAAACTGGTGGAATAACTGGCCATGATCCAGTAGTAACAATCAATTTGTCATAATAATCTGCAGTCAATTCACCGGTTTCCTGATTTTCGACTTCAAGTGTCTTTGTATCAGGATCAACGCTCAAGACATTATGTTTAACTTTAACAGTGGCACCCATTTCTTCTAGTTGCTTAGGACTAGAGTAGAACATCGCGTCTGGATCCCCAATTTCACCACTCAAATAAACGGCAATTCCACAAGAAAGGAAGGAAACACTATCATTCCGTTCATAAATTACTACCTCAGTGTCCGGATGTGCATTTAAAATCTGGGTTGCTGCTATCGTGCCCGCGTGCGTACAGCCAACAATAACTACTTTCATATCTACACCTCATTTTATTTGCTTACTATTTATAAGGGTAAGCTTTTTTACTCCCATAATCAATCGACTAATTGCCTACCTATTATTTTAACAGATTATTCAGTCCCTGCTTTAGCCATTGCTGCTTGTCCCAAAATATTAACGTAATTAAAGGGGCGATCAAAGTTTGGCTGGAACATCGTATCATACATTCCGAGAAACTCAATTGTATTTTGGTTCTGAATACATAACGAAATCAGACTTAAAGTTTCTGAAATATCGTGCTTACTCATCATCTGTGCTCCCAAGATCCGTTGGGTATCCTTATCCCAAACCAATGACATCAGAACTGGCGTGGTAGTTGGCATAAATTCCGGACGATAATTATCCTCAATTGTTACTACATCAGCATCAAAACCAGCTGCCTTAGCTCTTTCAAAGGTTAATCCTAAAGAAGCCATATATGTTCCATCAAGGTTTAGACTCATACTAAGTTGCGTTCCCGAATCTTTCATCTGCTCTCCATGGATATTATGGGCAACAATTGCTGCTTGACGAACGCCTTCAGTCGGCTGCGGTTTATAAATGTCCTTACCAGTTGGATTATAATGAATCGTCGTTGATCCCCCAATTGCATATATATCCGGATCAGATGTTTGGATAAATTCATTAACAGCAATTACTCCATTTTCATCCATCTCTACTACACCCTCAAAAATAGAGGTATCTGGCTTTTGACCCGCAGCAACAATTGCCCGACTAACACTGTACGAGCCCTTATCAGTAGCAACCGTGATGCCAATCCCATTATCATCTAATTCGGTAACATGTTCATCAGTAACAACTTTAATATTATCTGCCGTTAAAATATCAAGGGCTCGTCTAGAATACTCTTCTTCAAAATTGTGGTGCAAAATTGGCTCACCATTTGTAAAAAGAGTCACTTCTTTCCCTTTTTGCCGATATGCATCGACTAGTCCCAAGCTAAGAGGATCATTACCAATCACAGCAATTTGCTGGTCAATGGCAGATAATAAAAGAGCAGCTTTAGCATCTTGTTGGTCCTTGATTAAGGTTACATTGCTGCTGTCAATTCCCTTTAAAGCAGGTGCTTCACTTCTTGAGTCGGTAGCAATAATTAGCTTATCGTAATGCTCTTCTGAAGTAGCATCATCCAACATCCCCATAACTTTAATCGTTTTTTGTGCCGGATCGACCTTCATTACAAGGGAACCCATCTTTATATCCGCACCCTTAAGTGATAATTGATCCGGGCTTAATTCGGTTCGTAAACGAGGCTGTTCCGCATCTTGATCATCATAATCATTGATGTCATATACTATTGAGGGAACGACAGCATTGCGATCATAAATTGTAACCTCTGTCTCCGGATGACTTCTTAAAATTTGCGACGCGGCTGTCATCCCCGCAAAGGTACAACCGATAATAATAACCCTCATATGAACTACTCCTCATCGAACTTATTCTTCACTTTTTTATACACAATTAAATTATAAATCTAATATGATAAAGTGCAATATTACTCTTGCCATTTATTTGTCAACATTAACTTTTTCATATTCATCTGTCGGCACTTGGTCTAGCAAACTAGTTGTACTGCCAATTGATACTAAACTTAACTCATGCATTGCTCGGGAACAAATTGTATAGAGCAATTGTCGCTCATCGTTACCATGGTATTGCTGATCATTCGCATTCCAGACAATAACCGCATCAAATTCCAACCCTTTTGCTAGATATGACGGCACAACAATCGGGCCCTTTACTAACCGTTGATTTTCTGTCCGAATAAGGGTGGTTTTAATGTTGTTAGCATTTAACTTTTGATACAGCTCTTCACTATCTTTGAGATCTTTACCAATAATTGCGACGGCATCATGATCATTTTGATACTTATTAAGGATATCAATAACTGCTGCTACCCCTTCTTGCTCATCCTTAGCTTGAATAACTTGTGGCTTATTACCTTCACGTTCAAAGGCTTCAATCGCTTCACCATCAATTAAAATATGTTTAGTAAAGTCGGTAATTTGTTTCGTGGAACGGTAAGACTTTGTTAATTGGACAACCTTTGTCTTTTCTGGATCAAACATCGTTCCTAACTGTTTTAATAGTGACCGGCTATTCTCATGAGTGAAGATTGCCTGGTTAAGGTCTCCTAACAATGTGAATTTAGCACGGGGAAAACGATACTTAAGGTAAGCTAACTGATAAGCATCATAATCTTGGACTTCATCAACGAAAACGTAGCGGATATCACGTTGACCATGCTTTCCAGTAATTAAATCATACAGGTACAGGTAAATGGTAATTCCGTTTGCACTGATATTTCCCTTCTTTAGATCTTCTTTTACCCCATCAACGTAATCTTTCCATTGCTCTGCAGAAATACCGTATTCAGCAATATTAACAAGTTTTGGAGTTACCCGGAGAAGGTGTAAAAATTGTCCATTGATGTTAAGCCACTGATTATGATCGATGGCTTTTTTTATTGGCATAAACGCCCGCATAACGATTTGACGCGCAAGGAACTTGTATTCTTTATCTTCATCCTCAAATTCACGTGGCTGGTTATTAAATAGGTTGTCGATTTCTTCTTTACTCAAGCTTTGAATTTCATCCTCTACCCATTTGTTGCGCATTTCAGATCCAACACGGTGATTAAGGTATTTAATAAGAGCTTCTTTCGTTCCATCCAACCTATTTCCCAGGTTATAGTTATTGTTAAATGAGTAGTAAATCTCCTTAATCTTCTCTTTGCTCAAAAAGACTTTACCATTAAACATAAGGTTGCGGAATCGCATATTAGCATGACCAAGATGGTTAGCATAACGCTCTGTTGCTTTGAAATATTGTAAGCTAGTTAATAGTTGTTGTGCATTCTTAGCCGTTTCATCTTGGTGACTTTCAAACCGTTGTTCTAAGTTCTGAACATGAAGCTTTGGTACCCGACGATTAGCAAACTGGAAGTAAGTCATCTGGACCATATTATGCTCACCTAATTCTGGCAGGACTTGGTCAATGTAGTCATTAAATAGTTGGTTAGGTGAAAAAAGAACAACTTGTGAAGACGTCAAATTACCCCGGTAACGGTAAAGGAGCCAGGCAACCCGTTGGAGAACTGCCGCTGTCTTACCTGATCCAGCGGCCCCCTGAACAAACAACAATTCATTTTTCGTATCACGAATAATTTCATTTTGTTTCCGTTGGATCGTCGTTACAATGCTCTTCATCTTGGTACTTGAATGGTTACCAAGAGCATCAAGAAGCATCTGGTCGCCTACTTGTTCGTCGGTATCAAAGATGGTTACAATCACGCCATCTTTAATTTGGAATTGGCGCTTAAGAGTAAGATCAACCTCTTGTTCACCTACCGGAGTCTGGTACTTAACTTTCCCGAGCTTTCCTTCATAGTAAACAGACGAAATCGGTGCTCGCCAGTCATAAACAAGAAAGTGATCTGGCTTATCGGTAAAGGATGCAAGCCCGATATATACCTTTTCGGATTCATTGGCACCTTTTTCACGAAAATCAATGCGAGCAAAGTAAGGTTTCTTTTCAAGTCGTTGCAAAGTTGCTAGCCGATCTGCTGCATGTTGCCAACTATTTTGACGTTCATCTAACATCTGCTGTTGAGCACGAAAAGACATGGCCGTATCCATCATGCCTGAATAAGTAGTGGTATTTAAGTGGATATCATCAATTTGCTTATTGATGCCCTTAATATCATGTTGAGCCGTTTTAATCTTTTCTTCTGCTTTTTGTTCGGCCTGTTTTACTTTATCAATCACATTATCAAGGTACTTTTGTTCTAGTTCTTTTTCAGTTTTTGTAGACATTCCATACTCCCTACCTTTCATTTTCAGGTCGACTTACTTAATAATTTATCTTAAAATCATCCAATTATTATATCATTTTCGCTAATTAGTCTGTTAACTTTCCGCCTTCTATTTTTTCAATTATTAAATGTCGCTTAATTTTAATTCTAAGATCATCAAAATAACTAATAATAACGCTACAATATATTAAAACCATGGTACAAGAGGAGGAAAACAACAATGAGCCATATTTTTTATCTTCTAACTCATATTGCGGAAACAATTATTCCCATGTTTGAGTGGATGGGCGCTTGGAGCTATGTTCTCCTTTTTATCCTAATTTTTATGGAAACCGGATTAGTGATTTTTCCTTGGCTTCCTGGTGAGTCACTCGTCTTTTTAACTTGTTCTTTCATTGCTTTTAACCCAATCTTAAAAATGGAAATTGTCATCCCCGTCTTCTTTTTTGCGGCGCTAATTGGTGATACAGTTAATTATTATATTGGCCATTCCCTTTCTCATTGGCAATGGCTCAAAAAAAGAATGGCCGGTCCCCGTTTTGAGAAAGCACAAAAATTTTTAACGCAGCATGGGATCAAAGCTGTTGCATTAGGGCGATTTGTACCACTCATTCGTACCTTTGTCCCCTTAATCGCTGGAACAATGCAGTTTCCGTTCCATCGCTTCACAGTTGGTAATATTATCGGCGTTACTTTATGGGTAGCGATTGGTGCTGGATGTGGATATTACTTTGGAACAATTCCGTTTGTTCGTCAGCACTTCTCACTTATCATCTTAGCATTTGTTGTGTGTTCACTGTTAGGAGTTGGCCTGTTAGCACTTATCAAAGCGATTCGTCAACGAATTATTAAGCGAAACCGAATGCTATAATTGCTTTTTCTTCGGCAAAATCATGTTAAAATATAATAAGTATTTTATTTCGCTTAAAGGAGTGCTGTAACTATGGCAATCAACGTTTATTTTGTACGCCACGGACAAACCTATCTTAATCTCTACAATCGGATGCAAGGTTGGGCTGATGGTCCGCTAACGCCAAAGGGTGAAGAAGACGCCAAACGAGTAGGACGGGCGCTCGCTCCTATTCAATTTGATTATGTATTTTGCAGCGACCTCGCACGAACAGTTTCAACTACCCGTTTCTTACTTGCTGAACACCCTGGTAATAATCCAAAGCCAATTCCAGAGCCAGCATTTCGTGAAGAATTCTTTGGCTACTTTGAAGGAGAAGATGGTCAACATTTCGCTGACTTTCTTGGCGGCCCAGATGGTTATCACAGTTTTGCAGAAATGGTTGCCGGTTGGGGACCAGATAAATTAAAAGATAAAATTGCAGCAGCGGACAATTATGGTACTGCTGAAGACCATGTTGCTTTCTGGAAGCGAGTGGATAAAGGTTTTGATCGCTTACGAGCATTGCCAGACGGATCAGAAGTACTAGTAGTTTCACATGGAGCCACTATTCGCTCTATCGTCCAACGCTATTCTGACGCTTACGATCCAGGTGACTCACCACGTAACGGAAGCATTACTAAACTAACTTTAGACAAGAATAATACTAGTGTTGATTTTTACAACAAACTTGAATTACCAGAATAATATCCATAAAGGGGGAACACTATTCTTCAATGGAGACTAATATACAAACTGCAGAACCAGTAATTATTACTGGCTTAAATACCGGTCAAGAAGACTTTGACTACTCAATGGTCGAACTGGCTGAATTAGCACAAGCAAATCACATGGAAGTTATCGATCGGATTGATCAAGTCATCGATCGTCCTAATCCTGCTACCTACTTTGGAAAAGGCAAAGTCGAAGAAATTCGTGACGTGGCTGATGCTAATAACGTTCCTACTATTATTACTAATGATGAATTATCACCAAGCCAATTACGTAATCTTGAAGAAGGAACTGGATGTCGTATTCTAGATCGAACTGCTCTTATTTTAGAGATTTTTGCAACTCGTGCGCAATCTAAAGAAGCCAAACTCCAAGTACAGATCGCTGAACTGCAATATCGTTTACCACGATTGCAAACTAGTGCAAGTGAGCGGTTAGATCAGCAAACTGGTGGAGGAAGCGGCTTTACTAACCGGGGTGCCGGGGAAACCAAACTTGAAATGGATCGGCGAACTATCCAACATCAAATTTCCCACCTTCGTCAAGAATTGGCAGACATTGATAAATCCGAACAAACCAAGCGCAAGCAACGAGTAAAAAGTGCTATTCCAACAGCAGCACTCGTCGGCTATACCAATGCTGGTAAATCCACGATTATGAATGGCCTTGTAAGAAGATATGGAGCTGCTGAAGAAAAAACCGTTTTTGAAAAGAATATGTTGTTCGCTACTCTTGATACAAGTGTGCGGCAACTAACACTTCCAGATCAAAAACGGTTCCTACTAAGTGATACGGTTGGGTTCGTTAGTAAATTACCTACTCACCTTGTTGAATCATTTAAATCAACACTTGCAGAAGCCGCTAATGCTGACTTACTAATCCAAGTTATTGATTATTCTGATCCACATTACAAGGAAATGATGGAAACAACTAATGAAACCTTAAAACAAATTGGGATTACTGATATTCCAATGATCAACGTATTTAATAAAGCAGATAAAACTGAGATTGAATTCCCTATTCTTGAAGGTGACGATCAAGTTGTAATTTCAGCTAAACAAGATGCTTCATTAGATCTTCTTGTTGATGTTATTAAGAAACACCTATTTAAGGACTATGTCACCACTACTCTTCTAATTCCATTTACTGATGGTCACGTTGTTTCTTACCTTAATGAACACACTAATATTTTAGATACTACTTATGAAAGTGATGGGACATTATTAACGGTAGAAATGTCAGTTCAAGATTATCAACGGTTTGGAAAATATGAGAAAAACTAATAAAGGGAGCGAGACAGAAGTCACTTGTGACTTCGTTTTCGGGATATCTGTCAACTGGTATGGTTGACTAAAAATACTTCCTACGAAAATGTGGATATCTGTCAACTGGTATGGTTGACTAAAAATACTTCCTACGAAAATGTAGGGGGTATTTTTTTACGAAAAAATACAATCGATTCTTAAAAAGAAAAATTTTTGATTGGCAAAACC
>NZ_JAJGUI010000108.1:2500-12519 GCF_020784875.1 Limosilactobacillus reuteri subsp. simiae | reverse complement strand
TGAACCGTAACATTAGTAACTGCACTAATAGTTACAACTGATGTAGCAAGTAAAGTTGACTTAAGGATGGTATTTTTTCTATTCATAATATCCCCCAAAATTATATTTGTTATGTGCGCATTAAATTTCTAATAATTAAACCTAAATCGATATGACCTTTATTTTCTATTTATATGTATTTAACATCTCCCTAAATAAATACATGGTTATTACTAATCACTTTGAATAGTAAAAGAAGCTATTTACAATTAACATTTTTTATTATATTTTTCATCCACACATAAGTCAATATCAACGCACATAAATAACTAATCTTAAATGCATATATGCAACTATTAACACTTATAAATAACGTTCTAAATAGTCATACTTACTTTTATCCTAATATTAAAAGGATAAGTGAGATTAACTATGCAACAATTATTAGGAAAAAATATTGCTAACCGTCGCCATGAATTAAATATGACCCAACAACAACTCGCTGAGTTAAGCAATTTATCAATTAATTTTATTTCTCGCCTTGAGCGTGGTGGGTCAAACGATGTTAGTTCGACTACCCTTTTAAGATTGGCAACTGCTCTTGGCACATCGATGGATTCTCTAATGATCAATCAGACATCCACAGGAACTGAGCCTCATCGTGGACCACAGTTAACGAAATTAATTAATAAGCTTGAAAATTACGATTATTCTAAAACAGAACATTTGAGTAAAATAATATTAGAACTTCTTGAAAATAAATAAAAAGCCTCCCAATTATGACGGGAGGTCTTTTTTATTCGAATGACAAATCATCTCTTTGTTTTTCACCTGATGACGTTTATTAAACTGATTGTTTTTGTAATTCGCTGTTTTTGTCGTGCTTCTTCTACAGTTTCAAGTTGTAGGCCTACTAAACGAACTTCCTTATTTCCATGGATTATCTGAGAGTTTTCATACACCCGAATAGGAAACTGATTGTTTAAGTTGTACTTTCTTAGTTATCGTCTTAGCATCTTTACGTGTGCTTGCTTTATTAACAGAAAGGCGACTTATTGATACTGTTTTACCATTTGGTTTTACTGTATTAATCAGTATTATGGAGTTTTCCACCATCACACAATTTAAAACCAAAACGTTGATATATCAACGGTCAGAACCTTCTCTAATTTCTAAATAAACACAAAATGTGTTTTTTTATTTTTGTGTGGTTAAAATTGTGTTTAGAATAATAATTCATAAAATTTCGGAACAATTCACTTAACTTCTTAAGCATACAAAAAAGCCTACATAATAAGCTTTATCGGCTTAATCTGTAGACTTCTAATTGGTTATAAATCTTTTATAATGCCAACTAGAGGCATAGAGGTTAATCACTCACTTTGATAGTTTTATCAACAGTTTCTTCCTATTATATAGGTATTATTTGTGCAGATTATGTGCACGATAATTTTATTTATTTAGCCAGCTCTCGATCATCTGTTTATTAACATCTGCATCGGCCTTAACATAGGTCTTCATAAACATACCTAGACTATGCCCCATTCGTTCGGCTGCCCATGGATAACTCATTCCCGGTTTATTTGCTAATTTCGTGCAAACAGTATGGCGAAAAGAGTACATAGATAATTGTTTATTGCCGGAATTTATCTCCAACTTCTTGCACAAATTTTTTAACATTAAATTCATACTTCGTTGTGTAATCGGCACATCATTAGCAGCAGCCTTATAATCATGTAGGTTAATAAAGACTAGATCTTGTATGTTCTTAATCTGATGATGTTTCAGGAAATTAACTTGTTTTTCGGAATATTCTTCGATAGTTTCCGCCAAATCCTTACTAATTGGTAAACACTCACGAGAGTAACCTTTTGGCCTAGATTTTAGTGTGCCATTAAAGCTCTTAGTCGAATCAGACCAACTATCATCAATCTTAAAAGTCGTAAATCCATCTTCAGTAACTAAATTTGAAAATCTTAAGGCTTGAAGCTCACCAGGACGCATCCCTGTTTCAAGATCAATCCAGATTGAGAGCTTAGTTCCCCAGTTATTGATTGGAGATAGCTTTAATTCTTTCTGAATTTCTTCTCGAATCTCTTCTAATTCCTCGTCTGAAAAAATATAGATCTCTTTTCCAAGGCTAAAATCACTCTTTTGAAAGAAGCACTGCAAAAACCGTTCAGGCACTGGGTTTTCTTTGATTACTTTACCTTCAAGTGTCTTAAAGAACTTTCTGATATGTGTTAAACGTCGCGCAATTACAGTTGTTTTACTAACTGTAACATTGTGTTTCTTTACAAAATCGTGAGCAAATTGGTTCATAACATGCTGATTAATATCCCTGATTTTCGCTCTCTGAAAGTATTCTTTGCAGATTTTAACAGTGTAATCCCAATCTTTCTGTGTTACTGGTGAAATCATATCGCGTCGATTATTGACATATTTTTCTAATTCTTTTACAAAAATAGAATTGCCATCGCCTAAGTTTATACCATTCTCATAGTCTGCCCACATCTTCCGTTCCAGAGATACAGCTTCGGACTTAGTTTTTGCATATTCGACAGGCCAACTTTCTCTTTTCTTAGTAACCGGATTGATGGGTTGAATACGTACTTGCCATTGACCAGCACGATTTCCTGTAGTTTTCTTTTTAATCATTTTATTTCTTCCTTTATATAAGATATAAAAAGAAGTCGTAAAATAATTATCACTAACTATTTTACAACCTCCATGCTCACTTTGTCCAAACCATCTGTCTATGATATCCAGACTTTTGCAGCCAATCTTCTACTTCTGCAATATTAAAATATTTTTTACTAGTTGTTGTTAGCTGATGGAATGGCATTCCGTTTTTTAGAAGTTGATAATAAACAGTTGTGCTAATCCCCAACGTCTCTCTTAATTGTTTTCCATTTAGTATCTTTTTTCCAAACATAATTAATCATTTCCTTTTAAATCTGTAAGTTCGTTAAGTGACAATTTATTATCTTGTTGACCACGTGCCTCTTGTGACCATACATTTTTTATCCTGCTGATTTCTTTATAAGTATTTCCTTCGACTTTTACCTCTATAATATCCTTCGAAGTAAAATGCAATAAAATACTAATTCGTCGGTGTAATTGATCTAATGAATCATTTGTATCTTTTACTTGAGCATTCTTATAGAACGAGTAAGGACTAAATGGAGATGTAACAAAAATATAATCACACATCAGATATTTATTATGGTAGCGAGCAACAGCCGTCTTATCATAATCATAGGGGTCTAAGATCTTTAACAAGTCTGAATACGTAATGTAGTTTCTCGGTCTAAGTTCATCAAGTATTAAACCCTTTTCCCCCGCATAATTTTGAAAGGGATCATTATGTCCTGAGGCTTCATAATACTCAATATTTCGTTCATTCATAAAGTCTTTGCAAAAACTAGTTTTTCCAGTTCCAGCCTCACCCCATATCCAAACTACAATGATACTTTGATTTGTTTTTTTCTTTTTTTCGACCCATTTTTTATATCGTTTCCTATTCAGAAACTCTCTCGCATTATCCAATACTTTCTTATTCTTTGAAAGCACCTTAGCTCCATAGTTACTTAACAACATCTCAGCTGTATCATAATCAATCTCTTCTTTTAAAAACTGATCAACAATTTTATTAGCCCCTTTGATACTTTTTTCGGCGTTTTTGATTGTTTTAACATAATCAAAATTTGCTTTAACATCATTTGGATCGTATGGATATTTATCCCTTGATTTAGCGGTCCGATGAATTAGATAACTTAGAGCGTTAATCCAACTTTGCTCTAAACTTTGTCCTCTTTTTGTAAAGACCTCTATTCTTTCTTCCTCATCATCTAACATCTTTGCAATACTTTTAACCGATATCCTAGTTTCAAA
Source organism: Limosilactobacillus reuteri subsp. simiae (assembly GCF_020784875.1). Classification (GTDB taxonomy): domain Bacteria; phylum Bacillota; class Bacilli; order Lactobacillales; family Lactobacillaceae; genus Limosilactobacillus; species Limosilactobacillus reuteri_H. The sequence continues at coordinate 8,646 of NZ_JAJGUI010000108.1, read as the reverse complement.
TCGTAGATTCAAGTGAATGTGCTTTTCTATTGTTCTTCCATCCTTTTGATCCTTATCATGAATTATATATGCCCATTTGATCAAGCCCTTATCTTTTTTCAACTCTTTTAGCCTCCTTTCCAGAGCTTCTAACGAATCAAAGGGTAAATATGACAGTTGTTGTACATACATCACAATCTGCGATCTTGTTATTTTATTTCCTTCATCAACCATATTCACTCCCCCTTGCTATCACAATGTTTTTTTAATTTTTCGTCCATTAATAGCGTGCGAAATAACAAGCCCAATCGCACGCTATTAATTAATCAAGTAATTAATCGTTAGTTTATAATCTTTTGGAGACTATTTTCTCAGCCCCTCGATCTCCACTTAGTCTGATACCATTGACCTTATAGCTCCTCTCCTGACTAATGAACGCTTACGCATTTACGCTACCGTAGCATCTCTTCCTCAATTGGATGTCTTTTTCAAGCCATCCAACTTCGTCATCATTGCTACCCGCCATTAGTCAGGTAGATCGCTATGCAGCATGGTATAGAGCATCCAAGCAGCAACATAACAATTAACATGCCGTCCAACTAGTAGGTCAAATACGTTCATAACAAAAGCCTCACAATCATTATCAATAAATTGCTCTTGCAAATAATGTCGAACGACCTCTATATCATCTGGCGTTACTAATGTAAAGTCTTTGCTCACATTCTTTAACGCTTTGTAGAAAGTATCTTTATTCGAACGAGTTATTATCCTTTCCCTAGCAATACTTATTGCTCCAGCCTGATCATTTAAAGAGAGAGTATTCGCCTCATTAATCTGGCGCCAAGCTCTAACAAGTCTGGCCCTCTCATCAATCTCCGTATCTAGTTTCTTGATCATCTGCTTAAACTTCTTCCTTAAGCCCGCTAACTCCTCTTCTTTCCGCCTTACATGAGCTTGATCGTATGAAAGCCTCCGTTCCCAATCTTTGTTCTCCTGCATTTTCTTACTTAACTGCTTTTCCCGCTCTTTTCTTCTCAAAACTTCTTCGAAAACATCTTCTCCCCAGAAGTGAGTTAAAATCTTGTACGTACCAATTAGCATCCCAACTAAGATGGTCCCAATTAACAATAAAAGAGGTAGACGTAATAGCCATCGAAAAAATAACAATATCATTAATTCTCCACCACCTTTGTTAACTGTCCCTTCAGTGACACACGGATTGGTATCATTGTATTCTTGGGCACATCTCGATTAGTTAGTGCATAAACACTGGCTTTCTCAACGCTAACTCGTACAATATCTCCTACTTTAATATCATTAATTTTTGTTTTAATTGAGAACTTAATCTTTGAGATCTCAGGATCAATAGCCATACAACGGAACACCATGTTTAAGGGCGTATCCTGTCTCTTACCTTGATCATCAAAGTAGTTGTCCCTCTTATCAATTACGATAACTTTCGATTTTTGAACTTTATGCAAGAACTCATCATTGACAATTGCAGTTTGTAACATTTTATCAACCTTCTTTATTATATGTTTTTTTAAATAATGTTCGAACAAAATTCAATTATCATTTTATTCGTTTATTAAAAACTGTCAACATTATTTTTATATGATGAATGTAGTATTATATAGTTGTTGAAGCACTTTTCGATGATTAAGTTATGTATAAAGTTATGGATAATAAGCGTATTTTGAATAAAAAACATCGAATTACTTTTTATGTTTAATATATGTTTATTAAAATAGTGATATAATAACTCCTAGAATGGAGGGAGTTTTATGGATAATAATTGGAAAACAATACATGAGGTTGCTACTGACTTCGATATTAAGTTAACGACCTTAAGGAACTTTTTATCTAGAGGTAATTATCTTGGCGAACATACGTTCAAGAAAAATGGGAACAAATTCAAAATTACTAAAGATGATAAAAAAATCATATTAATAAATGGTAGAAAAACTATATTACTAAGCCCAAATTTTGTAGATTATCTAGTTGAAAGATTTGGTGCTGATTTTCCTGTTGCTAATCATTTAAGAAAAATTGGTAAACAAACCTTAAAGTCATTAAGGAATCCTAATCTCACTGAAAATCAACTTAATTATCGGTTCTATAAATTTCAAAATGAAGTCGATAAAGAAGTTAAAAAACTTGAAGAACAACTTCGAAGCCAAAATTAAAAGGAGACCTCCCAGTCGGAAAGTCTCCTTTATTTGTGATTTTTAATATTTTTATTAATTTTCACGTTTTTTAAGTCCAAAAAGACTGACTGTTGTTGCTGCTAGTGCTAGTCCTAATGCTACTAGGCTAGATTCATTAGCATCACCAGTTTGTGGTAATTTGTTCTTTTGGGAAGCCTTATATGCTTCACGGGTCATAACATTGCTGTCAGTATTGCTTGTAGATGTGCTCTTGATGCTGTTTCCGAAACTATTAACAGTATCGGAAGTAGTTGAAGTTAATTTGCTTCCATTTGTGTAGACATTTACTTTCTTGGCAGCAATATTCATTTGTACCTTAACAGTCGTTTGCGAACCATCTGGGAAGGTTACCAAAACATCCTCGGTATAGCTACCAGCATTGTTTGCATCAGCCTGTACTTGAACTTCATTAGCCCATTGTGCAGTCGTGCCCGCAGGTAGTTCAGCAGCGGTACCGTTATTTACAACAACCGCGAACCCGTTGTTGTCATTTAAAGTTAATGCATTAGCTAACTTAGGTGATGGAACTTGGTCACCGGCAGTAAGGCTAACTGGGTTAACAACAACTTCTTTACCGTATCGTTGAGCATCTGTCATCTTAGCATCAGCAAGCTTGTTATTTGCTTGGTCTAAGTTAGATTGAGCTTCCTTAACAGCTTGGTTAGCCTGATCAGCAGTCTTTTGAGCAGTAGCTACTTTAGCTTGGGCTGCCTTAATAGCTTCGGTAAATGGTGCTAAAGCATCTTGTTGCTTTTGAAGTTCTGCTTTTGCATCTGCTAATACCTGCACAGCTTGACTAGCAGCTTGCTTAGCAGCGGCTAATTTAGCGGGAGCATTCTTCATATCTGCTAAGTGGTTATTGAGATCAATTAACTTAGCTTGATCATCCTTAACTGTTTCCTTAGCAGCTGTGACTACTTGAGCCTTGTTAGCAGCAACTTTTTGGAGGCTAGCTAACTTTTGAGTAGCTTGATCTAAAGTAGTCTTAGCCACAGCGAGTTGGTTATTAGCTTGATCAAGAGTTTGTTGAGCCTTGTTGACTGCAGCTTGCTTAGTAGCCTGGTCAGCGTTGAAATTATCGACTGCCTTTTGTGCATTAGCTTGAGTCTTCTGATCAGTGGTTAGCTGGTCCTTAGCAGTTTGTAATGCATTCTGAGCAGTTTGCGTATTCTTCTTAGCCTGTTCAAGAGTATTCTTAACTTGTTGAGCCTTTGCATTAGCATTATCAATTGCTTGTTGAGCAGCAACTACAGCTTGTTTTGCTTGATTAAGAGCCTCAGTAGCATTCTTAACACTAGATTGCTTTGCGTTTAAGTTGCTTTGAGCATCAGATAAAGCTGTTTTAGCAGCATTAAGTTCTTGGCTAGCTTTATCAACAGCAGCTTGCTTAGTCTTTAAGTCAGCACTGAGATTATCTACAGCTTGTTGAGCGCTTGCTTGAACTGCTTGTGCTTGAACAAGTGCATTTTGTGCATTAGTTAGACCATTCGATGTATCACTTAATGTAGATTCAGCTTTAGTGAGGTTTGCTTGAGCAGAAGCCACATTGTTGTCTTCTACTTGCTTATCTGTCTTTGCATCAGAAAGAGCTTTTTGAGCGGTATCATCAGTACTCTTTGCACTATCAAAGGCAGCTTGCTTATCAGCTTGATCATTTTTTGCATCATTATACTCAGCAATCAATTCTGAATTTGAAGGAATGGTATATGGATTTTCACTGAGATGATTGGATAAGTTGGCATTGAGAATATCAAAGTGAGTATAGCCATACTTATCAAATCCAAATCCTAATACTGGATTTGAAACAATAGTGCCGTAGTCAGCAAAGTTAGCTGCATGTCCCCATCCACTATTTCCATCAGCAAACATCATTCCGCGAATTGTGTTATAAATTGTCTCTTTGAGACTATCCATTGTTTGAGGTGCAATTGAGTTCTTCACCAATTGTCCATTATCATTATAATGCCAACTTGCTAAGGAACCTCCTGCGTTTTCAGCAACCCCTACATTTAGTGAGTTAAAGTACGGTGTATTATGTCCTTGACCATTTGTCATATGAGAGCCAAATACATCCCAACTAGGGTCGTTGTAACCTTCTTTAATAATCTTGTTTCCAAATGCAATTGAGTTTGGTGTTACCTTAACTTGATCAGTGCCAACTTGCTGGCGAATTTGATTGATTAAATCAGCAGCAAACAAACTGAGTTCTTTTTGCTGATCTGTAGTTAAATTATTGTAATCAACGCTTTCGTTTTCTTCAGTTTTGTTGTGCTTATATTGATTTTCACTGTAGCCAGCGTCACGGTATTGATAAACCTTCTTGCTTAATTGCTTTGCAACACTAGAGTTCCAGTCGCTACGTCCATCATAATCAATATAGTTCTTTAAGGCTTCATAATAACCGTCAGGAACTGTAATTGTATTAACACTTTGTAATTGGTCATTTAATTGTTGTGTCTTCGATTGGGCGTTCTTTAATGCAGTTTCTGCATCATTCAAGGCAGCTTGTGTCTTATCGGCAGCAGCTTGCTTTGCACTTACATCAGCAGCCGCTTGTTTTTGTGCGTTTTGAGCTGCGGTTAAAGCAGTGGTTGCGTTATTCTTGTTAGTTTCTGCAGAATTCTTAGCTGCAGTTGCTTGGCTAACCTTTTGCTGGTTAGCAGCAACATTAGCATTTGCGTCAGCCAAATTCTTTTGAAGCTTTTCAACATTAGTACCCTTTAAGGCATCTTCAGCATCGTTATATGCAGCTTGCTTTTGTTCTACAGTAGCTTGCTTTGCATTTACATCAGATTGAGCATCTACTTGGGCGTCATTGGCTTGGTCTAATACCTTTTGAGCGTTCTTAACAGAGTCGTTAGCCTTATTAAGGGCGTCTTTTTGTGCATCTGTAGCTCCGTTGCCAAATCGATTAACATCCTGTTGAGCCTTTGCTTGAGCATTTTGTGCATCAGTTAAATCATTGTTCTTTTGGCTAACTGTATTTTGATCTTCTTGTACTTTAGCCTTAGCATCTGCTAATGCTTGATCAACTTTAGAGCTATCACCATTCAAGGCTGCTTTAGCAGTATCAAGGTTCTTTTGCGCTTCATTTGCGGTAGACTGCTTAGCATCAACATCTTGTTGAGCTTGTGTTTGAGCATTCTGAGCATTCTTTACATCAGTATTAGCTTTGTCAGCAGCCTGTTGAGCAGCACTAACTGCTTGTTTGTCACTCTTGATTCGGTTTTCTTGGTTAGCAATATCATTTTGTGTCTTTTGAATATTTTCAGGCGTTGCACTTTGTGCTGCTTGCTGAGCGCTAGTTAAGTTGCTTTGGGCGGTACTGTTTGCAGCTGTTGCACTGTTAACATTTGCTTGTGCTTGATCAACTTTACTTTGTTGTGGTTGAGCAGCACTAGTAGCGCTGTTAAGTTCGCCCTGAGCACTGGTTAAGTTAGCTTGTGCGTTGCTATTTGCAGCAGTAGCTGAATCTAAATTAGCTTGTGCAGACTTTACACCTTGTTCAGCATTCTTAATAGCTTGTTGGCGAACATCTTGCACTGTTTGAGTTTGTGCATTGTTATTAACAGTATCAGCGTGAACGTTATTTGTAACAGCAACCCCGGCTACAGTAGCAGCAGTAGCGATTGAAGCTGTAGTAATTAATTTCTTTTGAAAATTATTATTTTCAACCATAGTAGAATATCTCCTCATCTTTATAAATAAATCTTCAAATCCCCTTCTATAACAGTTACAATTTTATACCTTGACTATTGATATATCAACAGCTCTAAACCACTATTATAAAGTGTTCTAACTTCCATAGTTGAAGATTACGCTATGTTATAAACTATGTGATAAAGGCTGTGGAAACGTTGACATATGATCTTGGGAATAGGATCCGAAAAAGACGTAAGGAATTAAATTTAACACAGGAGGATTTAGCTGAGCTTAGCGATCTTTCTGTTAATTTTTTGT
>NZ_JAJGUI010000107.1:0-162725 GCF_020784875.1 Limosilactobacillus reuteri subsp. simiae | reverse complement strand
TCTCAATTATCTTTGTTATTAAGCGAATTGACTTCGCAAATGTTTTGCTTCAAATCACATCGTGATTGAAGACCCTACACATTTGATTCGTCGAAACTTTGTTCAGTTTTCAAAGGTCAACCCGTTGGCTAATCAAGCAGCCAATCAACATATTTATTATAACATATATCAGATTAACTTGTCAAGAAGAAAATTTAATTAATTTTGAATTCCTTTTGATCGATAACTCAATCAGCAACTTTATTAATATATCATGTTATCAAGTCGATGTCAACAATTATTTTTAATTTTTTATTAAACATCTCAACAGTAATTAACTGCTTTGACAACGATAACTACTATACATGGATTTTACTCCTTCGTCAACACTTTTTTTTAATTTTTATTCATTTTTTTCATTCGCCTTACTATTATTATGATAATAAACGTTAGCTAGCCCGTTTTTAAATGGCGTGATGCTCTTTCACCATTAATAAATTAGTCTCACATAACTAATTAGATTTACTAATAAATATATTTTTCAAAAATTATTAAAAGTTTTAAACGCCCCTTCACAACATTTTTCTATCTTGCTACACTTTAACAGTATTATCTTATTACACAAAGGAGAATTACCTTGGCAACTCTTATCGATTTTATATTACATATTGATGTTCATCTAATTCAGATTGTTAATCAATTCGGCGATGCAACCTATTTAATTTTATTCGCTATTATCTTTATTGAAACTGGTGCAGTCATAATGCCATTTCTACCTGGAGATTCCCTTCTCTTTGCCGCAAGTGCACTAGCTGCTGACCCACGTTATCATCTTAATATTTGGATTTTTATTTTTATTTTCTTATGCGCCTGTTTGGGTGGAGACTCCCTTAACTTTTTAATTGGTCATAAGATTGGGAAGAGTCTTTCTAACCACTCACTTTTTGGTAAATTAATTGATAAAGATAGTCTAGAACGTGCCGAAGTCTTCTTTGAAAAGCATGGTGCGCCGGCTATTATTCTCGCCCGTTTTATTCCAATCATTAGAACATTTGCTCCATTTGCGGCAGCAGGTTCTGGTTTCCCCTACAAGCAATTTATTCGTTATAGTGTAATTGGCTGTGTTATCTGGGTAGCACTTTGTTGTGGATGTGGTTACTTCTTCGGTAATCTTCCGTTCGTTCAAGAACACTTCTCTGTCATCATTCTTGCAATTATTGTGGTTACGTTAATCCCAGCCGTTGTTGGAGCATTGCGTTCGCGTTTTGTTAAAGAAGATGCTTAACATCAGCTTTATCCATCCCCAGATCAAAAGTAAGATTATCAATGTAAATCCTAACCATAATCCAAATAGTACTGTAAAAAATTTTTCAGACATCAGTAATATGATTGGCGTTGTTCGTGGATCAAATAGCCAATCCATATTGCTAAAGAAAAGATAATGGAATTTAATAAAGAAAGCATTGAAATTTGTTATTCCCATAAACCCACTAAAGAGCAACAAAATAAATAACATCTGAAACGGTAAAATCAGGCGCCAGAGCTGATTTTGCCGTTTTTGTTTTTTCAATCCAAACAATAACAACGGGAGCGAAATCACCATCACAGCTTCATTCAATAAAATCAAATATTTTACGTCTTCAAAATGGTGAACTGCAGAAGGGGCAATTGGTAAATATTTTAGTTCGAGGACTCGCTGTGTTGGAAGCTGAATATATTTAATGACACTTCCATAATCGGCCATTAATTCAGGGGCAGATAATCCTAGGAGGTGCTTAGGAATTGTTATAAAAAAAGGTGAGATATTAATAACGATAAAAAGAGCAATACTAATTGCAACAACTAAGCTAAGTAGTGTCAATAAGATTGCTCTTCCCCACTGAATAAATTCAAATTTCCCATTCATCAAGATTATTCACCTTATATGTTGGCTGGATTTTTTCTTTTATAACTTCTTCTGGACGCGATAAACCAGTATAAACTAATAAACTATCCATTCCAACGTTAATTGCTGCTTCAATATCAGTATGATAGTTATCGCCGACCATAATTACCCTTTCTTTAGGTAATTTAACTCTTTCTAGTGCCATTTTCATAATTATTGCTTCTGGTTTACCAATCATCACAGGTTTCACTTGAGTTGCATATTCTACTAGCTTTACAATCGAACCTGCTCCAGGAACCATCCCTCGTTCATTAGGCAAATTACTATCAGCATTGGTCCCAATAAATTTAGCGCCATTTCGAATTAACAAGACTGCCTTTTCAAGCTTCTCATAAGTAACACTCGTATCTAATCCTACAACGACATATTCAGGTTGATCATCAGTCAAGATAAACCCTCGCTTTTCTAAAGCTAACTTTAATCCCGACTCACCAATAACATAAATTTTACTTTTTACTGGCGCCATTGACCGTAAATAGTCAGCAGTTGCGATTGCTGTTGTGTATATATTTTCCGACGTAACATTAATATTATGATTTTTACGGAGGTTTTCAGCGACAAAATCTGGCGTTCTGGTACTATTATTTGTTACAAACAAGACCTCTTTCTTGGCATCTTGTAGACGTTTGATAAATCTTCCAGCTGCTGGAATTTGCTTTTTGCCCTTATAAGTCGTCCCATCTAAATCAATAAAATATCCTTGATAATCTTTCATCGTTTGCCTTAGCTCCTCTTTTTTCGTTGATGAATCACAAATTTTTGCCGATGACCGTTTTTTACACGTTCTGCACGCTGATTATGCCGTTGACGCACGTTCGGTTGTTTAACTTGCCGTCGCCGTTCATGAATGACTGGCGTAGTTTTCTTTCGACGCTGACGGTAACTGTGCCGTGGAATACAAACATCATCATTGTGAAGGATGAAATACGCACAGCCAAAATTACAATACTCAAATAAATAATCCTCAATCGTATCAGTTCCCAATTCTGGTTCAAATAAGGGATTATCATCATTATAAAAACCTTTTAAGCGTAATTGATCATATCCCCAATCCCCAACGATATAGTCATATTTACTCAGAACACTGCTAAACCGTTCTGCGAATTTTTCTGAATTAAAACCGTCACGGTAGTCCTTTACTAATTCGTAGGGATGTCCATTAACGGTAAAATGTGTCTGGTCTTTTTTTTCAATATGATAGATTAAAGATCGTTGCTCTTCACGCTGATCAATATAATCTTGAATCTTAGCTCTATTCATCTTTTCCACCTTCTTTTGATTATTTTTGTCCTGGATACTTCATAGCTTTTTGCGCTACGATTTCTTCTATTTCATGAAAATTCAGCGGGGCTCCAAATTTAGGCTTATTTTCAAGATAGTCTAATTCGGGAGCATCCACGCCTACATTTATATTTTCTTTAATGGGAACAGAATAGTGGTGAATATGGCCATGAAGGTTAATAATTTGCGGTGCTATTCCTAACATAAGAGGATAATGAGTTAAATAATACTGACGGTGATTATATTTTAATAGTACTCCCACATCATGAAACTGAAATTTAGGAAGTCCATTAAACTCATAATTATTACTTTCTAGATATTTAAAAAGGGCCCGATTATCATGATTGCCTTTTATCAGTATTAAGTGTCCATGTAATTGTAATAACACCTCAAGGATTGCTTGATAGGCATTTCGTTGAGGCTTAGTAAAGTACAGAGCAATGTCTCCTAAATGATAAACAATATCATTTTCACCAACCTTATCGTTCCAATTATTAATAATCGTTTGGTTCATCTCATTGACATTATTGAATGGCCTTGGTGCAAATTTATTTGTACCAAGGAGACTATCATGAAAAAAATGAGTATCTGACGTGCAAAACTTCATAAAGAATCTTCTTTCTTAAAAAGACAATATAGTTATCTTAAATTCTAAAATAAAAAGAGACTAGAGACAAACATTTCTTGTCAACTAGTCATCTTTTGGCGAATTATTTAGTACTTAGTTATTTTTCTTTAAACGTTCAATGTCACGAACAATCATTAATTCTTCGTTAGTTGGAATTAATAATGTCTTAATCTTTGCATCATCAGCAGAAAGATCACGTTCAACACCATGGCAGTCGTTCTTTTCTGGATCAATCTTAATGCCAAAGTAGTCAAGCTTATCTGTGATCATCTTTCGTACTGGAACACTGTTTTCCCCAACACCGGCAGTGAAGACAATGGCATCTGCGCCACCCATTTCAGCAATATATGCTCCAATGTAACGGACAATACGGTTAACATAAATATCTAATGCAAGTTGTGCTCGGTCGTCACCCTTTTCAGCAGCTGCAAGAATATCACGCATATCTGGTGAGATACCAGAAATACCAAGTAAACCAGACTTATGGTTCAAAATATCAATCATCTCATCTGAGGATAAGTTTAATTTACCCTGCATAAAAGCAATTAAGGATGGATCAACATCCCCTGAACGAGTTGCCATTGTTATTCCTGCAACAGGCGTAAAGCCCATTGACGTATCGAATGACTTACCATTCTTTACGGCAGTGATTGATGCACCTGCTCCAATATGCATGGTGATTAATTTAAGTTCTTCAATTGGCTTTCCTAACATTTCCGCAGCACGTGCAGATACGTAACGGTGACTGGTACCGTGAGCACCATACTTACGAGCACCATACTTCTCATACCAATCATAAGGCACACTGTACAATGCATTCATTTCTGGCATATCAACATGGAATGATGTATCAAAAACAGCAACCGCAAATGCATTAGGCAATACTTTACGGAAAGCTTTAATACCAACTAATTCTGCCGGCTCATGGAGTGGAGCATATTCTGACAATTCATCAATCTTGCTAATAACATCATCATCAATAATTGTTGAATCCTTAAAGAATTCCCCACCGGCAACAATTCGGTGACCTACTGCCGTGATTTCATCATAGCTTGCCACAATCTTTAATTCAATTAGCTTATCTAACAAGTAATTAACTGCGGCAGCATGATCAGCAAATGGCTTATCTTCTTCATGCTTTTGACCATTACCATACTTAATCTTAGCATGACCCATCTTTTCACCAATACGTTCAATCGTACCTTCAGCTACTACATCTTCACTTGGCATATCAAATAATTTGAATTTAAGTGTTGAACTACCAGCGTTAACTGCAATTGTTTTTGACATTGACTTTTCTCCTTTAACGTAAATTCGTTGTTACCCATTTACTGATATCATCCATGAATGAAGCAAATTTTGCTTTATCCTTAAATGAAGGAAACTCACCCAACAAAACTTTAACTGCTTGTTTGCTATCTCCACCTTGGCGCTGCAATAACAAAATTGATTTTTGCGCATTCGGATTAGCAAAAAGTTCTGCTGGCAAATTGATAAGTCCTTGTAAATAGGCAACAGACTGAATCCATTTAACAAATGATTGTGATTCTTTAGTTTGGAACAAGCTACTAGGCACTAAGAATACCCCAAATGCACCGGGCTTAAGATAATTCATAGATTGTTCAATCAACAAATGGTGAACATATGAATGCCCCTCTTTAGCCCGTGTTTGATAGTTTTTGGCGTTTTCATCAAGTGGATAGTAACCAATTGGCAAATCAGAAATAGCTAAATCACATTGAGGAATATCCAAAGCAGTTACAGCATCTTGATGGTACAACTTTACATTAAGGTGTTGTAATTCTGTACTTACGCTCGCAACTTCCAACATATCTTCGTCATTATCTATTCCGTAACCAACGATATCTTTATCTCCATTTACTTTAAGCTGATTCATCACAGTCGTTAATAAATTAGCTGTCCCAACGGCTGGATCAAAAACAGTCTTAATCTCCTTGATTTTTGTAACCTTTTCAATTAAGAAAGCCATGATTAAGCCAATCGTATCAGGAGTCATTTGATGATTAGCCTGAATTGCGTCTTTTCGAATTACTTTCAAAAAACTCAGCTGGATAATTTGCCGGATAATTTCTGGCTTCACATTTTGTAAATTTAATTCTTGGTATATTTTCTGCAATTCATTTACAGTTTTTTCATCAGGAACACCGTCATCAACACGAACAGTATTATTGTCAATAATATTTTCTGCGTTTTCTAATAGCGCATCTAAATACGAACAATTTAACGCTGCTTGTAAAATTTCAGTGGCCTTATCAAAAAGCTCAAATAATTGCTGTGGTGTTTTCTGTGTCAGTGCTAGTCGCCTCCAAATAATACAATCATTACCTTATTAGTTTAACTATTATTCCTAGCAAATTCAAGATAACACTCTCATTGACCTCTTAGATTATCTTTTATTTTTTCAATATAAATTGAACAAAGGTCTCGTCCCATTTCCTGATAATTCTGATAATATCGATATTGAAACAATAAAACTGAACTAATTATAAGTAGGACGGCAATACTTACAAATAAAATAGAACCCTCTTTTTTATTTTGGTGGATAAAATTTAACAATTGCACTTGCTTTCTCTCCATCCTTCCTTGTCACTTTAATCAATACTCGTTGGGAATCAAGTTGCTTAAACGAATATTCATGATTCTTAATGTTATCTAATAATGGCATATAACCACCTTTATCCTGACACGTTAGGTATAGAGCATGGTTTTCTCTTAATTCATACTTTTGATCAGTTGTCTGACTGTATAACAATAACCGATTATCACGAACCTCCATTAATTCAAAACGATGATTGACCGATTCTAATTCTCGTAAAAACAAATGCCAAGTGATCGTTGATTCTAAATTCATTTTACCCACTTGTCTCACGCTAGTAGTAACTAAACTTATATTGATAATCACTAATGAAGAAATAATTAATGCGCAAGTTGCTTCTACTAAAGTAAAGGCCTCCTTCTTCATTTTCCAACCCGATAAAGGCATCGATCGTTATTATAAACAACTACCCTTTGGACCGTTGCTTTTGCGGTTAAATCACCACGGCTTAAAATAACTGGTTGCTTTTTAACCGCATATAAATCACTAGCCTCTTTTCCTAACCTCGTTGCGGCCATTTTTAGCTGAAGATTTCTATTTTGTAACCACAATTGCTTTTCACAAATAAAAAATAAATTTATCCCCATCGCTACAATAAATAAACTAATTAAACTATCTACCATCATAAATGCTTTTGCTTTAGCGTTTCTCAATTCGGTATCCTCCCCATCCTAATTGAATCTTCATGTAGTAATAGTGACCATCGATTAATGATTTAAAACGCTGGGTACAGGGGCGCGTATAGCCATTTGGCGTAAGATAAAGTTCACCAAACCACTCAACATTCAGTGTTGAGGGAATAAGAATTTCTTTTGTCTCTCTCGTTTGATCATTTATACGAAAAGTAATCATTTCGTTATTTTTGTCGTGGCGAATTACAACAAATTGATGTTTACTCTCACACTTTAATTGCGCCCAATGCCAATCTTGACGCAATGATTGCCAAAATTGTTCTTCAGCTAGTTTTTGACGCGTTTTTGTAAAATTTGGAATCGTAATTAGTAAAAGGAGGGCCGTTATTCCTAAGACAATAATTGCTTCAAGAAACGTAAACCCTTCTTCACGAAAATTCATCGCTGAATTGCCTTCCCATCAACAATTACAATTTTTTCGTGATGGGCCTGCTGAACCTGCGCATCAGTCAGATAATTGGCTTTATTTAACTCTTCTAAACTGACATTATCAGTTCCATTTTCATTTTCGTATGCATCGATTTGGGTCTGAATTACAGAAGTCATTGCCTTTCCGTGAATACTATTAGCATGCTTTCGCTGTTGAGAGAGATTGGGCAGCATGATCAATACTAACAAGCTAATAATAAATAAGACGATTGACATTTCGAGTAAGGTAAATCCTGATTGTTTTTTCTTTAAAATTTTCATTAGTAAACTCCTTGGAATGAATGATAAATTGGCAATAAGATACTAAGGTATAAACAAACAATTATGATTGCAATAATACTAAAAATAACTGGTTGAACAAAAATCAATAAATGCTCAATTGCAGCTGTAAGGGTCTTAAATTTTAAATTTGCAAAAACAATTAAGTCCCGTCCCATATTTTCCCTGGTCGCCCCCTTATTCATAAAAATGATTAATTCATTAGGGAGAAAAGAGCAGGTAGCCACCACTTCTGAAATATCTCCATCACGTTGAATAGTAGTCATTACTTTATTACCAAAAATATAAAGAATTGATTTCCTATCAAAGCTCTGGGTAATTTCACAAATTTCAGCCAACGATAATCCTTGTTGCAACATTGATCCTAATATACTAGTTAAATAATATTGAAAATAATAGCAATAACATTTACCGATTATCGGCATTGCACAGATCTTAATTAGCCGTTGTTCCTTATTCATTTGACGCCATCTTAGCCACTGAAATACGGCGCTAATAAAGATAATGGTAAAAAGATAAGTTACTCCTAACGTAATCATGTGAATCAGCGGCAAAGTTTGCCTCTCGCCCTGCCATACCTTTAATTCTGGAAAGACAAACATAATTAATCCACAGATCACCACCCCTAGCATCCCTAAAAGAATTAGCGGATATTGCAGGAGACTAAATAATTTTTTTCGTTGCCGTTCCCGTGCTGTAAGTATCTTTCCTACCTCACTCAATGTTTTTGTTAAATTACCATGCTTTTCTGCCAATAGTAACTGATAAAACAAATCGTCTTTTACTTCTTGCTGTAAGCTCTGGGCAAAACTCGCTCCCTTTTGCATTCGTTTATCTATAGAAGCAATCCAAGGGGCTAGCTTCGGATTGACAGCCTTGATAAAACCAAGTGCTTCTTTGACAGAAAAGCCAACACTTAACAAATCTGCTAATAAAAGGAAAAAATTTGCTTGTTGCTGATGATTGAATTTAACCCTGCTGGTATTGGCGTGCAGTATTTTCCGTAATTTCTCCATTTTCTACAGCCTGCTGAAGAGCTTTTGCCCATTCATCAGACATTCCTCCTTTCTTGGTGCCACTAAGCAAATCACCAAATTGATGCCGATTTAACAGGTCACATAAGATGGCTTGTTCTCCATTTACCAACGGAATTAAACGCTGATAAGATACCGTCGTTAATACTTGCTGAAGGTAATAAGAATCTATCCCTAATTGTTGAAGGCGAGAAACAACTCCATAAGCATTTCGAGCATGGACAGTTCCCAAAACTAAGTGACCACTTAATGCGGCTTGGACAGACATAGCTGCTGTCTGTGAATCACGGATTTCTCCAATGATAAATACATCTGGGCGATGCCGTAATCCCAATTTTAATAAACTTTCATAGTCCATCCCCGCTAATTCATTTACTTGCAATTGGATAAATCCCGGATGATCAATTTCTACGGGATCCTCAATTGTTAATACAATTTGTTTCGGCAATAGCTGTCGAGCAAGCTGATACATGGTAGTTGTTTTACCAGCCCCCATTGGCCCAGCAAAAAGAATCAAACCTCTTTGTTGACGGTACTTCTGTAATATTTCCCACTGGTGAGGAACTAAAAAATTAAACCTAATATCATTAAGGGGATATATAAAGCGAATAACTAATGATTCCCTCCCTTGATAATCACCAACACTTGATAAGCGTAAATTGATCTTTTGGTGAGCATAAGTAAATTTAAAAGCGCCTAGCTGGGGTCGTCGATGCTCACTAACTGCCATATTGGCGCAATATTTTAAGTATGAGATAAAACGTTGACCATAATCACGCGTAACCTGTTTAAAAGGAAATAGGGTCCCCTTTATCGCTAAGGATAATTGATAATACCTATCATGAGGTAAGATGTATAGGTCACTCGGTTGCTTGCGAATCATTCTTGTTAATTCTTCTTCAAAACTCGGCATATTTTAACCTCCCTATTATTTAAATACGGATAAATTCTAAAAATGCACTAAAAAATTTAAAACTAAAAAAGAGGTTAAAAAGCGTTTTGCTTTTTAACCTCTTAATAACAATGATTGAATTATTCTTCATCGTCATCTTCGTCTGGTAAAATACCAGTTTCGTAAATATCAGCAACATCATCGTTTTCTGTTAATTCATCAATCAAATGACGGTATTGCTTTGCCTTATCTGCAGGTACCTCTGTCCGGTTTTGAGGGATCATGGTAACTTCGGCAGTATCTAATTCATAGCCTTGTTCTTGAAGAGCATCACGAACATCTGTCATGTTACTTGGATCTGTGAAGATTTGGAACTTTTCTTCAGTTGCCTTCATATCTTCAGCTCCAGCCTCTAAAGCATCCATTAACATATCATCTTCGCTCTTATCAAGACCATCACGAAGAATTTCGATTAATCCTTTACGGTCGAACATGTATGAAACTGATCCACTAGCACCTAATGAACCGCCAGAGTGACTAAATGCTGAACGAACAGCAGATGCAGTCCGGTTCTTGTTATCAGTAAGAGCAGAAACCATTACTGCTACCCCACCTGGTCCATAACCTTCATAAGTAACTTCTTCGAACTTAGCTCCACCAATACCTGAAGCTTTAGCAATAGCACGGTCAATATTTTTCTTAGGCATGTTGGCCGCGTGTGCCTTATCGATTACAAGCCGTAATTGAGCGTTGTTCGCTGGATCAGGATCACCTGCTTTAGCTGCTTGGTACAAGTCACGTGAAATCTTTTGGAAAATCTTACCACGCTTAGCATCTTGGGCGTTCTTACGTCCCTGAATGTTATGCCATTTTGAATGTCCTGACATTACTGACTCCTCTTTTCTTTATTAATGTAATACAAACAGATAAATTTTAGCAAATATTCATCGTTAATTCAAGGTTATTGGCGAGGTTGCCATTTTCGTTTTACAAAGTGCAGAATAAATAACACAATACTAATGACAATCATCATCATTGAACCGTGAAATCCAGTCTGCTGAAAATCATTAGCAACCTGGGAAATAAAGGGACTTATGTCTGGTTGTCCCGCACCCATTTGAAGGGCAATCGCATGAATAGTCATAACGATTCCTGTATATAAAACAGTTCCCCACAAACAAATCCACCTAAAACTGCCAATTAAGTGATGCTGCCATAACCCCTTAAGAATCAATATAACGAGGCTGATAATTGAAATCACTAAAATAATATTAACAACCGTTTTAGCAATTTTAATCCCATTAATTAACTGTGCAACTTCGGGAGTATTTAACTGACTGTTAACCATCGAATTAATGTTACCAGCAATTGCTGAAGAACTGCCTGCTGGTAACATGGAAGTGGACAAACCATATTGAGCTAATTGGGAATTAACAGATGCGCCCACATTATTAACTATAGGTGATAGATCAAGATTAATTTTTTCACCTGCATATACCTGATCAATTGCCTGGTTAATTAGCTTATCAGTATCGCTTTTCTTTAAGACAGAAGTTGAAATCCCATACTGAGTTAGACTACTGTTAACCTGGTTTAACATAACTGATTCAAGCGACGAATTTGTAACTTCTTCTTTTACAAAGTTAACATTTAAGAGTGTCGAATTAATTAGTAATGTTAGCCCGAGTAAAGTCACACAGATTACACCCCATAAGCAGTATAGAAAATGATGCTTTTTCGGTGTTTCTTCTATTGGCTTCTCAACTTTTTCTTGTCGTTGTGCTCGTAATTCACTTCGGGTTGTCACAACAAATCACAACCTACTTACGAGTTGATTGGCGTTCAACAAAGCCATGATCTAAAATAACATTTTTTTCATCATCATTGCTGTCATCGCCATCCATTAATTTTGTCAACAACCGCATTGAAATGGCACCAAGATCATAAAGAGGTTGAGTGATCGAAGTGATTGTTGGCCGGACAACCTTTGTATAATTGGTGTCATTAGAAGAAATTAGTTCAAAATCATCTGGAACGCTAATACCAGCATCCGTAAGCCCGTTTAAGAGACCAGCAGCTAAACTATCATCTGTTACATAAGCAGCCTTTAATCCCTTTTCGATAACTTCTTGTGCCTTTGCATATCCTGCTTGATAAGACCCGTCCGTTTCAATTACTAATGATTCATTAAATGGCACATTATTATTTGCCAATGCTTCTTTATATCCATTAAGCCGGTCTTCGCCATTAATTGAGTATCGTAATGGACCAGTAATATAGGCAACTTGTTGATCACCATGTTTTAACAGAAATTCTGTCGCTTCCTTGGCGGCTGCTTGGTAGTTAATCCGAACGCTTGGTAAAGCATCATCATTAACAACAGAACCAGCTACTACAACTGGTGTATTTGTGCTTTCGAATTCATTTCTAAGATCATCAGAAACATCATGACCCATAAAGATAAGTCCATCAACCTGTTTAGCAAGCAAGCTCCGTACCACTTTCAGAATCTTTTCATCATCAGAATCAGAATTAGTTAAAATAATATTATACTTATACATTGAAGCAACGTCATCAATCCCCAATGCTAATTCCGCAAAGTATGGATCAGTTATATTAGGAATAACTACCCCGACAGTCGTTGTTTTTTTAGAAGCTAATCCCCGTGCAACTGCATTAGGACGGTAATTAAGCTGCTTAATTACATCTAAAACTTTTTGTCTAGTTTCTGGTTTTACATTTGGATTGCCATTTACTACCCGTGAAACAGTGGCCATTGAGACACGAGCTTCTCGGGCAACCGTATAAATTGTTACTGATTGTTTTTCCATAAGATAGCCCTTTCTTTATTGGTATAATCTGTTTTCATGTTTTTTCATAACCTAGTTAATATAGCAGATTTAGTTTTAATTAGCAAACGTTCTTCATTATTTTTTTACTTTCATAACAATATGTTATAATATTCGCAATCTTTTTTAGGAAGTGAATGCAGTGACAAAACTTAATCAACTACAAAGCGCGCTTACTGAAAAAGGATTAGATGCTGCTTATATTAGTGATCCGATGACCATTAATTACCTAACTGGTTTCTACAGCGATCCAGTAGAACGGGTATTAGCATTAGTCCTTTTTGCCGACAGTGAGCCATTTCTGTTTGCACCAGCTCTTGAAGTAGAAGCAATAAAGGATACTGGTTGGAAATATCCAGTATATGGGTACTTAGATCATGAAAAACCTTTTGAGCTTATTGCTGAACATATCAAAAATCACGCTGGCTCACCAATTAACTGGGGAATTGAGGGAGAATCGCTAACTGTTGACCGTTTGCGTGCTTTAGAAGAAGTCCTCCCCAATGCCCATTTTAATACTGATCTCTCTCCTTTAATAGCAAAAATGCGGATGATTAAGAGTGATGATGAGATCGCTAAGTTAAATGAAGCAGGAAAATGGGCTGATTTCGCTTTTAAAGTAGGATTCGAAGCAATTCAAATTGGTAAAACAGAGCAAGAAGTTGCTGCCGATTTAGAATATGCGCTTAAGCAACATGGGATTAACAAAATGAGTTTTGATACTCTAGTTCAAGCAGGTCCTCATGCTGCCGAACCTCATGGAGCTACCTCCAGTAATAAGATCCAAAATAATCAGCTCGTCCTCTTTGACTTAGGAACAATTGTTGATGGCTATATTAGTGATGCTTCTCGAACAGTGGCTGTCGGAAAGTTAAATGACAAACAAAAAGACATCTACAAGGTATGTTTAGAAGCTCAATTGGCCGCTCAAAATGCTGCGAAACCGGGAATGACTGCTGAAGAATTAGATAAGATCGCTCGTGATATCATTACTGCAGCTGGTTATGGCGAATACTTTATTCACCGCCTCGGGCACGGAATGGGTAGCAGTGAACACGAATTTCCATCAATCATGGAAGGAAATCAGCTAGTTCTTGAACCTGGAATGTGCTTCTCCATTGAACCCGGCATTTATATTCCAGGTTTTGCCGGCGTCCGGATTGAAGACTGTGTTCATATTACAGAAGATGGTTGTGAACCATTCACGCATACAACTAAAGAATTACTAACTTTCCCTCATTAAAATAAAAAAGCTGAGAAATCCTCTCAGCTTTTTTATTTTATTTATCGGCTGTCTTAGCGTCATCTTGACCTGCTTCGTCGTCTTCAGTAGATGCTGGCTTTTGATCACTAGTAGCATCGATAATAATATCGTTATTATCTTCATCTGCTTCTTTATTCTTCGCCAATTCCTCACGAATATCAGCAGTTTGCTTATCAAAGTCATCATTAGTCATATGATTAACTACTTTATTGGCGCTATCTTTTACTTTACCCTTAACATTATTAACAGCATCTGCAGCGCCACTCACCTTATCGTTCAAGTTAGAATCACTCATAAGATCATCAACAATGTCTAATGCGTCTAAGGTGTAATCAGTCACATAATCAGCAACTTTATTAATCTTTTCATCAACGCTTTCTTTCAATGCTTCTTTTTTAGCTGGTGCCATTTTCTTCCATGCAGCATATGTTGCAGCTCCACCTAATAATATCCCAGCAAGTAACTTTTTACTCATTATTCGTCATTCCTTTCTTTTGCTTCCGATGCTGTCTAAATTTGTTGAAAGCATCTAAAACAAGTGTCTTTCCTGCAAACTTAAAAATACTCCGGTCAAATTGTCGTTTCTCGCGGTGCAGCCGGGCTTTCTCGACCATTTCTTGAAGTGAAGCATTCACTTCTGAAACACTCTGACTTACATCTGCAACTGCTTTAACCGCTGGATCTAGTTGTTCTGATTTATGGTTAATATCGTCTAACAATGTATTCGTGTTACTTAGCACGTCCTCCATTTCTTGGCTAAGATAATGAACATCCCGCGTTAAAGTTGTAATACTTTTATTTGTTTCTTTCATCGTCTTACTCAATTGATTCAACAGGATACATGCAAAAATGACTAAGATTAGGAATGCGATTGCCGCAATTAACCCTGCCAACTGGCCAAAAGTCATCTGATAATCCCTCCTTTAGTTTTCAAAATACTTATTCAATACTAAGAATATCATAAAACAAATAAAAACGATAATCTAGTGTAGTCGACAGAAGCTTGTCTTCCCTGTTAAAATATTTATTAGTATTTTTTAGGAGGTTATTATGATCACTGGTGCCACTTCACTTACATCAAAACAAACGGAACAATTAAAAAAAGCTTTTACAGATTTATCCTGGCACGAAATTTCACAACAACTTTTAAGTAAATTTCTTTTAATTATCGTTACGTTTGTCTTATTTTTAATACTTTTATGGGTAGGACGAGTTATCATTGTCCACCTTTTTCAAGAATCAAAAAAATACAATGTACTAAAAAATAGCAATCGAATGGCAACGGTAAAAGCCCTTGTCTTAAACATTTATCGTTATACTTGTTATTTTTTCTTATTGTACGCTATATTATCAGAAATTGGCGTTCCAGTGGGTACTCTAATTGCTGGAGCCGGAATCTTTAGTTTAGCCTTAGGTCTTGGCGCACAAAGCCTTGTTAGTGATATTGTGACTGGATTTTTCATCCTACTTGAGCAACAATTAGACGTCGGCGATACTGTCCAAATCGGTCAAATCAAAGGAACAGTAACTGCTCTTGGTATTCGTACTACGCAAGTTACTAGTTCCGATGGGACACTTAATTTTATTCCTAACCGTAACATTACCATTGTGCAAAATCTTTCGCGAAATAATATGGTTAGCAACGTTGATATTCGGATTACTTCGAAGACCCCTCTTAGTAAGGTAGAAGAAATTGTTACGCAAGTTAATAAAAAACTAGTTCCACAAATAAAGGCACTACAATTAAAACCAGTTATTGTCGGACCAGTCGTTACCCCAGACGGTGCGCTCGTTTTTCGTGTGACGATAACAGCAGTCAGCGGAAAACAATCAACTGTTGCTAGTCGCTTTTTGGCGGCATATCTTAAAGAATTACGAACAAATAATATTCCAATTGCCTGGGAGGGAGTACCTAATGAGTATTAAATTAATCGCTACTGATATGGACGGAACCTTTTTACGAGATGACCATACTTACAATCATTCTTTATTTGCAAAGGTCTTTCGCCAACTTGAACGCCATAATATCTACTTTGTCGCTGCTAGCGGATCCAGTTTTCCACGGTTGCAACGAGAATTTAAAGACTACACCGCCAAGATGGGATTTATTTCGCAAAACGGTTCAGTTATTCATTTAGGAAGCAAATTATTTAAATCTTTTCCTATTAATCAAGAAGCTTTAGCCCGGGTTATTCATGTTCTTGACCGTTTCTATGGTCCACAAGATATTAATCAATTAGTAATCTCTACTAGTGAAAAATCTTATGTTGATCAGGGGATGAGTGCTCATGATTTCAATATTGTGAAACTTTTTTATGAAAATGTAGAGCGTATCCCTGATATCCGACAGATTTTCACTCAACGGCCAACTGAAGATTTTACCAAGATATCGATTAATTTTGCTAACCATATCGATCTAAAAAAAGTTGCAACAACCTTAGATGGTTACTTACCACCATCCTTAATCATGGAAAATTCAGGCTTTAATACTGACTTAATCGGTAATGCTGTTGCAACTAAACAAAACGCTCTTTCCCTTTTGCAGTCCCACTTTAATTTAAAGGCAAATGAAATTGTTACGTTTGGTGATAATGAAAATGACCTCGGGATGTTAGCAATGACGAGTCAAAGTTACGCAATGCAAAATGCTCAACCAATTATTCAAATGCAAGCTGCCCACACCACAACAATTGATAATAATCATGATGGCGTCTTGCAGACTATTAATCAGTTAATTAAAAATGAACGATAAAAAGAAGGGGCCTCCAACGTTCGGTTTTACCGGGCGCTGGAGGCCTATGTTGTACTGCGCTATTTATTTTTTGAAAGTAACTTGACTTATATCATAACTACTTTTCATTATTTTCCAAAAGTATGCATTGTATAATTGACCGCCTTTAATACTTCACGACGCGTCACAATTCCACAAAAGTAATTATGATCGTCCACCACCGGTAAAAATGACTGATCAATTAAGAGGTGTAAATTTTCTTCGATATCAGTTGGATCTTGGATAACTGGCGCATCGGTTTGCATCACATCCCTGACCTTTAATTCATTTAAGCGCTCCACATTGATCCGTTTTGTCTCCAATAATCGGTCAGTAATCATCGCCAAAGAAACTTGACCACAGTAACGGTTTTTATTATCAATCACAATAATTTTAGCGTACCGATCCTTAGTAAGAACTAAAAATGCATGATCTAAACTGTTGCTTTGGTTTACTGTTGCAACTAAACTGGCAGGGATCATAAACTTCTGCTTATTTTTCAGCAATAAAGTCTGCAAACGCTGATCAATCACAAAAATACACTCCTTTATTTCTGACGCCGGAATTCACAATGTAATTCAGGAACAGCTTCCATCTCGCGGTTATAATAATCAACAATAAACCGCTCAGGCTGCGCATCAATAATTGCAAAAGTTCCTCCGAGTTTAGCATATTCACCACGAGGAAAACTGATGCTCCCAGGATTAATTATTAGCATTTGATGATCGTAAACGGCTCCTAACTGATGAGTATGCCCATAGCACACAATGGAGGCACCTTTTTCTTGACCGGTAAGCATCAGAGGGGTCAGAGAAAAATTGACCCGCTGTAAATGACCATGAGTTAGATAGAGCTGCTTTTGCCCAGCATTAATTACTAACTCATTAGGGTACGACAAACCGTAATCATTATTCCCCTTCACTGCCTTAAAATTGCTCATTGGTTCCTGATCAGGAGCTAATTCTGAATCCCCACAGTGAATCATTAGGTCAACGTGATCCCCCATTTTTTGAACAATCTCTGTCAAAATTTTTTCTTCTCGATGGTTATCACTTACAACTAGTATTTTCATTTTTATTACCACCAATCATTAAATTGCTTCATAAATGATCGTAATGCGCGTCCCCGATGACTAATTTGATTCTTTTGGTCTGCTGTTAACTGGGCCATTGATTTGCCTAATTCAT
Organism: Limosilactobacillus reuteri subsp. simiae; assembly: GCF_020784875.1. Lineage (GTDB taxonomy): Bacteria > Bacillota > Bacilli > Lactobacillales > Lactobacillaceae > Limosilactobacillus > Limosilactobacillus reuteri_H. Next base: position 144,879 of record NZ_JAJGUI010000107.1, on the reverse strand, counting down.
CAACATAAAAAAGCGGGTCATAACCAAAACCGTTTTCTCCTGTGAGTTGATGAAGAATATGGCCATCAACCCGACCATTGGCAACTAATTTGGTTCCATCAGGCTTAATTCCGACGATGGTAGTATGAAAGTGGGCAGTCCTTTTTTCATCAGGTACCTCTTTTAACGCCGATAAGAGTTTAGCATTATTAGCAGCATCGTCATGATCACCAGCATATCTTGCTGAGTGTACACCTGGAGCACCTCCAAGAGCATCAACTATTAAGCCTGAATCATCTGCCATAACCGGTAGTTGGAGTTGATTAGCAGCTGTAGTGGCTTTAATTGTTGCATTTTCTTCAAATGTTTTACCATTTTCATTAATTGCTATTGGTGCAAAATCGGCTAATGTTTTTACTTCAATTCCTAGGGGAGCAAGCATATCTTGGTATTCACGCGCTTTCCCGGCATTCTTTGTTGCGATTACGATTGTTTTCATTTTAACCTTCCTCGTTTAATTCAATATGTGCACACTTACTGTATCCGTTTGGTAACCATTTTTGCGCACCAGCAACTAAGTCTTTAACATCTCCCGTTGAATAAAGGTTGATACTTGACGCTAAATTATCACTCAACTGATTTTTGCCAGTTAACAATTCCTTTGCCTGTCTGATTGTCTCAAATGCAGGATCAATTAACTGAACATTAGATCCTAATTTATTATGAATTTCTTTTTGTAAAAACGGGAAATGAGTACACCCAAGGATCAAAGCTTCAATCGATTGGTTATCAAATACTTCTAATTCAGTGTCAACAGCTTTTTGTGCCTCACTTGTGCCTGTTTGCCCATGCTCAACAATTGAGACAAGTGGCTGTGCGGGAGAACTGATAACACTTAGATCTGGATTAAGTTTAGCTAACGTTTTAGCATAAGCGCCATTTTTAATAGTGGATTCAGTGCCAATTACCCCAATTTTTTTATAATGATGTTGGGTAGCAGCCATGGCTCCTGGTTCAATTACCCCAATTACTGGAATTGGTAATTCGTTTTGAAGAAGTTGAAGAGCTGCTGCAGTCGCGGTATTACATGCAATTATCATCATTTTTACGTCTTGTTTTAACAAGAATTTTCCAATGCGTAATGCTAATTGCTGAATCTGTTCTTTTGTTTTAGTTCCATATGGAAAATGCCCTTGGTCACCCACAAAAATTACAGATTCTTGGGGCATTTGTTCACGAAGTACACGAATTACAGATAGGCCGCCTAACCCTGAATCCATAACCCCAATTGGTCGTTTATCCATTCTCTTCACCTCGTTAATTCATTAAAACGTTTAAAACCTTGAAACTATATTATCCGTTTCTCCATAAGATTTTGCAAGTTTTTCAGGTTTAACCCTATTAAGATCTTGAATTTTAAGTATAATAATAATGATTGTTAAAAAGGAGCGAGTGGATATGAGTCAGAAATTATATAATCAGTTAATAGCCGGTCATCAAGGACTAGGGGCTGGGACAATGCGTGACGTGATTTTACCAGCCATCCTCGGTAAAGAGACCGATGAAATGCTATATTGGATTGGTAAAGATCTCGCTCGAGTATATCCTGTTGCCACAACTGAAGATCTAGTCTATCTTACTAATCAGCTAGGCTTTGGCCGTTTAGCTTTACGTAAAAAAAGCAATACTTCTCAAGTTTGGCGGTTATCAGGGGTAATTGTAAAGGAACGGATTCAAAGAGACGAGGAAGAGACCTCTTTTGGTTTAGAATGTGGTTTTCTTGCTCAAGAAGTAGAATTTCAACTCGGAACGGTTGCAGAGGCAAAGATCTTTGACCGTCACCGTGACTATGTTGATATTTTGATTCAAAATGATCCACAAAATTCAGCTGATAATGAACGATCCGAGATGGTAACATTCATTACTGTTGATCGCCCTGACGAAAAAGAAGACGCCCCCAAAAAAGAAACTCGGCATTCACTACTAAAACGACGAAAAAAAGATAAAAAATAAGTTTAAAATACTAAAAAGCTGGAAGAAAACAAAAAGTTTTTCTCCAGCTTTTTTCTAATCAACATATTGTTGTAAGATTTGCTTTAATTGATCTTCACTATGGTAACCAATGATTTGGTCTACTACCTTACCATCTTTCTTAACCATTAATGTAGGGATACTCATAATCCGGAATTTTTGTGCAGTTTCTGGATTTTGGTCAACATCCATCTTAAAAAATTTAATATCAGTCATCTTATCAGACAGCGCATCGACTACTGGTGATTGCATTCGACATGGACCACACCAAGTTGCCCAAAAATCAATTAAATCTACACCAGTGGCAGTATCTTGTTCAAAGGTTTGATCTGTAGTTACGTTTACAGCCATCTTCAATTCCTCCTTTGTTTTTCTTAACGCTATTCTAACAAATCACTTCTTAAATGTCATTTAACTTGCTTACTTTTTTATAGTAAGTAATTATAAATTAACAATTGTTGCTCCATCCCCACCAGCATTAGGGGAAGCATAGGAGAATGATTTAACTCGTGGATTGCTTTGCAAATATTGTTGCGTTCCCTTCCGAAGAGCACCGGTTCCTTTTCCGTGGATAATTGTTACTGTTGAAAGATTATTCAACAATGCATGATCAATAAAGTTACTTAGCTCACTCATTGCTTGTTCATAGCGATGACCGCGCAAATCAAGACGGGCCGAGGTCTTTCGTGTTTGTGTCGTTCTCACAGCAGCCCGTGGTCGCCGCTTTGCATCTTTTTCTCGTGGAAGATCTTTCTTAGCTACTTTCTCAAGATTATTCTCATCAATTTCCATTTTAAGAATCCCAATCTGAACTTCCCACTTGTGGTTCCCTCGCTTAGATAAAAGTTCTCCATATTGACCATAAGATTTCACCAAGACTGCATCACCTTTATGCAAATCATGCTTTTGCTTAGCCCGTTGTAATACAGAGTTGTGTTGCAACCGGGGATTATCACGATGAAGAGCGTTCAATTGACCTTGTGCATCAATTAATTCATTTTCTTTTACATTTCCGCCCTGCTGAACTTCTAACTGGCGCAAATGATGAATAATTCGGTCAGCCTTTTTCTTAGCCATCGAAACTTGATGGTTGGCCTTTGAACGTGCTTGTTCGTATAGCTTATCGCGCTGTTCATTAAAGCGGGTGAGTTTCTCATCAAGGTCACGCTGAACTTTTTCGTTTTGGGCTACTAGTTTTGCTAGCTTTTCACTTTCTTCACGGGCTTTTTTCCGTTGCTCTACTAAATCACCAATCATATTGTTAAGGTCTTGACTATCATCACTAACAAACGTCCGTGCTTCATCAATAACCTGGGGATTAATTCCTAATCGCTGCGCAATCTCTAATCCATTCGACCGCCCAGGAATCCCTAGTAGTAATTTATACGTCGGCTTAAGAGTTTCTTGGTCAAATTCCATACTAGCATTAATCGTCTTAGCACGATCATAACCATAAACTTTGAGTTCAGGATAGTGGGTAGTAATTACAACCATGGTTCCTTTACTGCCAATATTATCAAGAATTGCCATTGCTAAAGCAGCCCCTTCTTTGGGATCGGTCCCAGCACCAAGCTCATCTAAAAGGACTAAGCTACGACTTGTAATTTGTTCAAGAATGGCTTTTACTCCATCCATATGACCAGAGAAAGTACTCAGATTTTGTTCCAACGATTGTTCATCACCAATATCCGCAAATACATTATCAAAGATCCCAATTGTGCTGCCTTCTTCTGCGGGAATAAATAGGCCAGATTGTCCCATCAATTGAATAATTCCTAAAGTTTTAAGCGTAATGGTTTTACCACCAGTATTGGGTCCAGTAATAATAATCGCTTGGTAATCTTCCCCAATCTTAATGTCATTTGTCACTACTCGTTGGGGATCGATCAGGGGATGACGCGCTTTCCGTAATGAAACATGATTTTCTTTGCTTAAGAGCGGTAGCGTTGCCTTAGTATCATGTGCCCAGCGTGCCTTTGCATTAATAAAGTCAAGGTGTCCAAGAATTGCTTCATTCTGACCAATATCATGTCGATAAGGAGCAATCATTTGTGATAACTCAATTAATACGCGTTGCATTTCTTGACGTTCTTCTATTTGTGCTTGTCGTAACCGATTATTGGTTTCTACAACGGCTGCAGGTTCAATATATAATGTTTGTCCACTAGCACTTTGGTCATGAACAACCCCACCAAATTTATTTCGGTAGCGAGCGATTACTGGAATTACATAGCGGTCATTTCGCATTGTGACAATCGGGTCACTTAAGTATTTCGCATTTTTCCCACGCGTATACCTTTCCATTTGTTGGTGAATTTCCGTTTCCGTTTGTGTAATTAATTGCCGGATACCATGGAGTTTGGCCGATGCTTCATCATTTATTCGTCCATCAGGATCAATCGAACGAACTAGTCGTTGAGTGATTGAGGGAATTGTAACTAGGCGGTCAACTTGGGTAGTTAAAACCCGCAGTTTAATTTTTTTCTCCCGCATCTGGTCAAAAAAGTTTTTTACACTCATACTAGTTTGCAGCACTTTAGTAATTTGAGCTAATTCCGTGCCGTTCAGATTTGCCTTAATTTTCAAACGTTTCAATTGCGGTTTGATATCAGCTAGTTGCGGAATAGGGATTCCATCTTCTAACCTTAAAATATCGGCTCCATCAGTAGTTTCTGTCAAAAGCTCTTTGACTGCCTCATAATCAGTCTGTGGAACAAGCTGCGTCAATTCGCGACGACCAGCAGCAGAAACAAGGTATTGTGCCAGTTGTCCTTTTATTCGATCAAATTCTAATGTTTCTAAAATTTTGTTATTCATTTTATCCCCCCTGTACTAGCGTATCAATTACTAAATGCGCTATTCCTGGTGTTTGATTAATCATAAAACGCGCTAGTTCTGAGTTTGCTATTTGCATTTGCCACCAACCTGCTGGAAATAATTGCATAATTAGTAAAACAACGTAAATAATCAAATAGCCAATTAAAAATGAGATTAACCCACCTGCGATCTTATCAACTGTTCCCACCACTGGAATCCTCTTTATCCAGTTTAACTGACGAATTCCCCAGTGACAAAGAATTGAAACAATTGTAAAAATTATCATAAAGGCAATTCCATTATAAAAGAAAAGATTACTATTTACATTTGCAAGCAAGCTCTCGGAAAAAGTTGCCGGGGTTCCAATACTTGGTAATAACGATTTTAACCAGCCACCAATCAATTGGGCTCCCTGGCGAGCAACGATCCAAGCTACTATATATGTCCCCAGCATTAACGTCATTGTCAATAATCCGCGGCGATGACCATTAATAAAGCACCCCATTAAAATCAAAATAATAAAGGTTGTTAAAATCATCCTAATGATCCTTTCATTCTGCTTGTAAAGAAAAAGGACTGTGACAAATGTGTCTACAGCTCCCTTTTGTTAATATTTTATTTAGCCGGTAATTTTAATTAGGCCTTGAAGTTGCCATCATTATCAAGGAAAGTATTTAATACTTCTTCAACCATGTCCCATTCCTTATCATCTTCAATTGGAACAAGGTCCTGTCCATCGTTATCTTCATTATCAGCTATAATGTAAGCTTGAATGTCAACGGAATCGTCATTTTCTTGTTCCGCTGGATAGATAAAGATATATGATTTGCCATAATCATCAGAATCAAACGTAAACAATTCCTTAAATAATTGTTCATTACCATTCTCATCAATTAACGTAATCATGTCTTCGTTATTTTCTTGTTTACTCATTTTAATACCTCATTTTAGCTTATTCACAAGGCGGCCATGGCGATCCAAATAGCTTTGTAAAATGAATGTTGCTGCAACTTCATCGATAACTTTTTTCTGCTTAGCACGTGAAATGTCCGCTTCTTCAACTAGCATTCGGTGTGCCTCAACCGTCGTTAAACGTTCATCTTGAAAGTCAATAGGAATATCTGGAAAACGTTGTTGTAATAGCTTGCCATAGTGCTGAGATGCTTCAACACGAGGACCCTCTGTATTATTCATATTTTTAGGAAGGCCAATTACAAACCCAGCTACCTGTTCTTTTTTCACTAGCTCGGCAACACGATCAATCCCAAAAATTTCGTTTTCTTCATCAATTGGAATAATCTCAACTGCTTGGGCCGTCCAACCGAGAGGATCGCTTACGGAAATGCCAACCGTTTTAGAGCCAACGTCTAATCCCATTAATCTCATTTAGTTTCACCGTTATTCTTTAGGTATGACCGAACAAGCTCTTCAATAATTTCGTCACGTTCATGTTGACGAATCAAGTTACGTGCATCATTCAAACGCGGAATATAAGCAGGATCACCGGATAAAAGATAACCAACAATTTGGTTAATCGGGTTATATCCCTTTTCTTCTAATGATTCATAAACCGTCTTTAATGTTTGCTTAATATCTTCTTGACGTTCTTGACCAAAATCAAAGAACATCGTTTTATCATTTGTAGCCATCAATCGTCACCTCCAGATATTCTTTTCAACCATCAATTTTACTATATTCTTATTAAAATCACAATTTACATTTGTCAATTGTAAGTAAACAGTAATATTAGTTTTATCTCAAACTACAAGTTTTATAATTATAGCTGATAATAGGGTTTCTTGATAGTATTTTTTTATTACTTTAAGAAGTTCTTACAAAAAGAGATTGAAAGAATTCAAAAATTGGTTTCTTTCAATCTCTTAGACTATGAGATGGTTATTTCCTTCTCATTTTTGATTTACTTATCGAGGTAATCTTTAGCTTGGCTTAAGGCTTCCTTGATTCCGGCTGGATTCTTTCCACCAGCTTGGGCGAGGTTTGGCCGACCACCACCGCCACCATTAATGGCTGGTGCAATCGCCTTAATAAGGTCACCGGCTTTTAAGCCTTCCTTAGTTTTATCATCACTAACAGCCACTAATAAGTTTGCTTTACCATCACTGGCTGTAGCAAGAACTAGAACATCAGAAAGAGCCTTTGAGCGCCAAGTATCAGCAAGTTGCCGTAATTGACCCATTCCAGCAACTTGAACTTCGGCAGCAATTAAACTTCCATTCTTGGTTGCTTGAACGTTTTCAAAAACATTATTAGCTTGTTGAGCAGCAATCTTAGCTTGAAGAGACTCATTTTGCTTTTGAGCTTCTTTAAGTTCATTTTGTAATGTTTCTACTTGGTGAGGAACTTCCTTAATCTGAGCAACCTTCAAACTAGCAGCGCTCTTTGTTAAGAGGTCATCACGATCTTGAAGGAACTTAAAGGCATCACTGGAAGTTACTGCTTCGATCCGCCGTACTCCAGCACCAACTCCTCCTTCAGAAACAATCTTGAAGAGACCAAGCTCATTAGTATTTTTAACGTGATCACCACCACAGAACTCAGTGTTAAAGTCACCAATCTTAACAACCCGAACCTTATCACCATACTTATCTGAGAATAAGGCGATAGCACCCATTTCCTTAGCAGAATCAATATCAGTTTCAACTGTCTTGACTGGGATTTCCTTCCAGATTTGCTCATTAACCATGTTCTCAACCTTCTTGAGGTCCTCAGCAGTTACTTGACCAAAGTGGTTAAAGTCAAAACGTAGGTAATGTTCTTCAACTAATGATCCGGCTTGTTGAGTATGACCACCAAGAACGTTCCGTAATGCTTGGTCTAACAAGTGCGTTGCTGTATGGTTCTTTTCAATCTTAAGGTGACGAATACGGTCAACAACCAGTTTGTAACGGGCACCCTTTTTAATAGGGGCAGTTAATTCTACCCGGTGAAGGTTTTGCTGGTTTGGTGCGTGTTGGACATCAACCACACGGCCAACTTTTTTACCATAGTTATCAATAATGTCACCAGTATCAGCGACTTGACCTCCCATTTCAGCATAGAATGGCGTTACGTCAAAAATTAGTTCAATGTTCTTATCACCCGGTTGTGCTTCATCCGCTTGTTGACCATCATGTGCTAAGCCGATAACTTTTGCATTATCAACGGTCAAATCAGTGTAACCAACATATTTGCTATCTTCTTTGAATGAAGTCCATAAATCAGTTTGAACCCCCATCCCGTTATCCATATCACGGGCATTACGAGCACGATTTTGCTGCTCCGTCATTGCTGCTTGGAAGCCCTTTTCATCAACTGTTAGTCCTTCATCTTCAGCATATTCCTTGGTTAATTCAATTGGGAAACCATAAGTATCATAAAGTTTAAAGGCTGTCCGTCCATCAATTTCGTTGGTCTTATTTTCCTTAGCTTCAGCAATCACGTTATTCAACAAGTTTAATCCGCCATTTAAGGTTGCACTAAAGCGGTCTTCCTCTGATTCAATAACCGAAGCAATATAGTCAGCATTTTTAAGAACATCAGGATAGTAATCTTCCATGATTTTGCCGACTGTTGGAACCATCTTTGCTAAAAATGGTTCATCGATTCCCAACTTCTTTCCAGCAACAACTGCTCGCCGAAGCAACCGCCGAATAACGTATCCACGACCAACATTTGAAGGCAAGGCGCCATCCCCGATCGCAAAGGTAATTGTCCGAATATGATCAGCGATAATCTTAAATTGAATATCGTCTTCTTTATTTTGACCATACTTCTTAGTACCACTAAACTCTTCAGCTTGCTTGATTAATGGCATAAATAAGTCGGTTTCAAAGTTAGTAGGGGCATTTTCAAAGATTGAAACAACCCGTTCAAGACCCATCCCCGTATCAATATTCTTATGAGGAAGTGGTTCGTAAGTATCTTCTGGTGTATGGTTAAATTGACTAAAGACAATATTCCAAATTTCAAGGTAGCGTTCATTTTCACCGCCAGGATAGTTTTCTGGATCATCATCGGCTAAATTATTAAATTCTTGACCACGGTCATAAAAAATTTCCGTATCTGGACCAGATGGACCTTGACCAATATCCCAGAAGTTATCCTCATCAGCAATTAAGTGATCTTCAGCAACACCTACTTCACGCCAGCGATTATAAGCGTCATGGTCTTTAGGGTAATAAGTAATGTATAGCCGTTCAGGATCAAAACCAAACCATTCATCACTTGTTAGTAATTCCCAAGCCCATGGAATTACTTCATTTTTAAAGTAATCACCAACAGAGAAGTTACCTAACATTTCAAACATGGTATGGTGCCGGGCAGTCTTACCAACGTTTTCAATATCATTCGTTCGAATACTCTTTTGTGAGCTTGTCATCCGTGGATTATCAGGAACAACTTTCCCATCAAAGTATTTCTTCATTGTGGCAACCCCAGAGTTAATCCATAGTAATGTTGGATCATTTACTGGAACTAATGATGCACTCGGCATAACTTGGTGGCCATGCTCTTCAAAAAACTTCAAGTACATCCGCCGTACTTGAGCACTATTTAGCTTCTTTAACTCTTTCATCAAATCGCCCTTTCTAAAACAAAAACCACCATTGCGAATCAGAGACGCCGGATTGACGCGGTACCACTCTGCTTGCAACGATGGAATTCGTTTACCTCTTTACTTCTTGGTTGCCCAAGGTTAAATATCAAATTATCCGAATGGGGAGCACTAAGGCTAGGAAATCAGTTGTCACACCTTACCAACTGTCTCTGAAATTTTCCATTAGTTATAGCATGTCCCAAACGTGTCATATTATAGCGAACAATTACTTTAAAATCAACGGGCATTTCGTTCACGGCGATGTTGTTTTTGTCGTGCACGCTTAGCTTTCCGAATTTTATGCCGTAATTCTAGCTTTCGTTTTTGCTGTTCGTCTTCTTTAATCGCCTTTTTAATCCGTTTCTTATAACCAGGTTTAACCTTCTTCTTAGTCTTTTTTACGTAACCCTTCATTGACGGATCAAGTTCATTTTGCCGCCGCTTATAATGCTTCCGACGATTACGGTCATGGGTAGTTACTAGTTGACCATTCTTTAATTCTTTTGGTACAAATTTAACTCCCCGCTCCTCAAGCTTAGCAATTAAATCATCTTCTGCCGGTTCATATAAGGTAATGGCTGTTCCTTTCATCCCATTTCGCCCGGTACGACCAACCCGATGAACAAAATATTCAAGATCAGTTGGCAAGTCGTCATTGATTACTAGTGATACTCCATCAATATCAATTCCACGAGCTGCTAGATCAGTTGCTACAACATATTGATATTCAAGATCACGAATTTGCCGCATTGTCCGTTTACGACGACGGGCTTCTAGTCCCCCATGAATCATTGCTACTTTGAGCCCTTGATTTTCTAAGTACTGGGTTAATTCAACTGCTCGTTCTTTTGTATTAGCAAATACCAACGCAAGATATGGTTCTCCAAGAGTCAACAATCGATAAATTAGCTGATTACGATCCTGCCCCTTAGTTGACATTAACCAATTATCAACATCCGGATTAATTACTGCTTCAGTAGGAATCTCTTCAACTACTGGATTTTCCATATACTTTTTTAAGAATGGGCGCAGTTTCTGCGGAATCGTTGCTGAGAAAACCATCATTTGAAGGTCATCAGGAAAATGACTGGCAATTTGGTCAACTTCATGTAAGAATCCCATATCCAGGGTCATGTCCGCTTCATCCACTACAAACATTTTTGCTGTGTGAATATCCAATGCCTGACTCTTGATTAAGTCTAATACTCTTCCCGGAGTTCCAATGACCAATTGAGGCTGTTTTCGACTTAATTGGTCAACTTGATGCTGCTTGTCTGTACCACCGACATAATTGTGAATGGTAAGAGGATGAGGAGCATACTTATTAAGTTGCTTTGCCGCATTATAAATTTGGTATGCTAATTCCCGACTAGGAGTTGTGATTACTGCTTGAACGGTTTGATCTTCTGGATTAATCTTTGAAAAAATCGGCAAGAGGAAGGCATGTGTTTTTCCACTACCAGTTGCTGATTGCCCCACAACACTTCGTCCAGCCATAATCACTGGTATTACCCGTTGTTGGACCGGTGTTGGTTGACGAAAATTAATTTTTTGAATTGCTGTTAACAGATAAGGTTGTAACTGAAAATCAGCAAATTTTTTATCACTCATAGCTATTTCCCTTTCATTTTTGGTTTGCATAACTTTGTGTTAATTGGTCCAATTCATCAATCACTTGTTTAATTTCTGCTTCATCTTTAGCCTTAGCGCCACTAGCAAGGGGATGTCCACCACCATCGTGCTGCTTAGCTAATTCATTAATTGTTGGCCCCTTTGAACGGAGACGAATGCGATAATGGCCATCTTCTTGTTCTACAAAGATCGCCCAGGCAAGAACATCATGAATTCGACCTGGTAAAGAAACAATTGCGGATGTCCCGGCTTCAGTTAATCCGAATTGTTCTAAAATTTCATTGGTTAAGATAACATATGCGGCTCCATTATCTAATATCTGCAAATTCTCATAAACGTATGCTGATAGACGGGCCACTGGTAAGGTAATTTCATTTTCATGCTGACTAATTTCCGCTGCATTTGCGCCGGCCGCCATTAACGAACCTGCAACTAGCATCGTTCGAGGAGTTGTTGCTGGATAAAGAAAACGACCTGTATCGCCAATAATTCCTGCATATAAGGCATGGGCAGCCTTTTGGGGAAGAGTTAATTCTTTTGCAAATCGTTGATAAAAACTATAAATCATTTCAGAACAGCTAGAAGCATCTGGTTCAACCCACATAATATCGCCAAAGGGTTCATCATTAGGATGGTGATCAATCTTAATAAGCTCGTCCCCATTATCAAAACGCCGATCATCAATTCGTGGCGCATTTGCTGTATCCGTAACAATTACTAATGCATCATCGAATGTCTGATTGTCAATCGTATCCATCTCACCGATCCAATCAAACCCTGGAATATGCTTCCCTACAACATAAATTTGCTTATATGGGAATGAGGCCCGCAAAATTTCCGCAAGGCCAACTTGTGAGCCAATTGCATCTGGATCAGGGCGTTGATGCCGATGAATAATTATTTTATTGTATTTTTTGATTTGTTCAAAAATTGCTGTTAATGGATCTGCCATTATGCTATTCTCCTTACCCGAATAAAATTTAACACTATCTTTTAGTATAGCAATAAACGCGATTAACAACCAAATAAAAAAGATGAAAATATTCGCCTGTTTACGACTATTTTCATCTAAATTAAATTACTTTTCTTCGCTGTCTTTTTGTTCATCGCTAGCACTCGCTGCAGATGTAGGTTCACCAGCAGCACTATCTGCTGAAGCATCTGCAGAACTGTCAGCGGCAGAGCTAGCAACAGCTTTATTATCTTGTGGAACTTCACTAGCTGGTGCATCTGCTCGTTTAATAACACGGGCAATTGCCACCATATCAAAAGTAAGGTAGATCCCTTCACAATCTAAAGTAACTGTCCGGTCAGCCTTATTGATTGAATCAATCTTACCATGCATCCGGCCAATCGTAACAACTTCATCACCTGGGTGTAATTCATTCATCATCTCTTGGTGTTCTTTACGTTGCTTTTGTTGTGGGCGAATCATAAAGAAGTACATTAATGCTACCATTAAGATGATTAAAATAATTCCTGAGTAACCACTTGCATTATTAGATGAAGCAGCACCAAGAACAAAACTACTCAAACTATTCACGGTTTATCCATCCCTTCAAAAAGTTAACTAATATTAACTTTAACAAACTTTACCATAAAAAGCTATATGCTCTATTGATTCTGCAATAATTCTTGAACAAATTTTTTTGTTTGATGATTTTTAATTGCTTGTCGTAGACTACTCATTAATTTATTGAGGGTAAACAGATTATGCTGCAGCAAAAGTTGTTCACCGTAAAAACTTTGATTGGTAATTAAACTATGGAGTAGTGCCCTTGAATAGCCCGCGCGACAAGTTGCACACGCACATTGACGGTCAAGCACTTGTGAATCGAAGCTAAAATGTTGACGATCAAGATGAAGAACTGTCGCTCCTTGATTAACTAATGCAATCCCATTAGCCGCTTTTTTAGCTGCTAGATTGCTATCAATTAAATCAACTCCTGCTAAAATTGCCTCTATCATTTGGTCAAAAGAAAGTGCAGCAGGGAGGTAGCGCAGTTTCTCCTCTTCTAGTTTAGGCGTAATTTCATTAATGATTCGACTAAACTCTTGATCATCTAAGCTGCTAGGGATCCCACTCAAACGATAGCCGCTTAATCTAGCCTCATCGACCGCCTTAATACTGGCTGTTCGCAAATCTTTTAAGCCGCCACCAACAATTGAACCAAGGGCTTGTCCTTTTTGGGGCTTAACAACAGATAACCAGTCATTAGTTTGTTTTACCCCTACTTTTAAATCATCAACTGGCGCATAATAATCTGTTGCTTGGTCAAAGCTTTGAAAAATATCAGCCCCGAGCGCTTCTTGAACTTGAAGAGCAGTTTCTGGTTGCCAGAATTTTAGTTGTCCCGTTACCGGATCATGAAAACGAACGCCATCATGTTTTTTCCCGCGCGGCTTTGCCAAGTGATAGGCCTCCTCAGTTCCTAAATCCACAAATAAAAGGCCATCCCACTGAAAAAGTTGGTGGAGGTCTCCTAATTTTTCAGTCATCGAATCATATTTTAGCCAACGCTTTAATCCACTTGTCTTAACTGCACTTACACCAGCCTGATTAAGCTGGCTGGGTGATAATTTTGCTAGTTCATCTCCACTGGCAACCAAAGCCGGTGTTTCAATTTGTCGTCCATTAACCTGCAAAAGCCCAGTTCGTGCTTGGCCATCGCTTTGATTAATTGTAAATTCTAACTTACTCATAATTTTCCTCAATCAATTTTTATCAGTTGGATATTCAATTCCTAAATGTTCATATGCTGTCGGTGTCACTAACCGACCGCGAGGAGTACGACTAATAAAGCCGATCTGTAACAAATATGGTTCATACATTTCTTCAATCGTATTAGTTTCTTCACCAATATTTGCTGCAATTGTTTTTAATCCCACTGGACCTCCATGGTAGAAATTGATCATCGTTAATAGCATTTTCCGATCAATCTCATCTAAGCCCCGATCATCAACTTGGAGCAACGATAATGCTTGCTTAACAATTGCTGAATCAATGCTTTGTTTCCCTGCTACCTGGGCAAAATCACGTACCCGTTTTAAAAGGCGGTTTGCGATTCGCGGCGTACCACGTGAACGAAGAGATAGTTCATGGGCCCCTTCATTTTGAATACTAGTATGGAAAATCTTGGCAGAACGAAAAATAATTTTTGTCAGTTCGTCTTGAGTATAGTAGTTCATGTGTTCAACGATCCCGAAACGATCACGTAATGGTGCCGATAACATTCCGGCCCGTGTCGTTGCCCCAATTAATGTAAATGGCGGAAGGGGAAAATGAACGGGGTGCGCAGTTGGTCCCTCACCAATAACAATATCAATATAGTAATCTTCCATCGCTGAATAAAGCATTTCTTCCACGACTTTGGGTAACCGGTGGATTTCATCAACAAAAAGGACATCCCCTGGTTTCAGCTCATTCAATAAAGCAACCAAATCTCCTGGTTTTTCGATCGCTGGTCCACTAGTCGTTTTGATATTAACGCCCATCTCATTAGCTATTACCATCGCTAAAGTTGTCTTTCCTAATCCTGGAGGACCATATAACAATACATGGTCAAGGGCTTCTTCCCGGGATTGGGCCGCCTTAATATATACTTCTAGTTCGTGCTTGATTTTAGGTTGACCAATATATTCCCTTAGTTTCTGTGGTCGAAGAGTTATCTCCACTTGGCTTTCTTCTTCTCCTGATGGGTGATCTGATAAAATACCATGATCATTTTCCACAAGTCTTGCACCTCCTAGTTAAGCAACCTTAATGCTTGTCTTAAGTATTCATCGGTTGCCATTTGTTCTTCTTTCATTAATGTCTTTTGAACCTTTTTAATGTCCCGTTCCTTGTATCCTAATGCAGCCAATGCTTCCAAAGCATCTTTCAACTCACGATTTACTGTCGCATCAACAGCAAGCTGAGTTGTTGCAAATAATGAGTTGCTACTTTCATTAGTGAGCTTATCACGTAAGTCTAACACAATTTGCGAAGCTGTCTTTTTCCCGATTCCTGGGAACTTAGTTAAATAGCTAACATTATTATTAGTAATTGCATCAACAAGTCCTTGGTGATCAGGATTCGCTAAAATTGCTAAAGCACTCTTTGGTCCAATTCCAGAAACATTGATTAATTGCATAAATAGATTTTTTTCGTTTTGATCTGTGAAGCCAAACAAGGAAATATTATCTTCACGAACTGCTTGGTAAACATATACTTGGACCTTCTTAGTCCGATCCTCTTGATAACGATAGGGATTAGCAACTAATAATTTATAGCCAACCCCATTAACATCAACAACGATATATTGTGGTGCAACAACGGTTACAAGGCCTGTTAAGTATTCGTACAAGGTAATTCCTCCTTAAAATTCATGGTCATCAAAATCATCCGCATACGGGGTGTGTGAATCCTGAATTCGCTTAAACATCTTCTCTAAATCCTGATCATTAAAATGAACAGTTACCGGACGCCCATGTGGACAATTAAAAGGATTCTCACATTGTGGCAACCGTTTCAGCAAGGCTTTAGCTTCCCGTTCATCAAGGTGGTGGTTAGCCTTTATGGCCCGCTTACAGCTCATCATAATCGCTGTCTTCATTCGAAATTCTTTGACAGTTAGTTTTCCATTCTTAATTAACCAATCAATCATTTCTTTGGCCGTGTCTTCTTCTTGCCCCTCTTTAAACCAGGTTGGATGGGAGCGCAAAATAAAACTATTTTGACCAAATGACTCTAATTCTAATCCGACCGCTGCTAGCGTATCAAGGTGCTGATTAATTGTCATTGCATCGACAGTTGAATAATTAAGAACAAGCGGAACCAAGAAATTTTGCTGATCAGCGCTCACTTCCCCAATTTTTTGGCGGTAGTACTCATAATTGATTCGCTCCTGAGCAGCATGTTGGTCAACAATGTAAAGACCATCTCCTGCTTGCGCTAATAAAAAGGTTCCCTGAAGTTGACCAATATATTGAAGATCAGGAAACCGATTTTGCTGCTGATCTTGTTTATCATGAACATCCAATTCAATATTTGCAGGTTTTACTGGCTTCTTAGTCATAGTGGGAACTGGAGCAGAAAATGGCGTAACTTCACCCTCATTTTGATAACGCTCATCAAATTTTTTCATTGCGGGCGTATTTAAATCTTCAAGATGGTGGATAACGATCGGTGCTGGAATTTCACTATCAAGCGCGTCAGCATGTGCTGGATTATCAGCTTCTGGAGTTGAAATCTCAGTTGCTGCCTTTTCTGTTGCCGGCACTGCCGAAATCGGTGCGGCGTGATAAACAGGGGATGCTTCCTTTAACCGGCGATCAAGGTCCGCTACCTCATCATCATTAGGAATAAATTGGTCAGCATCGACATCCGGAATCAAGTTCTCAACTGCTATCCGCTGCCGAATCGTTTCAGCAATCAATTTTATTAGTTGCTGTTCTTTGCTCAAACGGACCTCACGTTTAGCTGGATGGACATTCACATCAACCAAAACAGGATCCAGATCAATGTTAATTACCGCGATCGGATAACGACCAACCATTAGTTTTGATTCATATCCCTGAATAATTGCCTTTGTTAATTCAAAATTACGAATATACCGATGGTTGATTGTGATTGTTATATATTGACGTGATGCACGTGTTAATTCTGGTAAGGAAACAAAACCACTAACCTTAAAATCATCATCTGCACCACTTATCTCAAGCATCTTACGTCCTGCTTGAACGCCATAAATTGCGGCAACTACTTGCTGTAAATTATTATTACCTGCCGAACGAAATAATTCCCGCCCATTATGGGTAAAGCTAAAAGCAACCGCTGGATTTGCAAGGGCAAGTCGGTTAATGATGTCCGTAATTCTGGTTAGCTCCGTTTGAGGTGATTTTAAGTACTTTAATCGCGCAGGAGTATTAAAGAATAAGTCGGTTACCTTAATATCGGTTCCTTGACGCGCACCAGCCGGCTTCACTACTAATTCTTTTCCTCCCCGTAAATGAATCATTGTTCCTTCTTCTTGACCAGCTTGCGCAGTCGTAAGAGTTACATCAGCGACTGAAGCAATACTAGGTAACGCCTCACCACGAAAGCCCATCGTCTGCACCTTAAAGAGGTCATGGCGAGAATTAATCTTACTGGTTGCATGACGGTGAAATGCTAGTCTAATATCTTCAGCAGCGATTCCGTCACCATCATCAATCACGCGCACACTGTCTAAACCTGAATTTTCAACAATAATATCTACACGGTGACTATGGGCATCCAATGAATTTTCAACTAATTCTTTTACAATTGATGCTGGACGTTCAATTACTTCACCGGCAGCAATTTGATTGGCTAAAATATTATCTAATTCATGAATCTTTCCCATTAAATATCACCTTATTTCAATTTCTGCTGCCATTTATAAATTTGATTCATTACATCCATGGGTGTCATCCCCATTAAATTAAGTTCTTTTAATTGATGTAAAATCCGCCGATCAACACTCGATTCTTTTTTCTCAGGTTGAGTAGCAAATAATTCAAGTTGACCATTATCTTCAACAACTGGTGCAGACTCTTTCTTTACCGGTGCCGCTTCATTTATCTTCGCTGATATTGGTTCTGTATGATAATTATCTGTTGCTGTTTTAGGCGTATTCGGTAGTTTTACATCCTTTTGCTCTAATTTTTGCAAAATAGTATCTGCACGTTTTAACAATGAGGATGGCATTCCTGCTAGTTTAGCCACGTGGATTCCGTAAGACTTATCTGCAGGACCTGCACTTACCTTATGCAAGAATACTAACTCCCCATCTTTTTCCGTTGCCCCTACATGAACATTTTTAAGCCGCGCCAAGCTATTCTCAAGAGCTGTCAGTTCATGATAGTGAGTTGAAAATAGCGTCTTAGCACGAACATGCTGATGAACATACTCAATAATCGCTTGCGCCAATGCCATCCCATCATAAGTTGCGGTTCCCCGACCAATTTCATCAAAGAGAATCAAACTACGATCCGTGGCATGAGTCAAAGCATTATTTGCTTCCATCATTTCAACCATGAAGGTACTTTCACCAGAGATTAAGTCGTCAGCTGCCCCAATGCGCGTAAAGACTTGATCAAAAATTGGCAATTCAGCGGATTTAGCAGGGACAAAGCAACCAATTTGTGCCATTACCGCAATCAATGCTAGCTGACGCATATAGGTACTCTTCCCTGACATGTTTGGCCCAGTAATCAGGAGAATATCGGTATCTTCTCCCATCAAAACATCATTAGGCACATATTCCTGGTGTCCCATAAACTTTTCCACAACTGGGTGACGACCATCTTTAATTTTTAATACGTGACCGGTATTCATTTCAGGACGGACAAAGTGGTAGTCTTCACTAACAACCGCAAAGCTTTGGAGTACATCTAATTCCGCAAGTTGTTGTGCTAATTTTTGCAGGCGTGTAATTTGTCCCTTGACTTGTTCACGGATTTTAACAAAAATATCATATTCCAAGGCTGTCGACTTTTCTTGCGCCCCCATTATCAATGCCTCTTTTTCTTTTAATTCTGGAGTAGAAAAACGTTCAGCATTAACTAATGTTTGTTTACGCTCATAGCGATCTTTAGGAAGCTTATCAAGATTAACTTTTGTAACCTCAATATAATAGCCAAATACATGATTATAACCAATTTTGAGGTTATTTATGCCCGTTAATTTCCGTTCATGTTCTTGCAAGTCCGCAATCCACTGTTTTCCATTATTCATCGCATCACGGTATTGGTCTAATTGGTCATTATAGCCATCCTTAATTACGCCACCTTCAGTAACAGCAATTGGCGGTTCTTCAACAATTGATTGATCAATTAAATCTGCCACATCGTCCAAGGGATCCAATTGTTTTTGCAGTTCTTCAAAGACAGGTGAATCAAGGGTTTCTAAAACGTATTTTATTTTAGGAACTTGCTTTAAGGAAGTCTTAAGTTGAATAAGATCACGCCCATTAACACTTCCATAGGCAACCCGCCCTGCCAAGCGTTCAAGGTCATATACCTTAATTAACTCTTGCTGCAAATTACTTCTCTCAAAATAGTGGTCTAATAACTCTTGGACTTTATCTTGTCGTTCACTGATTGCATTTTGATTAATCAACGGCCGGTCAATCCACCGTTTAAGAAGACGACTACCCATCGCTGTTTTTGTCTCATCCAAAAGCCATGCCAAGGTCCCCTGACGCTTCCCACTTCGCATATTGCGCATTAATTCAAGATTTGTTTTTGAATAGTGGTCGATCTTCATAAAAGAACTTGGTTGATATGCAATTGCTTTCTGCAGGTGGGCCAAAGAGCGCTTTTGGGTCGTTAATAAGTATGACACAAGTAACGCAACAACGTGCTGTTGGGCTTGATCATCGAGGTCTTGAGTAAGATAGCTGATCTCAGCATTTTTAAGGACCGTTGGCTGATGTGATTGAAGAATATTTCGTTGCTTAAACTGAGTTGTTATTTCAGCTGGCAACTCACCGTCCACAACTACTTCCTTGCTTTGGAGATTAACCAATTCATTAACCGCGTCATTTGCATTATTTAAGCTTGTCGTTTTAAGCTCCCCAGTTGATAAGTCGGTATAGGCAATACTAAATACCCCATTTTGTCCACTAATCGCTGCAAGATAATTGTTATCACGTGCCTGTTCACCATTTAAATCCATTTGCGTTCCAGGTGTAATTAAGCGGGTAACGGCTCGTTTAACCATTCCCTTCGCCTTTTTAGGGTCTTCCATCTGTTCACAGATTGCTACTTTATAACCCTTATCAATTAATATATCAATATAGTTGTTAACTGCGCGATGGGGCACTCCACACATTGGAATTGGATTTTTTGCACTATGGTTTCTCGTTGTTAATGTTAACTCAAGAAGTTGCGCTCCTTTAATTGCATCGTCATTAAATAGTTCATAAAAATCACCAAGTCGGTAAAATAAAAAGGCATCTGGATATTGATCTTTTACCTTTTGATATTGTTCCATCATCGGTGTTGTTTTTTTTGCCACTAAATTTCACCCCGTTAATATATTTTTTAATCTTAATAATAAACTAATTATATTTTTTGTCTAAATTTGCTGCAAGATTTCTATAAATGATGGGTGTTATTTAAAATAATAAAGAGACTGAAGGTTATACCCAGTCTCTTTATAGGAACTGAAAAATCAGTTTATTTAGCATAATCAACTGCTCGAACTTCCCGAATAACGGTTACTTTAATATGTCCTGGATATTCTAATTGCTTTTCAATTTTGTTCTTAATATCATGTGACAAAGTTGTTGCCTGCAAATCAGAAATCTTCTTCGGTTTGACAATCACGCGAAGTTCTCGACCAGCTTGAATTGCATAACTATGGTCGACACCATCATAACTGTTTGCTATGCTTTCTAGTTTCTTTAAACGTTGAATGTATTGTTCTAATGACTCACTTCGAGCACCAGGACGGGCCCCTGAAATTGCATCTGCTGCTTGTACAAGAACAGCAATTACAGAATTAGCAGGGACATCTCCGTGGTGAGAAGCAATCGTGTTGATAACTACTTTATTTTCTTTATACTTGCGGGTTAGTTCTACACCTAACTCAACATGTGAACCATCAACTTCATGATCAATTGCTTTTCCAATATCATGGAGGAGCCCAGCACGTTTTGCTAATGTAACATCTTCCCCAAGTTCAGCAGCCATAATTCCGGCTAACTTAGCAACTTCGATTGAGTGGTCTAAGACATTTTGACCGTAACTCGTCCGGTACTTCATTCTTCCGACCGTCTTAATTAGGTCTGGATGCATTGAATGAATTCCTAGATCAAACAATGCTTGCTCACCAGTCTCCCGTAGTTGAGTATCCATCTGTTTACGAGCCTTATCAACTGCTTCTTCAATTCGTGCAGGATGGATACGCCCATCTTGAATTAATTTTTCAAGCGCGATCTTAGCAATCTCACGTCGTACAGGATCAAAGCCGCTCAATACGACAGCTTCTGGCGTATCATCAATAATCAAATCAATACCTGTTAACGTCTCTAAAGTTCTGATATTTCGACCTTCACGACCAATTATTCTTCCTTTCATATCATCATTAGGAAGATTAACAACCGAAACAGTCGTCTCTGAGACAACATCCGCAGCACTACGCTGAATTGCTTCAACAATTAATTTCTTTGCATTACGTTCTGCAGAAAGTTCCGCTTCTTGTTCACTGTCACGAATCATTACTGCTCGTTCAGTTTTTAACTGTTCTTTTACTTCAGATAGTAATAACTGCTTAGCATCTTCTTGTGACATTTGAGCGACTTTTTCAACTTCTTGTTTGCGTTGTTCAATTAAGGCTTCTGCTTGTTCCTTTGATTGATGAAGCTGCTCTTTTTCTTGATCTAATTTACGTTCACGAACGCCAACTGCATTCTCTCTTTTTTCTAGAGCGCTATCCTTATGATCTAAAGAAGCCTCCCGTTGGAGTAATCGGTCTTCCTGTCGTTGGACCTCACTCCGTCGCTGCTTTAACTCATCTTCCACTCTTTCGCGGTATTGATGACTCTCTTCTTTCGCTTCTAAAATAGCTTCTTTTTTCGCCGTTACTGCTTCTTGTTTTGCTTTAGAAATAATACCTTTAGCATCATTATGTGCTTCTGCAACTTGTTTTTCATATGAAACCTTGCGAATTACATAGCCGACAATAATTCCGACAACCATAGCAAGCGCGGCGAACATTAAAATTTTCACTATTTCACCTCCGCTTCAACTATTATGTTGTTGGTATGAATAAATTAATTTCACCGTGTAACGTCAAAAAAACATCACACAAGTTAAATTTTAAGCTTGCCACACTAAGGTGTCAACTATTGAATTTATCAATTGCTTAAACACTCATCATAAAAAGGGAAATCCCTAATATTCAGCTGTTAATGCTAAAAAATTAGGGAATTTCGACTTCAAATATTATTATTTATTCTTTACTTGCTTCTTCAATTGTTTCTTGTTTATTTTCACCGGTCTTACCACTGGCTTTACCATCAGCAGTTTCTTTCGTTGACTTTTCATTTAACGGTTCCATCCCATTTGCAACACGAACTTTATCCATTAATTCATTCATGCTATCTGGGTGTTCCTTAAGCCACTTTTTAGCATTTTCACGACCTTGCCCAATACGTTCATTACCATATGAGTACCATGCACCGCTCTTGTCAACAAGATCGTTTTCAACTGCCATATCCAGCAATTCACCAGTCTTAGAGATTCCCTCACCATACATAATGTCAACTTCACAACGTTTGAATGGTGGAGCAACCTTATTTTTAACAATCTTTACTTTAGCTTTATTTCCAATAACATCCGTACCATTCTTAATTTGTTCCGCACGACGAATTTCCATCCGGATAGTTGAGTAAAATTTAAGTGCCCGTCCACCAGTTGTTGTTTCAGGGTTACCAAACATCACTCCAACCTTTTCACGGATTTGGTTAATAAAGATAGCAATTGTCTTTGTCTTATTAATTTCACCAGAAAGTTTTCGAAGAGCCTGAGACATCAAACGAGCTTGTAATCCAACATGGGTATCACCCATATCACCATCAATTTCAGCACGAGGAACTAATGCTGCAACTGAATCAACAATTACTAAGTCAACTGCCCCACTTGAAATCAATGCATCTGCAATTTCCAATCCTTCTTCACCACTATCAGGTTGTGAAAGCAATAGGTCATCAATATTAACACCTAAGGCTTCTGCATATTGAGGATCAAGAGCATTTTCAGCATCAATATAGGCTGCTGTCCCACCTTGACGTTGTACTTCTGCTACTGCATGTAATGCTACAGTAGTCTTACCAGAACTTTCAGGGCCATAAATTTCAACTATCCGACCACGAGGATATCCACCAATTCCAAGTGCCTTGTCAATAGCAAGGGAACCACTAGAAACTGAAGCAACCTTCATATCAGTGGCGTCACCCATTCGCATAATAGAACCCTTACCGAAGTTCTTTTCGATCTTTCTGATAGCAACATCTAATGCTGCTTTTCGTTGGTCAGCCAAATCAAATTCCTCCTTTTTTACGGTTTATCCGATAACTAATAATAACAGTTTTAGCCAAAAAAACAAGAAAAAAGTGAACAAAAGTTCGTTTATTTTTTTAGTTCACGGTAAATTAATTGAAGTCCATACTGAACACTTAATGTACGAATCGCCTGTCTTCCAACATAGGATGCAAGATGTAATTGAACGGTTTTAGTTGGGTGTCCCTTCATTGCTAGTCCAATCCAGACCGTCCCCGCTGGCTGTCCTTCTAACATATCTGGGCCGGCCACACCAGTAAAGCCAATTCCAACTTCAACATTTAATTTTCGGCGACACCCTTCAGCCATTGCCGCAGCAGTTTCAGAACTTACTACCCCATATTGGTCAATAGCGTCGTGAGGAATTCCTAATAACTTTTCTTTTGCACTAGCAGCATAGGTAACAAAACCACCATTAAAAACAGTCGAGGCTCCTGGTACGGAACAAATAGTACTTTGGAACATCCCCCCTGTTAAGCTTTCTGCTGCTGTCAATTTCCATCCGTGATTTTTTAATTGTTCAACGACGACTTTGGCAAGTGTAAGGTCATCCCCCACTCCAAAGAAAAATGGTTCTTCAACTGCAAGAATTGCCTTTTGTGCCTGATCAATTTTTTCTTCAGCTTCAATCACTGGTAAATCACGCACGGTGAGCCGAACCTGAATTGCTGTGGGTTGAACATAAGAAGTAATGCTTATCCCTGGTATATCGTTAGTAGCATCTTCAATTTCATCCATTAATTGTGACTCCGGCCGCCCTAAAAAGTTTAATGTCCGACTGGTAATTTGTTTTCCTGTTTGAAAATATTGCTGGAGTTTAGGAATCAGACTCTTTTCAACCATTGCCTTAAATTCGACGGGTGGTCCTGGTAAGACAACCACAACTTTACCCTTAGTTTCATACCAACATCCTAGAGCAAGCCCAACAGGATTGGCAAGTGGCTCTCCTCCCCGTGGATACTGGGCTTGACGAATATTCTCTGGTTCCATTTTTATTTGCCGTTGCTCAAATGTTTTTTGAATCCATTTCCAGTGTTCTTCGTCAGTCCATAACTCTTTCCCTAAGACTTTGGCAACTGTAGGCATCGTAACATCATCTGCAGTTGGTCCGAGTCCCCCACAAACAAAAACTAATTGAGCACGAGTCAAAGCGTGATTAATAACCCGTTCTAATCTCTGCGATTGATCGTCAACAGTTGTTTGATAAGTAGCCGGTAAGTCAAGTTGGGTTAGTCTGTTAGCTAAGTACGCGGCATTAGTATTAACTATTTGCCCAAGGACTATTTCAGTTCCTACTGAGATAATTTCTGCATCCATAAACCTCATCCCCTATTAATATATATACGTAAAGTATAATCATTTTCACTAAAATCTTAAAACTATGAATAAAAAAACATGAGGGTGAGAAAAAACTTTTGTTTTTTCTCACCCTCCATATCCTATTTAAATCCATCCGAAAAGACGTCGCGTCCCTGAATGAAGTAGTCCACTCCAGAATAAATAGTAAAGAACAAGCAAATATATAACATAATTTGGCCAAATGGAATATTCCAAATAGCAAAAATAACATTATTTAAGAGTAAGAAGATAATTGCAATAAACTGAGTAGTTGTCTTAATCTTCCCCGGCATTTTAGCAGCTAATACTACCCCGTCTTGTTCCACTAACAATAAACGTAAGCCCGTAACAGACAATTCTCGCCAAATAATGATTGAAGTTACCCATGATGGAACAACACCATTTCCAGTTAAAACGATAAATGCAGTCATGACAAGCAACTTATCAGCAAGCGGATCAGTAAACTTTCCAAAATTAGTTACAAGATGGTGCCGTCGCGCAATTTGTCCATCAAGATTATCAGTAATTGTTGCTGCAATAAATAAAATAGCAGCAATAAGCTGAGCCATCGGGATAGTTGCTCCCCAAAAACTTACAGCTCCCCAACTTTGTAATGGCAGAACCATTAATAATAAGAAAAAGGGAATAATAATTAAACGTATAACAGTTAGTTTATTTGGTAAATTCAATGTTCTAACTCCTTTAGTCCTCTTATATTAACGAGTTGGTTGATTATTTTGCTGACTAGTACTTGTCTGAGGACGACTGTTATTATTAGCAGCAGACGGTTGAGTAGCATTATTAGGACGTGCCGAGGATGACGAAGCTTGGCTTGAGCTATTTGACGGCTGACTTGCTGAACTGCTGCTTGTTTGGGTACGTCCAAAGTTAATCGTTACATTCCGCGTGTTCTGGTAACGGCCATTATTAGTAAAGTCGATTTCTTGATTACCGAGTTTTAATTTTGTTGCTCGGGCATTGCCAACCGTGATTACTAATGAAGTTGTATCACGACTTATTTTTACACTAGTTTTTTCATTGTTATTCAAAGTTCTGTTTAATAAGTCATTATTATTTGCTCTTACTTGCATCCAAGAACGATCACTTGGTTCAATTTGTAGCGTTGTATCTTTAGTAAGTTGACTTGCTGTGTAAGTAACGCTTGTGTCATTCCGATTAGGTGCTTCTTGAAGCTTGATTGCCGTTGATTTACTTTGCTTTGTACTTGCCTTTTTAGCAGAGGTAGAGGCCTTCTTACGACTCTCTCCAGAAACAGATACTGAACTATTATCAATCCGTGTAGAAGAATCGCGATGATTGCGAGCAATAGCCGTAATCCAAATAGCTGCCAATACTAAAATAATCACGCAAGCAATAATAATCGTTGGCATGTAGTTACGAACCTTATCTACGCTCCCACTAACAGTTTTTCGTTGGTTTGCACGAGTTTCAACTGCTTGAGCCAAGTGGTCGGAATACTCTTCCGTTTTAGTCTGTGGTAATTGATCATCGTATTTTTGCAATAATTCATTACCATCTAAGCCCACTGTATTGGCATATTGCTTAATGAACGCACGAACATAAAAGTCACCAGGAAGTTCATCAAAATTTTCATCTTCAATCGCGATTAAATACCGCTTTTGAATCTTAGTCATTTGTTGAAGGTCATCAAGGGTATAGCCCTTTTCTTCCCGTGCTTTTCGTAAAATTTTACCGATTTCTAGTCGTTTTTGATCGTTCTCGTTCTCACTCATTATTCTATCTCCATTTTCATTTATCTTTACTCTTGGATATTATATCATGCTCAATTATATATTAGCTTATCGGAATAAATCTATAGGAAAAGTTTAGTTTATTGATGTTGCGGAACAACTTGGTATACCGAAATACCTTGCGGAGTAATAAACTCTTTTGCAACTTGATAAAGATCATCAATCGTAATAGTTTCCAAGGTCGCTATCTCATCCATCAAGCTAGCGCCAGCAAACAGGTCCCCAGCATAACGATTAGCAATTGCTTCTGGCGAATCTAATAAGCCAATTAACCGCCCTAGTTCTGCCTTTTTAATTCCCTCAAACCTTGTCCGCGCCGCTTCAATTTGCTGATCAGCACTTTCAAGAATATCAATAACCTCATCGGCAAAGCGTTCCATCTGATCAGTATCAGAGCTAAAGTACGCAAAATGAAAGCCCCGTTGCATTTCAAAGTTGTAGCTAAACGTGTCATCCAAGGTTTCATTGTTGTACAAACGCAAATAGTTATCTGACGTATCGTCAAACAAAACATCTAACAAAAGATCAATTGCTAATTTGTAGTGGAGCCGTTCTTTACCATCATCAAATTGCTTGGTCCCTCGTAAGCCTACCATCACTTTAGGACGAACAATATCCATCGTTAATGAACGGAATGGAATTACATCATGCGCAGTTGGATCGTTCAAGCTAAATAACCGTTGGGGTGTCTCTGCGGGAGCGAAAATCTTTTGTTCTTGGTTTTGCTTGATCCACGACATTGTTTCTTCTGGATCTAAGCGTCCTACAAGGAAAAGGTTCATATTGGTTGGTTGATAGAAAGTCCGATAACTATCCATCAAAATTTCTGGTGTAATATGACTGATTGATTCAACCGTTCCCGCAATATCAATCCGCATTGGATCTTTGGGATATAAATTGCCTAAAATACCTAAGTAAAGCCGCCAACTCGGGTCATCCTCATACATTTGAATTTCTTGGCCAATAATTCCCTGCTCTTTCTTCACTGTTTCTGAAGTAAAGTATGGATCTTGAACAAAATCCAATAGAACATCTAAATTCTCATGGAGATTACTAGTCGTCGAAAAAAGATAACTTGTTTGGGTAAAACTAGTAAAGGCATTTGAATCAGCTCCTAGTTTACCAAACAAGTCAAAGGCATCATGATCTTTTTTCTCAAACATTTTATGTTCAAGGAAGTGGGCAACCCCGTCTGGAACAGTAATCGCCTCCTTTTGATGGTACGGTATAAAATGATTATCAATGGAACCAAAATCTGCTGTTAAAATAGCATATGTCTTATGGTAGCCTTCCATTGGTAAGAGCTGGACTTTCAAACCATTTGATAATTGTTCACGGTAAATGGACTGGTTAAATTTTTGATAAACTTCTCTATCCATATAATTATTTCTCACCACTTAATAAATAAACTGCCTGAAGCTTCATCTGTTTAGCAACACGCATGACGTCAGCTACGGTTACTTTTTTTATTTCGGTAATAAAGTTCTTATCCGATTCATTAACTAATTTGGTAACTAATTGTTGTTCCAAAACATTACTTGCCAAATCATGCCCTGCCCGGTATTGGTTAATCAAACTATCTTGAACTTCACTTAGCGTCTCAGTAGTAAAATCACCATTTTGTAAAGCGGTTAATTGTTCCTGAATCATATTTTGAACTTTTTCTTGGTCACTCGCTTGAATTCCCGTTTGAACACTTACAATCCCATTGAATGGAAGAAGCCGGCTAGAAGCATAATAAGCTAAACTAGCTTTTTCACGGACATTCGTAAAAAGCTTTGAATATGGCGTGCCACCAAAAAGTCCATTAAAAACCAAGCCAGCATAGTAATCGGCGTCATGATAATAGACAGGTAAAGAATATGCCAAATTTAACTTTGCCTGATTTACTTGTTGGTATTCTGCTTTTCTTTGAACTTGATCATACAATGCTTGATGATATAAAGGTGAATTATTAACAATATCGCGATCTTTAAAAGGCAACTTAGCAATAACTTGCTGAGCACGCATTGGATCAATATCACCTAACACGAAAATATCAATTTTATCTTCATTAATCATTGAATGATACGTTGAAACTAAACTTTTAGCATTTAAGTTCTCAAGATCAGCAATTTGACCGAAACTAGGAACTTTCATTACAGAATCATTTTGGTAGTACAAGTCCATAAGACGTTGATTAGCCAAAAATTGTTTATCGTCATAAAGCGACTTTATCGCACTTTTTAAATTATTAGATTGAATCCTAAAAGTAGGACCATCAAATTCCCCGTCATCGATTAGGGGATGGAAAATGATCTCATTTATTAAGCTACTAATCTTTTCAAATAAATCTTCATCAACAAAGCGATCATTAACAAAACTTGCTCGCAATCGAACAGTATGTAATGTCCCCAGCCGGTTAACATATAAATTAACATAAGCACCATATAAAGATGCCAATTGACGAGCCAAAGCCGTCTGTGTTGGATAGCGATGCGTGCTGGTCTCTAATAGGTTTGCCAATAAATTTCGTGCAGTAGCATTCGTTGGTGTTTGCGGAGTCGCAAAATCTATTAAGACGTGATTCATCTTAAATTGTTTTGTGGGTATAATGTGCAAGTCCACGCCACGAGCAAGATTAAAATCCACGTTCTCTTTCTCCCTTCAATATAAAATGCAGCAAGAGGGGTTCCACTAGCTGCAACCTAGTTACATTCGAATTATCATACTGAATAATGATACGTTAAATATGACTAAATTACAAACCGATTACGTAAATTCATCATATTTTTATTAATTTGTTTGTAGGAAACAATAAAGGGCAGAGACTATTTCCCAAGTCCCTGCTCTTTTTATTTAGTATTATCTGGTCCCAAGTAGTTACTATCTTGACCGAACCATTTTTCATTAAGCTTCCGTAATTCACCATTTTTCTGCAAATTACCTAAACCTTGATTAATTTTCTTCTTTAAGGTCTTGTCACCTTTCCGCATTCCCACTGCAAAATGTTCCATTGGCAACTCTTTGCTGATATAAGTGCGATACGAATTACTATTTGGTTGGTGCTTAATATAGTAATTAGCATAAACCTCGTCCATTAAAATTCCTTGAATTCGATTTGCATTTAAATCAATAAATGCATTAGGAAATGTATCATAAAGTACTGGTGTATGGTTCTTTATTTTATCCTTTAATAACTTTGGCTTCTCATCCAAAACGGTTACTCCCGTTGAACCATTCTGCACTCCGAGTGTTTTGCCCGTCATCCCGTTCAGATTTTTAATGTTACTCTTCTTTTTAGTTACTAATATCTGCCGATTCTCTAAATAGTAACGACTAAAGGCAACTTTTTTGGCACGGCTAGGATTAACAGAATAACCATTCCACAATAAGTCAATCGTACCGTTTTTTAGCTCAGTCTCTTTCATTGACCAATCAATTGGCTGAAAATCAACCTTTATCCCATACTGCTTAAAAACAGCCCGGGCAAGATCGACATCATAACCAACTAGTTTTCCATTCTTTTGGCGAAAACCCATTGGAACAAAGCTATCATCAAGGCCAACAATCACTCGTTTCCGTCGCTCGATCCGGTTCCATGTATCTTGCGTATCAGCACGCTTTGTTACACTTTCACAGCCACTAAGAAGGAGAACAGGTACTACTAACAAAATAAGTAACCAAATTGCTTTCGCTTTTTTCATCAGTATTTCTCCTCTCACTATTTATTCTGACGTTGATCAAGTGGTTGTACTCGTAAAATATCATCAGCAATATCTTCCGCAAATTCTAAATCGTGAGTAACAATTAACTGAGTCATTCCGTCCTTCTTTAATCCTAAAATAATATTAGCCACATCTTTTCGGAGGTTTGGATCAAGCGCTGATGTCGGTTCATCATAGCACAAAATTTTAGGCTTCATTGCTAATGCACGAGCAATTGCAACCCGTTGCTTTTGTCCACCCGAAAGTTGGTAGGGGTATAATTTTCCTTTTGTATTAAGGCCTAATTCTTCAAGCAGTTTTTGCGCATCAGCAATTGCTTCTTGTTTATCCTTTTTCAATACCATCATCGGCGCTAACGTGATATTTTCCATTACCGAAAGATTTGGGAAAAGCTTAAAATCTTGAAAAACCACACCGATTACCCGGTCAGCTGCATCTGTTCCCTGAGGGTCAAATCGACGACCGTTAATGAAAAACTCACCACTATCAGGAGTTTCCAGTCCAGTAATACAACGAAGTAAGGTTGTTTTCCCAGCACCTGATGGACCAACAATACAAAGAATTTCACCATCTTTAACTGTTAAATTAACCCCATCTAAAATTTGCCGATCGCCAAAACTCTTTTTTAAATTTCGAACTTCTAACATTTAGATCCCCTCCTTTACTTGAAGTATGCATAACATTTTTCAACTTGCCGCAGAATTAATGTACAAATTCCTACAAGGATCAAGTAGATTAATCCGACCAACATCAATGGAACAAGCGTGACATCCCGTGAAGTTGCTACATTTCCTGCACGAAGTAGGTCACCGAGACCAATTACGTAAACTAACGATGAATCTTTTACTAAGTTAATAACTTCATTTCCAATTGATGGAATAACAATTTTTATTACCTGGGGAATGATGATCTTACGAAGAGTTTGCCAGTAGCTTAGGCGTAAAACACGAGCGGCTTCAAACTGGCCTTGATCAACAGATTGGAAACCACCACGGAAAATTTCAGCAAAATAAGCTGCATAATTCAAGATAAAAGCAACTAGGGCGGCATCGTAACGTTCAAAAACAATGCCAATAATTGGTAACCCATAGAATACAAAGATCAGTTGAAGCAGCAAAGGCGTTCCCCGCATTAACCAAACATAAATTTCTAATATCCACTTCAAGGGTTTGATTTTAGAAGTAAGTCCTAAGCTAACCAAAATTCCTAATGGCAGCGATCCAACTAATGTCCAGAAGAAAATCTGTAATGTAAGAGCAGCCCCTTGGAATAATGAAGGTAGAATTTCACTTATATATTGCATTGACATTTACTATTGCCTCCTTAAATTATTGACTAATAGAAATAACAGGAAAAGAAAAAATCCTCTAGGAGATACCTCCTAGAGGACGAGTACATCGTGGTTCCACCTCATGTTTACAAACATTTCGCAATATTTGCCTTAATAAGTCTATTTTAATGAAACAAAAAACACCCTCGAGCCTAAACTGGCTACGAGGGCGTTTCCGCGGTTCCACCTCATCTTGCTATTTTCTCACGAATAATAGCCTTAGTGAGTTCATTAAAATAAACTCCGCGCTGTAACGGGCTTCCCCGGGTCTTCCTACTATGGCTTTCAGAAGGCCAACTCACAGATGTGATTCAAGCCGAAACATTGATCCCTTCCCATCATTAAGGACTCTCTTTGCAATGCTTAAAGCTCTACTAGTCTGTTCACTGTCATTTATGATATTGTAAATATCCTATACTGGAATATCTATTGTGTCAAGCACTAATTTTAAATTTGATCATCGTCTAATGCCCAGCGATATATTGCGCGAATTGGCCAAAAGAGGACAACAAAATAAATTAAATTCAATGCTAACGTTGGAGCAAGCGTATAAATAAGATAGTCGCCAAAACCAACATTAGTAATATTCACTAAATAATATGCCCAATAATTAAACGTCTCAAAAATGACAATATCAACAAAGAAAATCATAATCATCGAAAGAAATGATGAACTAAAATAACGAGATAAAATTTTAGTTATTTCGACTACTAATGGATACAAGAAAATATACAATCCTAAAATTCCCGAAAAGTATAAATCGTAAACTGCACCGGCAGCAATTGCAAATGGAATTAATGGAATCTCAATATCATCTTGAAAGAAGTACGATAAGACTAACCATAGTAAGACAAGTTCACTCACCATTGAATAGGGATAACTGAAAAATAATGGTGCCCACACATGGCTTAAGGCTCCGTCCAAAAACAGACATACAAATAAGCCAATTGGGAATATATATTTTAAGCGTGATAAACGATACATAATTTATCACTCCTGCGAAGCTGCTTCAGCAACCGTAACAATATTAATATCATTAAAGTCCGTTGCTGGAGTAATATAGATTTTCTGGGCGAGGCCATAATCATCTTTACCGACATGCGACACGCGACCAACGTAAAGTCCCTTTGGTGTCACACCACCCATTCCACTGGTTACTACTCGGGTACCCTTTTTTATTTTAGCTTTAGAAGTTACTTGTCCCATTTCAAGCTCGTTATTTCTTGCATTATATCCGGTGATAATCCCGTTAATCACCTTCCCATTTTGACCATTAAG
The DNA here is from genome assembly GCF_020784875.1 of Limosilactobacillus reuteri subsp. simiae. GTDB lineage: Bacteria > Bacillota > Bacilli > Lactobacillales > Lactobacillaceae > Limosilactobacillus > Limosilactobacillus reuteri_H. Next base: position 112,332 of record NZ_JAJGUI010000107.1, on the reverse strand, counting down.
GGTAATTGCAAAACGATTTGATGATTCACTAGTATCACTCAATAATTCAACTTTACTATTAGTTTTATTTACTTCTGTAATCCGACCAATTAACCCACTACCACTCATAACGGGCATATTCTTCTTAATACCACTAGATTGCCCCTTATTAATCACGAGTTGTCTTTGCCATGAAGAAGGTGTGCGCATTAACACAGCCGCTGTAACTGTATTATAGTCGGTCATTGAATTATTAAGTTTTAACTGTTGTTTTAATTGTTTATTTTCATGAGCTAAGGTCTGATCACGGACTTTAGTTTGTGCTAATTCAGTTACTTGCTGTTTAAGTTCACGGTTTTCAGAATAAGTATTCATCAACCCATTTATTGAACTCACACTTGTCTGTGCCCAATTTACAGGGAGAGCAACTGCACTATCAACAAAACCAACAATATCATTTCCAAATTGTTGGATAATCGGTGGTGTATTTCGTCTATTCCGTAAAGAAACAGAACCTGCCATTAGTCCAAAACAGACAACTAGAATTATCACAGCAATAACTAATCGGCGATTGGAAAAAAATTTCTGCATTATGACCCTCCAATGCATACACAAGGTAATTAAGACGGGGCCTGCCAAACAATTCTGCTTGGCACTCAGCCCCGTCAATCATTAGTTAGTACTAATGATGATTCATCGCTGACGTCACTGTCAGAGAATCATTTTACTTTTTCTTCATTACATCAATACTCTTTAATGACTCGCCGGTACCAATAGCAACACAGTCAAGGGGATCATTAGCAATAAATACTGGTACTTTGGTTGCATCTGCAATAACATCTGGTAAATGCTTTAATAATGCGCCCCCACCAGTTAATACAATCCCGTGATCAATAACATCAGCAGCAATTTCTGGGGAAGTTTCTTCAAGTGTTCCTTTAATTGCCGTAATAATACTATCAACAACATCTTGGAGGGCCGTTGAAACATCCTTCGCAGATACTTGCATTGTCTTTGGCAATCCAGTTACAAGATCACGACCGCGAACTTGTGTTGTTCCCATTTCTTCAGCAGCTTCAACAGATGCAGACCCAATATCCCACTTAAGCTTTTCAGCTGTTCGTTCACCAATTAGTAAGTTCATATGTTGACGAACATATTGAACAATTGCATCATTCATCTTATCTCCTGCCATTCGAATGGACCGGCTTGAGACAATACCACCTAATGAAATGGTAGCAACATCAGTAGTACCGCCACCAATATCAACAACCATACTACCGGTTGGATCCATAACCGGTAATCCAGCTCCAATGGCTGCTGCAAATGGTTCTTCAATAACATAAGCATCACGAGCACCTGCAACCCGAGTCGCATCAATCACTGCCCGCTTTTCAACTTCCGTGATCCCACTAGGAACACATACCATAACATATGGCTTACCATTATTTCCTAGTGCTTTATCAATGTAATACTTCATCATTGCAACTGTTGTGTCGTAATCAGCAATAACACCGTCTTTCATTGGTCGGATAGCCACAATGCTTTCTGGCGTCCGTCCGATCATATCACGGGCATCACTGCCAACAGCGATTACTTCGTTAGTCTTAGAATTACGAGCAACAACTGATGGTTCTCTTAATACAATACCCTTACCTTCAAGGTAGACAATTGTATTAGCAGTTCCAAGGTCAATGCCAAGATTTTTTGTTCCAATTCCTAGCAATCTGCTTCTTCCCTTCGTCTTAAAATCAAATTAATATCGTGCATATTATACCATAGCCACTCGGTACATACGAACATTAATATACATTAATAAGAACAAAGAAAGCGTAATTATTGCAATAAATTAAAAGTTTCTTTACTTTTTAAGCTCATTAACGAGACTAGCTTCACGCCAACTATGATATGTATCACGTCCAACAATCATAAAGTCAACTAAATGAAGTCCAATAATCTCACATCCTCGTTCTAAGCGACGAGTAAAGGACTCATCTTGCTTAGAAGGATGAATGTCTCCCGTCGGATGATTGTGGATCATAATAATTCCTTGAGCTGAACACCGGAGCGCATATTGAAAAATCTTATCAGGATAAAGAATACATTCGCATCCGCCGCCTACAAACAAAATTTTCCAATCAATTATCTCATTATGGATATCTGTACAGGCAATACAAACACTTTCTTGCTCCTCACTTTGAAAATGTTCAACCATCTCGCGTCCTAATTCGATGCTCGAATAAGCATGGCCAATAATTTCTTCGTGACTTTTAGTTACCATCTTCCCTAATTCAATGGCAGCAAAAAAGTTAAGCATTTCTGGCGCCCATTCATTTATCTCATTTTTTTCAATACGTGAAAGCCGTTTAATTGCTAGGGGAGTAGGACACTTACGTAAAAAACGTTGACATAATTCCTGCTTCTTTGTTCCCAGTTTATCAGGAATAGCCATCCAGACTAATTTTGTATATTCGTTAATCACTTCATTTTCCATAAATAAATAATTCTCCTTTTTACACTCTATATATTTAAATACGGAAAATTTGTGCTTTTACACTTTTTAATTTAAAAAGAATTTACGAACATCTGAAACAAAATAAAGAGAACCAGTAATAATCATTACATCATCCGCACTCATTTGACTTGCCACCTGCCCGATCCCTAATTGCCAGTCGTTAATAGTCTGGATGGGGTATTTAGTTGGAATATCAGCAATAGCCTTTGCTAAGTCTGCACTTGGCCTTTTAGGACCGGGACCAGCAAAGTGAGTAACAGTTAAGTGAACATTCCCCAAACTTGCTAATTCACCAAGCATTAATTCATATTGCTTATCAGCCAGAATCGCCACCAAAAGGTAAACTTCCCGATCGGCAAAATCATTCTTAATAGTATGAACTAGGGCCTGAACACCAGGAAGATTATGAGCGCCATCTAATAAGACCAGAGGAGTAGTATTTATTTCTTCTAATCGACCCGGCCAAGCAGCATTTTCTAATCCCGATATCAAAGCACGGCGATCAATTGCCAGCCCACGCTTCTCCATAAAAAGCTCAAGAGCCATCAAAGCAACTGCTGCATTTTCTATCTGATAGTCGCCTGGCAACCCAAGAATTATTTCTATTTTTTTCAGATTTTTTCCTTGATACCGAATTTTCGCGTGGAACTGATGACCATTAAGTTTGTGAACAGTAAAGTCTTTTCCTAATTCAAAAACCGGGGATTTCTTCTCCTTTGCATCTGCGAGAATAGTTTCGCGCGCTTCTGTTGGGAGAGCACCTAAAACAACTGGGACACCTTTTTTGATTATTCCCGCTTTTTGAGCCGCAATCTTAGCTAAAGTATCACCTAAATACTTCATATGATCCCAGCCAACTGTCGTGATCACGCTAACAACTGGCGTAATTACATTAGTAGAATCGTATAGCCCCCCAATCCCTACTTCAAGCAATACAACATCAGGCTTCTTTTCAGCCATATAGCAAAACATTAATGCTGTATCAATTTCAAATTCAGTTGGGCCGCCTGTTTCTAATGTATCATCAAGTTTTTTGACAACAGGGGCAATTTTTTGAACTAATCTTAAAAGATCATCATCACTAATTGGGATTCCATTGTACTCAATTCGTTCATTAAATCGTGTAATAAAAGGCGATGTAAAACTTCCAACAGTAAGGCCACTTTCCAGTAAAGCAGACCGCATCATTGCAACCGTTGATCCTTTACCATTAGTTCCTGTAACGTGAATGTAATTAAGTCCTTTTTGTGGGTTCCCTAATTCTGCTAAGAATCGTTTCATCCGTGTGAGCGTTGGAATTTTCTTGAATTGTGTTCGTCCATGAATAAAAGATAATGCTTCATCATAAGTTTTAATCATTTATTTCACCCTTTATTTATTATAGCCATACCTTTTTAGCATATAAATATAAAAACGAGGCTGTTGAAAAAACAAAAATTTTTTCTCAGCCTCATTCATTTTCTAGTGATATAAGTCAAAGCGTCCTTTAGCAAATAGCTCTTTCAAACCACCTGTTTCTAACAAGGAACGGTCAGCAATAATTTTCTTCATTGCTGAAGCAGGATATCCACGTAATTCATGACCCATTGCTTCACCAAATGCCCGCGTGTTACCAACGGAAGCAACTGTTCCTAAGGACTTGTAAGTAAATGGCTTAGCTTCATGCTTGCCAGTCTTAATACGGCTAACAATGTCTTCAGCCGTGTAATCAGCCATTGCTAGAGCGATTTGTGCAGTGGTTGGGTATGGGCGTTTACCATCCGGTGGCATTACGGCAGCAACATCCCCAATGATGTAAATATCATCGTGCTTAGGATCTGTTAAGTGGTCAGTAACGATTACCCGGCCACGCTTAGCATCAAAGCCACATTCTTCCATCAATGGATTACCACTTACTCCAGTTGTCCAGATGATTGTACCAGCATTAAGGGACTCTTCATCATCATCTCCATGCTTGTAGATGACTTTCCCAGGTTCAATCTTGCTAATTCGTGAACCATCAAGCAATTGCACGTTAAGGCTCTTAACAAGGTTTACCCCATATTCGGCAAGTTTTTCACTAAACATTGGAAGTAATCTTGTTGAAGCTTCAATCAGCGTAATTTTAATTTCATCTGGTGAAACTCCAGCGATTTTGGCATAACTTGCTCGAGCGTCAACAAGCGCCCCTGCTAATTCAATTCCAGTAAATCCACCACCGCAAATAACAATTTGAAGATCATCAGGATTGTGAGTGGTACGATAATCTTTCATTTTGGCAATGATATGGTCATAAATTGCTAAAGCTTCTTTAACATTAGTCATTGGTAATGCATTTTCTTCAGCACCAGGGATTCCAAAGGTTTCTGAAACAAAACCGAGCCCTAATACACAATAATCATAGTGCAGTAGTTCTTCATGACCAGCAAGCTTAACCGTCTTTTTATCAGGATCGATCTTTACAACTTCATCTTGGATAAAGGTAGTAATTTGTGGATTAATAACATCACTAATTGGATAAGTGATCCTTGAAGCACTTTGCGTTCCCGCAGCAGCTTCGTGTAAATCAGTAGCTTCGTAATGATAATCATTACGATCAACTAATGTAATATGGACATTAGTTTTTAGCTTTTTTTGTAGTAAAACAACTGTCTTTAAGCCAGCATAACCAGCTCCAAGTACAACAACTTCTTTCATTACTATTCATCCCTTCATCAATAGTCCTATTTATTATAACATTTCTAAACTAGCTAGATACCTTCATCTGCCATTTTTAACGCCCGGTAATGTTCATTTGTTTTTTGTAATTCTGCCGGGCTGCCTTGCATTGAAATTTTACCATTCTCGATAAAAACAACTTGATCCATCATTTCTATGCCTTGTAAATGGTGAGTAATCCAAATCAAAGTTTTTCCTTGTAGCTGCTCCATAAAAGTCTCAATTACCTTTTCTTCTGTTACCGGGTCTAAACCTACAGTTGGTTCATCTAAAAGGATAATTGGCGCATCCTTGAGCAAAATCCGGGCAAGAGACAACCGGTGACGCTCTCCGCCAGAAAACCGTAACCCTGCTTCATCAACCATCGTATGAAGCCCTTTTGGCAGTCGTCTAATCATAGCGGCCAACCCAACACGTTCAAGAACATCCCATACTTGATCCTCTGTCGCATCTTCATTTCCCAAACGAATATTATTTAAGATTGTGGTATGAAACAAATATGGTGATTGGTGAACAATCCCAATATAATTCGAAATCTCATCACCAAATTCATCCGTTGGCACATTATTAAGAGTAACAGTGCCCGAAGTAGGCTTTCGGTCTCCACGAATTAAACTAGCTAACGTACTCTTTCCAGCCCCACTGCGACCAAGAATGGCAAGTTTTTCGCCTGGATTAACATCAAGATTAATCCCCCGCAAGATCATCTTCTCTGTTTTAGGATAGCGATAATAAACATCTGTAATTTTAAGATGATAAGGAGCGGCAATCTCAATATTAGCCTTAGAAGGAGCAGGCGGTTGTGGTAATTCATTCAATCGCTTTAATGAATCCGTATATACATTAGTTTCTTGAGCAGCTGCTGGCAAGCTAGACAATACTTCATCAAGGGGAAAGACACAAAGAACAAAGGCCGCAATCCAATTTGCACTGCCTCCCCAATGACCGCCGAAACGTGCTGCTCCCCATATAATAAGGCTAACAACCACCAATAAAATCATTACCTGAAGAATAAAATCACGCCAATGCTCAAAACGTTTCATCGCTTTTTGAGATGCTAATACGTTTTTCTCGCTTTTATCATAGTGCTGCAGGTAATCCGCACTGCGCCCCGCAAATACCCAGTCTGTAATCCCCATGATATTATCAGTAAGATCAGCATACAAGGTATTGGTATATTGCTTTTCTAGTTGCTGGCGTGCACCATTAACAAGCACTGACCACACGGGAACAGCAATGATGATTAACCCAAATAGAACTAACATTAAAAGCCCCATTAGTGGAGAGATTATTCCCATTCCAATAACGATAATGGCATAAAGCCCAAATGCAACCAACATTGGAAAAATTGTTCGTAAATATAAATTTTGAATGTGGGCAACATCTTCTGAAAGTAACCCAAGAATATCTCCAATTCGATACTTACTATTAAAGAAAACGGCATCCTGCTCTAACGAATCATAAAGCTTTTTACGAAATGCAGAAGTCATTTTAAGAACCCAATTATGACTAACCAATCGTTCAAAATAATTAGTCACCGGTCTAAAAATCCCAAAGGCACGAGTAAGAACGATGGGAACATATACTAACAAAATATTAAAAGGCATCGTTGCGGACTTACTGATTAAATAGCCCGCGGTGAACATCAATCCACTAGCACAAATAAAGGTAACAATCCCCAGGGTAATTGCTAATACCAAGGTCCACTTATAACGCTTCAGGAAGGGCTTCACCCACCGATCATGTTTCATTGCTTTAAGTAAAGGAATCTTATTCATGGGTTATCTCCTTTCCACGTGTTTGGTCCATCAGTTCTGTAAAGTAACCATGTTCATCAAGCAACTGCTGATACGTTCCTTGTTCAATTAACTTGCCATTCTTCAACACTAAAATGTAGTCCATCTGCTTCATCCAATGCAAACGGTGGGTAGCAAAAAACACTAATCTATTTTCCATCAACGGAAGCATTCTCTTCTTCAATTCCAGCTCGGTCTCAATATCAAGGTGGGCGGTCGGTTCATCGAAAATCATTACCCGACGTTCTGGATCAAGGAATGCTCGTGCTAAGGCAATTCGCTGTGCCTGCCCACCGCTTAATGCTCGGTGGCCACTGCCGATCATCGTCCCTAATCCTTGTGGTAATTCAGCAACAAGATCATCTAAACCGACAACATGAATCGCTTCTTTTATTTTATCTTCACTGACATTTGGAGTATAAAAGGCAATATTATTTTTTAACGTATCTGCAAAAATATAGGGAGTCTGTGGAATGTAGAGAATCTGTTTTTGCCAGTCATGAATATCCAAAGTCGTTACTTTTTTTCCTTGAATGGTAATTTGGCCACTTGTCGGCGCTAAAAAGCCACTTAAAAGATTAATTAAAGTTGTCTTTCCGGCCCCACTCATTCCAATAATGCCAATTTTTTGATTCCCCTTAACAGTTAAATCAAGGTTTGTTAATTCACTGCCATTTTGAGGATACATAAACTCAACATTCTCAAAACTTAACTCATCGACTCCTGTCCACTGGTGTAATTCAACAGTCGGCTTCTTTGGTAATGGCATCTCAAGAATTCGCCGAACCGCATGAAATGAATTTTTACCATTCAACGTCGCATGGTAATCACTTGCAAAATTCCTAATCGGCAAAAAATATTCAGGTGCCAAGATCAAAATTGCCAGTGCCGGGAATAACAATAAGTGACCGTTAATTAACCGTAAGCCAAGAAAGACCGCTAAGATTGCAATAGCTAATGTAGTAAAGAAATCAAGAGCAAACGTTGATAACATTGCTACTTTAATCACACTCATTGTTGACTTGCGAAAACGCTCACTTGACCGATAAATACTTTGTGAATACTTCTTACTAAGGCCAAAGTACTTCAATGTGTCAATCCCCCGCAAAGAATCAATAAAGTGATTAGACAATATTTGAAAAGCTGCAAACTGTCGATCTGCCTTAGCCTTTGCTGCATAGCCTAAAATAATCATGAATAAAACAATCAAAGGATAAACTAACAACATAACAATGCCAGAAATCCAATCAAGCCAAAAACAGACAACCAAAATAATGACTGGAATAATCATCATGCTGATCACCTTGCTATAGATGAGTCGAATATAATTTTCAACTTCTTTAATGCCATCAAGAGCAAGAGTAACCATATTACCGGTTCCCTCCCGCTGAACAATTACCGGTCCAAGTGCAAAGACTTTTTTTAATAATTGCTGACGAAAGTTCTGAGCAGCATTAGCCGAATACTTATCAAGCCAATCATTCCCAATTTCGGTTAGTCCATGACGCAAAAGGTAACAAACAATAAATCCACCTAAGCCATATATTTGGCTTAAAAGAGAATGTCCCTGCCATAAGCCTGTTAGTAAAGCAGCCAAACTTAATCCCTGACCAAGGATAAGAAAAGCTTGCAGGACATAAAGCCCCACAAGCTTAATCATGATATGTCTGCTCCCCTCGATTTTGAAGAGTAGTCGATCAATCATAAATTTTTATTTAACCTCCGGAATAGCTGGCATTGCAATCCGTTTACGGAAAATCCAGTAAGCCCAGATTGTATATGCCAAAACAAATGGTAAAAGACAGCAAGTAGCAATCGTCATCACTGTCAACGTATATTCTGTTGAGGAAGCATTTTGAATAAGAATGCTGTACTTCGGACTAATGCTACTAATTAGTACCCGTGGGAAGAGACCGATAAAGATCAATACAACTAAAGATACTAAGGTTAACCCACTTGAAATAAAGGCAATTAGTTCATGACCAGCAAAGGTTTCTACTTGGGCTAAAACTGAGAAACCAACAATCAATATAAGCATGATGATTGTGCCAACTGGGTGAACAGCCATAAAGTCGGTCATAAAGATTAATAATAGTGCAAAGACAACTTCGCCAGCATAAAGAATCCAGTACAAAAATTCAGCGTAGTTCCGGGCGCGTTCCTGAACCGGACCAGTCGTCTTTAAGGCAATATAATTAATTCCATGTAAGTAGGTTAAAAGCAATAAGGCAATCCCACCAACAACTGAAAGCCAGTTGAAATAGTCAAAGAATCCTGCGTGAAAATTGCCATTAGCATCAATTGGCATTCCATGAATCATGCTAACAAACATAATCCCGAGGAAAAACGGAACGATGGCACTACCAATTGCTAACGCCCAATCCCAAATCCGTTTTTGTGGCATTGGACTATTTTTGCGGAATTCAAAAGAAACACCACGAATAATTAAACCAGCTAGGATAATCATTAAGATTAAATAATAGCCGCTGAAAAGACTAGCGTACCAATATGGAAATGAAGCAAACATTGCACCACCAGCAGTGATTAACCATACTTCATTTGCATCCCAAACTGGTCCAATTGTCCGCACAAGTTGATCACGCTCTGATTCATTATGAGCAAGTGTTTCAACCGCCATTCCTACCCCATAATCAAATCCATCTAGGAAGAAGAAGCCGGCAAAAAGCACTCCAATCAATACAAACCATAATAATTGAAGAAAACTCATCTAGAACGCCTCCTTGTCAAATGGGTCAAGAACCTTCTTGAATTTAGGTTCAATTGCTTCCGATGGATCTTTACGTAACTCAAGAACAATTAACCAAATTAATGTAATTGCAAGAGTTGTAAATAATACAAAGTAAACAATATTTGATGTCAATAAGGATCCAACTGAAACATTTGGCGATACACTTTCGGCAATTGTAAACAAGCCATAAACTGTCCATGGAATACGACCAAATTCTGTTACAAACCAACCAGCAGTATTACCGATAAATGGTAAGAAAGTGGTAATTGCAATACACCAAAGTGCCCAGCGGCGTTGTGCAAGTGGTTTCTTGCTCTTTTCCCTTGTCATAATTAATCCAACTAAAGAAACTAAGAAAATCCAAGCACCGACTGCACACATAATCCGGAAACTATAGAATAATGTATTTACCGGTGGGTAGTAATCAAGATTCTTGCCGTACTTTTTCTTATATTGGGCATTGAGCTCATTCATCCCGGTAACCGCCCCAGTAGTTTTGTGGTATGACAAAATACTTAGGGCATAGGGAATATCGATATTGCCTTTTACTTCATGGTCCTTCATATCAGCAATACCGACAATTGTCCATGGTGCATGCTTACCAGTAGTTGTGAAAACATCTTCAGTAGCTGCAAATTTCATTGGTTGTTCTTTGATTAAGTATTGCATCTGGGCATCCCCTAAGGCAATTCCACCAACAGAGAAAATCAATGAAATTAAAAGTCCTAAACGCATTGACTTCTTGTAAAACTTCTTATTAGCCTCAGAAAGTTTTTGGTTCTTGAGAAGTTGGAATGCCGTTAAACCAGCAATAATAATTCCACCCATCATGATAGCATTAAGGATAACATGCCCAAATTCATACCATAATTGAGGGTTTTTAAGCAATGCGCCAAAATTAACCATTACTGCACGGCCACCCTTGATTTCATAACCAACAGGGTGTTGCATGAATGAGTTGGCAGTTAAAATCCATAAAGCAGATGTTAAAGAACCAAAACTCGTCATCCAAATGAAGAAAAGGTGCAAACCTGGCTTAACCTTTTTCCAGGTAAATACCCATAAGCCAATAAATGTTGATTCAATAAAGAATGATAGCAAAGCTTCGAGGGCTAATGGAGCACCAAAGATATCACCCATAAACCGTGAGTAATCTGACCAGTTCATCCCAAACTGGAATTCCTGAATCAAACCTGTAACAACACCGACAGCAAAACTAAGTAAGAAAATATTCCCCCAAAATTTTGCCATTTTTTTGTACGTCTCGTCTTTAGTTGAAACGTACATACTTTCCATAATGGCGACGATAAAAGCTGTTCCAATAGAGAAAGGAACAAAGAAGAAGTGATAAACCGTCGTCATGGCAAATTGGAAACGTGCCAGACTAAGAATAGTCATTATAAATACCTCCCTCCGAAGTATATCGATAAAAGAATAGTTGAAACCGTTTCCTGTTTCTCCACAATTAATCATAATACTTGTGATAAATAATTACAATAAATAAATGGCAAATATGTGAAATAATTTTTAAATAAACCGCTTAATTATCAGTTATTTAATCCTTATCAATAGATAAATATTTTTAAGCAATGTATGATTACTTTTTCATACTAAGAAAAGGAGCTGTGACATAAATCAGGTTCCTTTCATAAAAGACAAATGGCGCAGTACAACAATGGCCTTCAACGCCCGGCAAAACCGAGCGTTGGAGGCCTATTGTTGCTTGCGGGGGCTCGAAAACGAAGTCACGAGTGCCTTCTGTCTCGCTCCCTTTTTAATCTATTTTTAAACTATATTTATAAATATTATAGCTAATAGCATTCTTACAGTAGTCTAACCTATTTAATAAAATGATATAATTTTCATTTATTGTTAAAAATGTTAATTATCCTACTATAAATTGACGCTAAGCTTGTTGAAGTGATTGAAGACGTTCCTTGGCTGCTGCTAATTTTTGTTGCCATTCCGTTGCCTTTTGCCGTTCAGCTTCAACAACCTTTTCCGGCGCGTTATTAACAAACTTTTCATTGCCAAGCTTCTTTTGTGAACGTTCTACTTCTTTTTCAAGTTTAGCAATCTCTTTTTCCATCCGATCTCGTTCCTCATTAAGATCAACCAATTCAGCCATTGGGATGTAAACTTCTGCTCCGGTCAAAATACCGCTCATCGCAAGCTTAGGAGCTTCAACATCTTTACCAATAGTTAAGTTTTCTGGATGACAGAAACGTTCAATATAGTCACGATTATCATTCAACATCTGAGCCAAGTGATCGTTATCAACCTTTACCAAAATATCAACTGGTTTAGACATTGGCGCATTAGCTTCATTTCGAATGTTACGAACAGCCTTAATCAATTCAATCAAACTATTCATTTGTTCAGTTGCGGCTGGATCATCAAGTTCAGCATTAGCAACTGGGTAATCTGCAACCATAATTGATTCACCATCATGCGGCATTGATTGCCATAATTTTTCGGTAACGAATGGCATAATTGGATGCAACATCTTCAAGGTCTGATCAAGAACGTAACCAAGAATATTCTTAGTATTATTCTTTTCTTCGTCAGTCCCATTATTGAGTTTTTCCTTGGTCATTTCGATATACCAGTCACAGAAATCATTCCAGATGAAGTTGTAAAGCGCCCGACCAGCTTCACCAAATTCAAACTTGTCAAACTGTTCGTTAACCTGCTTTACAGTTGCATTTAACCGACTCAAAATCCACCGATCAGCTAAATCCCACTTACTCTTATCAGGAAGAACAGGGGCAGGCATCTCACCAAGGTTCATGATAACGTAACGACTAGCGTTCCAAATCTTATTAATAAAGTTCCAAGCTGCATCCATCTTGGTGTAGCTAAAACGAATATCTTGACCAGGAGTTGAGCCAGTAATTAAGAACCACCGTAGGGCATCTACCCCGTACTTCTCGATAACATCCATTGGGTCAATACCATTTCCCAAGGATTTACTCATCTTTCGCCCTTGTTCATCACGAATCAAACCATGGAGAAGAACATTCTTAAATGGTGCCCGACCCGTAAATTCAAGCGATTGGAAAATCATCCGGGAAACCCAGAAGAAGATGATGTCATAACCAGTAACTAAAGTATTGGTTGGGAAGTAGCGCTTGAAGTCTGCTGAATCAGTATTAGGCCAGCCCATCGTCGAGAATGGCCAAAGCGCACTGGAGAACCATGTATCAAGGACATCCTTATCTTGTTCCCAATTTTCAGCATCTTTAGGAGCTTCCATACCAACATAAACTTCGCCAGTCTGTTTGTTATACCAAGCTGGAATCCGGTGACCCCACCATAATTGACGAGAAATAACCCAATCATGAATATTTTCCATCCATTGCGTAAAGGTGTGTTCAAATCGTTCTGGAACGAAATTAACTCGGTCATCAGTATCTTGGTTCTTAAGAGCTGCTTCAGCTAATGGCTTCATCTTAACAAACCATTGTGTGGAAAGACGGGCTTCAACTTGTACCCCTGTCCGTTCTGAGTGACCAACAGAGTGAACAATTGGGTCAATCTTTAACATGTAACCTTGATCTTGAAGATCCTTAACGATTGCTTCACGAGCTTCAAAACGGTCCATACCTTCGTATTTACCAGCATTTTCGTTCATGGAAGCATCTTCATTCATTGTATTAAGTTCAGGAAGATTGTGACGCTTACCTACCTTGAAGTCGTTTGGATCATGAGCTGGGGTAATCTTAACCATCCCAGTACCAAACTCAGGTGTTACATAGTCATCAGCAATAATCTCAATTTCCCGGTTGACAAGTGGTACCATGACCTTCTTACCAACTAAGTCCTTGTAACGTTCATCATTAGGGTTAACGGCAACCGCTTCATCCCCGAACATTGTTTCTGGACGAGTAGTGGCAATTTCGATGTAATCCTTACCATTAAAAGTAGTGCCATCAGTAAATGGATACTTAACATGATAAAATGCACCCTTATCGTCCTTATGAATAACTTCAATATCTGATAAGGCCGTCCGTGCTTGTGGGTCCCAGTTGATGATGTAAGTTCCACGATAAATTAAGCCCTTATTGTAGAGATCAACAAAGACTTTCCGAACAGCCTTATTTAATCCTTCATCAAGGGTAAAACGCTCGCGGTCATAATCCACAGAAATACCCATCTTAGCCCACTGTTGGTGAATAATATCAGCATATTCATCTTTCCAGTCCCAAACTTGTTGAACAAACTTGTCACGGCCAAGGTCATAACGAGAAATTCCTTGTTTACGAAGACGGGCTTCAACTTTCGCCTGGGTGGCAATACCAGCATGGTCCATTCCAGGAACCCATAATACATCATAGCCTTGCATCCGCTTTTGTCGAATAATCATATCTTGTAAAGTTGTATCCCAAGCGTGGCCTAAGTGCAACTTACCAGTAACATTCGGTGGTGGGATAACAATTGAATATGGGTGAGCTTTTTTGTCACCACTTGGTTTAAAGAATCCTTGGTCAATCCACCATTGATAACGGCCTTCTTCAACCGTCGCTGGATCGTACTTGGTTGACATATCTTTTTCTGTCATGGCAGAAACTCCTTTCAGAAAGCAATCTTCATTTTTATTTTGTGCATTAACTAAAAAACGCCCTATCACAATCGATAGGACGAATCATCGCGGTACCACCTAATTTGAGTATAAAATACCCCACTTTATCATTTCATAACGGTAAATGAACCGGATATACCTACTATTAATTTCAGTATATCAGCTCCCGAACTACCTTCATAAAGTTTAACTAATCCTCTCTCACTATCAGGATCTCGCTTTTTAGGTGCCGCTTTACTACTCTTTCGGTCAATGCTTATTAAAATGTATCATAGCTAAATTATCAAACCTCGTCAAGGCCTAATTAAAGTAATTCAGCAAAAACATCTTCATTTTGGTTTAAATAATCTTCACCAGGATGAATTTCCGTAATTTCAATCCCATCAAGAGCTCGTTGCATTAATCCTTCAATATCAAGTCGTTTTTCGTATTCACGAGCCCGCTCAACATTTGGCCGCGTTTTTGGCGATGGCGGTGTAAAGACAGTACAACAGTCTTCATATGGAAGAATTGAAAGGTCATAGGTATCAATATCTTGGGCAATTTTAATAATTTCGGTCTTATCAAATGACAATACTGGACGCAATACCGGATAAGAAGTTACATCATTAATCGCCAGCATACTTTCCATTGTCTGAGAAGCAACTTGACCTAATGATTCACCATTAAAAATAGCCAGGCCATGACGTTTAATCATTAAGGCTGCTGCCAACCGAAGCATCATCCGCCGTTGAATCGTCATTAGGTAACCTTCAGGAACCTTTTCCTTGACTGTTTCCTGAATTTCAGCAAATGGCACCTGAATAAACTTAATACTTCCACTATATTTTGCAAGACGTTCAGTTAGTTGCTTAGCCTTTGCTAAAGCTTGGGGACTAGTATATGGCGGACTAAAGAAGTGAACCATTTCCATTGAAACACCACGCTTCATCCCAAGGTAAGCAGCTACTGGTGAATCAATTCCACCAGACATCATCATCATTCCTTTACCGGCAGTACCAACTGGCAAACCACCAGCACCCTTAATCGTTTCACTTGAAAGGAAAATCCCATTAAGACGGATCTCAACCCGTAAAGTTAGGTCTGGATGGTGAACATCAACTTTTAATTTATCAGGAAACTTATCTAAGAGGTATCCTCCTAGCTTGTTGTTCATTTCAAAGGTATCAATTGCAAATTGGTGATCTGACCGGCGAGTTTCTACTTTAAAGGTAATTGGTTTATCAACTTGTTCAGCGATCATTTGTGCTGCTGCCTCTGCAGTCGCTTCAAAAGTCTTATCAACTTTAATTGATGGAGAGAAGTTTTGAATCCCAAACACTAACTTCAACCGATTCATCACTTGATCATAGTCAGCTCCATTTAATTCAACATGCAACCGATCACGTTGTGCATGCACCTTTACCTGGTCAAAGCTATGAAGGGCCTTTCGTACGTTTACCCCTAAACGATCAATAAAGGACTTTTTATTATGTCCCTTTGTCGAAAGCTCACCATAACGAACCATAATTTCTGTATATTGCACGTTATGTCCTCCTTTCAGATTTTATTCAATAATTTTCTTAAAACCAGCGTATAATTCATCAAATGTTTTATTAAACTGATCAGCTTCTTCAAGGGTATTTTGATCCCCCAGGCTAATCCGAACTGCACTTGTTGCAATATTTTCTGGAACCTTCATGGCAGCTAATGTTCCGGCTTCGGAATGCTTTTTAGACGAGCAAGCACTAGTAGTTGAGATATAGATATCCTTGTCTTCAAAGGCATGAACAATCGTTTCGCCCCGAACCCCTACAATTGCAAAGCATAGTACATGGGAAGCAAAACCTTGATCGCGGCCAGAAATCAACTTCACATGATCAAATTTACTTAA
This sequence comes from Limosilactobacillus reuteri subsp. simiae, assembly GCF_020784875.1. Classification (GTDB taxonomy): domain Bacteria; phylum Bacillota; class Bacilli; order Lactobacillales; family Lactobacillaceae; genus Limosilactobacillus; species Limosilactobacillus reuteri_H. The sequence continues at coordinate 96,141 of NZ_JAJGUI010000107.1, read as the reverse complement.
ATGGTCGTAAATCCGTTCTTTGATTGCCTGTTCACATTTTACTGATTCCGCTTCATTTTCCTTTACTAACCGAATTGCTTTTGCCATCGCAACATTACCCGGTGTATTTTCTGTCCCATTTCGTAGTGTTCGCTCTTGACCACCACCAGCAATCAAGGGCTCTAACTTACGGCCACTCTTGACATAAACAAAACCAGTTCCTCGTGGGGCATGAAATTTATGACCAGAAAAAGTGGCAAAATCAACGCGATCACTAAATACTTGGTCATCTAATCCTTTACCAATAGCCTGAACAGCATCCACCATAAAGTGAATATTTGGATAATCTTTAAGGATTTCTCCCACTTCTTTAATTGGCTGAACTGTTCCAATTTCATTATTAACCGCCATGATAGACACTAAAATAGTATCTGGACGAATGGCAGCTTTAACATCAGCAGGATTGATCCGTCCTTCTTTATCAACTGGGAGATAAGTAACTTCAAATCCGAAGTCTTTTAGTTGCTCCAATGCATTTTTTACTGCCGCATGTTCAACACTGGTCGTAATAATGTGTTTGCCAAAACGGTGCTTAGCCATTGCAGTTCCTTTGATTACCCAGTTATCTCCTTCAGAACCACCACTAGTAAAAATAATTTCACTAGGCTTAACCCCGAATAGCTTTGCGATCTGCTGGCGTGCCTGTTCTTGAAGGTTCCAAGCATTTTCACCAAAATTATGTAAGCTGCTTGGATTCCCCCAAATCTTTTGGCTCACGGTTTCGTATGTCGACAAAACATCCGGTAGTATCTTTGTCGTCGCACTATTATCAAAATAGATCATACTAATTTCCTTCCTAAAAATAATACACAGGGTTGTTACAAATGGGTAACCTACTCTGATTATGATTTCAACAGTATAGGATAGGCTACTGCTGAAGATTTCGACTCTTCTTAAAACGGTTTTATATTATAACAGAAAATTAGCTATTAGGCATTAATTATCACTATCATTTAATAAGAAAAGAGGAGGCTGGAAAAAACTTTGTTTTTTCAACAGCCTCTTTATTTATACGAACATTGTTTAAGATATCGTGGAAATTAACCACAAGGCTCGAGGCTAAGTCCGAACGATAATCAGCCCGTGCCGTGCTAATCACCGTTCTATCCTTAGCCCACCTCCTTGTCGAGAAGGTTAATTCCCACTCACCTTGATTTTTAATTTTTACCAATTTCACGATAATAGGTATCTTCAATTCGTTTATAGCTACCAGGTTCTATTTCTTCTAAAACGGTCGCAATTGCCTCTAAGCTTGCTGTGTAGTTAAACTGCTTAAAAAGTTCTTGAGATTTTTTAGCAGCTGCTGCAATCTTTTCGTTATCACTAAACCGGTTCGCATATTGTTGGAATCGTTCTGTTAATTCCGCGCTATCACGAAGAATATCAGTCTTGTCATTTAATGTGTCTAGGTCTGATTCGACGATAATTAGTTGCTTCGTAATTTCATCCATATTGATCTTATACTCATTCAATTCATCAGCTAACTTTTTAATCTCATCGCTGACACCAAAGAAGTAATCTAAGTAATCTTTTGGTAAGCCAGGAAGGTTCAACTGTTCTACTTGCCGATGAATTGTACGAATCTGGGTGGAATATTTTTGAAGCATTTGACGGGCGCGTTGCTCATCAGTCTGTAATTTAGCAACTTCATCGTTAAGCTTCTCTTGGCTTTTTTCAATTTCAGTCAAGTTCTTTTGATTAGACTTTTGTCGATCAAGCACCTGACTATAAACAGCCGTTTTATTGGCAACCGCTTCTGCGTCATCACGATACTGTTTAATAATCGCTTTAATTTGTTCACCAAGTTCACGAACGGTTTCTTGTTCATGATTAGTAAGTGTGTAATTCAAACTTAACCGGTCTAATTCTACACCAAGTTCGTCATTTTGCCGTTGAGCATGTTTTGTAAAGTCTTTCATCACTTCGATCAAATGAACAGCTTCATTCTTAGCGTCAATTTCTTTTTGCATTACCCCGTATAAGTAATCAATCTGGTCACTAAGATCTTTATTAGATTGTTCCACAACATCTAATTGTAAATTGTTAAGCTGGTCAATCGTCTGATCTAGTTTTGATTGGAGTTGCTCAATTTGCTTATCAATATTTTTCTCCGTAAAGTGGAAATTTTGCTTTACAAGTGTCTCATAACCACTTTTTAGCTCGGATAATTGTTCTGGAAACTCGGTTGCAATTGGCTTATAGAGCTGAGGAATCTTCTTAAGGTCTTGTTCAAATTTGTCGTTTTCAGATTGCAAATTGCTTAAAATTTCTTGAGCCGCCTCAATATCGCCCTTATTAGTTAAATCAGTAAATTGCGCAAATTGATCTTCCAATTCATTTAACCTACTATTTAACTGCTTTTCACTGTCTCCATATTCGAAGCTCTTCTCATTTAGTTGCCGGTGGAATTGACGATATTTATTTTTAATCTGCTCGACCGCTTGCTTATGGGTATGTTGTTGTTGACGAAGATGTTGCAAGTCTTTTTGGATCTGTTGAAGAGTTGTTGTTAACTTTGCCAAATCTGCTTGCAAGTCACGAATCTGAGTGTTAATTGTCAGTAACTTGCTCGTCCGTGAATCTGCTAACAATTGGGGAGCTCGTTTATTAAAGGCCGTGATTGCTGGTCGCACTTGTTTTTCATATTTGTTTTTAATTGTTTCGAATTGCTTTTTAGCATCCCCGATTAGTTGCAATTCTTCAACATTTTTGATCTGCTGGTCAACTTTTTGATCTGCTAGCTTTTTCTCGCTTTCCATTAAGTCGTTGATCTGTTTAACAGCTCGTCGTTGATAAAAATATACGCAAGCTAATATTGCTACAACAATAATTAAAATACCAATCAATACTTGAAAAACCACTTTTTCCACCTACTACTTTTTATTGTTTATTGCTCTTGCACAATAATTATCCGTATAATCCTATTCAAAATTATAGCATACCACAATGAACCTGCTTTAAAAGATATGAAAAAACATCTACGTTTAATAAACTTTTATATTGTTCATCATTCTGCTAAAAAAGTTAAGAGGTTTCTAAAGAAAAGATTGACTTATTATTACGAATCGTTGTACACTAGATTTTGTGTAAAATAATGCAGCAGTGAGGAGCAAGCTCGTCAACAGACTGGTGCCAAACGGTGTTTTTAGTAACCCGGCTGCTAGGGTGAAAGATTCAAATCAGCCTGCACGAATGCCAAGCTCACAATCGGATTATTTTACTCCAACTAAAATTATTGGAGGAATTTATTTATGTCTCGTTACACTGGTCCAAGTTGGCGTGTTTCACGTCGTCTTGGCGTTTCACTTTCAGGTACTGGTAAAGAATTAGCACGTCGGGCTTACGCTCCTGGTGACCACGGTCGCGATCGTCGCGGTAAGCTTTCAGAATATGGTACACAATTACGTGAAAAGCAAAAGCTACGTTTTATGTACGGTATGACTGAACGTCAATTCTCAAACCTTTTCGTTCGTGCCGGCAAGATTAAGGAAGGTACTCACGGTGCCAACTTTATGGCATTGCTTGAACGTCGTCTTGATAACATGGTTTACCGTCTTGGTTTAGCCACTACTCGTCGTCAAGCTCGTCAATTAGTTAACCACGGTCACATCACTGTTGATGGTAAGCGTGTTGACATTCCATCATACGAAGTTAAGGTTGGTCAAATCATCGCCGTTCGTGACAAGTCTAAGAACTTAGACATCATCAAGAACGCTGTGGAAGCTGTTGTTTCTCGTCCTTCATACGTTGACTTTGATGCCGACAAACTTGAAGGTAAGCTTAACCGCATTCCAGCACGTGAAGATATGAACGCTGATATTGATGAAGCTCTTATCGTTGAATTCTATAACAAGTAATCACTAGGTATTACTTGTTGGTTCAATTCTAAAAAAGGCATTCTCCGAGAATTGGGAATGCTTTTTTTATGTATCACCCTAAATTAAAACACCCTAAGATTGTTTAAGCTCAACAATCTTAGGGTGTTTTTCATTTTGGCAAAACATTCAAAATATACAGCAACGCAATAAAAACAAAAAACATGCTCCACATTACAACATTTACTTCTTTGCGACGTCCTGCAGCAACCATTAAGATTGGATACGTAAGAAAGCCAAATGCAATCCCATAAGAAATGTTATAAGTTAGCGGAATTCCAATAGCAACCAAGAATGACGGCAGTGCAATTTCAAATTTATCCCATTCGATATCTTTCAAGGCGGAAACCATCAATACTCCGACCACAATTAAAGCGGCGGCGGTCACTTGACTAGTAACAACTTCAAGTAAAGGAGAAAAAGCCATACTTAAAATAAAAAGCGTTCCTGTTACAATCGCAGTCAGACCAGTTTTCCCACCAACCGCAATACCAGCTGAAGATTCAACATAGGCAGAAGTTGGTGTTGTTCCCATCACCGCCCCTCCTAACATCGAAAGCGAATCAGCCATTAAAGCCCGACCAATGCGGGGCATTTTATTATCCTTCATTAATCCTGCTTCTTGAGCTAACCCAACTAAGGTTCCAGCAGTGTCAAAGAAAGCTACCAATAAGAAGATTAAGACAACAGCCCACATCTTCGGATCAGTCATTGTTGGCAAGAACTTAATCCCTACTCCAAAAGTCGGTTCTAAGCTAGGAGCCATTGAAATTAAATGATCTGGCATCTTAACCAATCCCGTTAATAAACCAAGAAGCGTTGTTGCAACTAAGCCAATAAAAATTGCTCCTGGAACCTTTTTGACCATTAAAATCGCAATCAAGAAAATCCCAAAAATTGTAATCCAGGTTGTAGGAACCGTCAGCGATCCTAATTCAACTAGTGATGATTTACTTGAAACAATGATTCCACCACCCTGCAAACCAACAAAAGAGATAAATATTCCAATCCCCGCAGCCATTGCATATTTCAAATCTTTAGGAATAGCATTAATTACAATTTCCCGTACTTTAAGGAAAGACAAGATCGTAAACAAGACAGAGGCAACAAAAACACCAGCCATTGCCTTTTGCCACGGAATTCCCATTGCTAATACGACCGAATAAGTGAAGAAGGCGTTATCACCTAATCCCGGAGCAATCGCAATTGGATAATTAGCCAAAATTCCCATCAAAAAGCAGCCAATAATTGCTGACAAAGCAGTTGCAGTAAAAACCGCTCCTTTATCCATTCCGGCTACTCCTAGTACGCTCGGATTAACAAAAAGAATATAGGCCATTGAAACAAAAGTCGTCAATCCAGCTAAACATTCTTGCTTAATATTCGTGCCGTTTTCTGTCAAATGAAAGGTCCGGTCTAAAAAGCCAATCGTTCGTGTTTATTCCAAAATACACACCCCAAACAAATATGATAGTGCGATTATTACATATATTTAAGAATAATTCAATACGAATACTTGCTTTAAATTCGGATAAAGCAAAGATAATTAATATTTTTCACTAAATAACGAACAATATAGCTTTTAATCTATCTTTCAAGCTCGTTCATGCCTTATCATCTATTTCATTTATACCAGCATAACTAACTTTGATTATAATTTTTTTGATAGCACAATCGTTGCAAAAAAAAAAAAGCATATAGTTGAAAGTGTAAATAATAATTATTATTTATAAATAATCAAATTTTCTTCAGTGCTGACAGCTTATTTTGTATTGCTTTTTGCCTTCGTTTTAATATGCATTCAACTTCTATAATTAACTATTTTAGTTATCACATATTAATTTTATTTAAGAATGCAAAAAAAGAGACAATTATTAAATTGACTAAGGAGGCTACCATTTATGGCAGGACTATATGGAAAAAATGATAAGGAAAAGCGTGACGTGTTAGATCCAATTTTCGGCTCATATACTTCTGATCATGCTTTATCAAAATACGAATTAAATCAAGAACCTGTTGCTCCAGAAGTAGCTTATCGCATTGTAAAAGATCAACTAATTGATGAAGGTAACGCTCGTGAAAACCTAGCAACCTTCTGTCAAACATACATGGAACCTAAAGCAACAGAAATTATGGCAGAAACGATGCAAAAAAATGCTATCGACAAAGATGAATATCCGAGAACTGCTGAATTAGAAAACCGCTGTGTCAATATTATTGCTAATTTATGGCATGGTCAAAAAGATGAAGATTATATCGGAACTTCAACTGTTGGTTCTTCCGAAGGTTGTATGCTTGGTGGCTTGGCAATGAAATTTGCATGGCGCGAGCGTGCTAAAAAGTTAGGCCTTGACATTCATGCCCGAAAGCCAAATCTAGTAATATCATCCGGTTACCAAGTTTGCTGGGAAAAATTTGCAACCTATTTTGATGTTGAACTTCGAACCGTTCCAATGGATGAAGAACACCAATCCCTTAACATGAATACTGTAATGGATTACGTTGATGAATATACTATTGGAATCGTTGGCATTATGGGTATTACTTATACCGGTCGTTACGATGATATTGCGAAATTAAATGATCTTGTTGAAGAATATAACAAGACTACTGACTATAAAGTATATATCCATGTTGATGCCGCTTCTGGTGGTTTCTATGCTCCATTTATGGAACCAGATATAAAATGGGACTTTCAACTTAAGAATGTTGTTTCAATTAATTCTTCTGGTCACAAGTACGGATTAGTTTATCCAGGAATTGGTTGGGTTCTTTGGCGTGATAAAAAGTTTCTACCTGAAAGCTTAATCTTCAAAGTTCAATATTTGGGCGGTGAATTGCCGACAATGGCGATTAATTTCTCAAGAAGTGCTTCCCAAATTATTGGGCAATATTACAACTTTGTACGTTTTGGCTTTGATGGCTACCAAAAGATTCAAAAACGTACTCATGATGTAGCCGTTTATCTCTCAACGGAAATTGAAAAAATGGGTATGTTTGAAATGGTTAATGATGGATCACAACTTCCAATTATCTGTTATAAGTTAAAAGATCTAACTGCCCAAAATTGGTCATTATACGACTTAGCTGATCGTTTACGAATGCAAGGTTGGCAAGTTCCTGCCTACCCTCTACCGAAGAACTTAGATACAGTAGAAGTGCAACGAATTGTATGTCGAGCAGACTTTGGAATGAGCCGAGCACATGAATTTATTGATGATATGCAACGTGATATTAAAGCATTAAATAACTCGACTTTAGTTGGAAAAAAAACAACTGAACTTAAAAAGTATGGCTTTGCACATTAATTTTTAAGACTACATTTGTTCTACATAGTTAAGCCTTGGTGAAAGCTTTTTAATTATGTAGAACATTTTTTATATCACTGAAATGTAAAAGGAGGTATATCGTCATTACGAGTACATTACAAAACAAAAGAACTCTTACAATGTGGGGGTTCTTCTCAATTACTGCAGCAATGGTTTTAACAGTTTATGAATATCCAACCTTTGCCACCTCTAAACTCCATCTTGTATTCTTTCTGATATTAGGAGGCCTATTTTGGTTTATTCCTGTTGCATTATGTGCTGCAGAAATGGCTACTGTTAAAGGTTGGAACGATAATGGTGGTGGTGAGTTTAGTTGGGTTAGTCATACCCTTGGAACGAGGTTTGGTTTCGCTGCAATCTTTTTTCAGTGGTTCCAAATTACGGTCAATTTTTGTACGATGATTTACTTTATTTTAGGAGCACTATCGTTTGTTGTGAGTTGGCCTGCTTTAACAAATAACGCGTGGGTTAAATTTTGGGGAGTATTAATCGTCTTCTGGTTAGTTACATTTTCCCAATTTGGTGGAACCAAATATACACAAAGAATTGCAAAATTTGGTTTTCTAATTGGTATCCTAATCCCCTCCGCAATATTATTTATTCTTGCCATTTGGTATCTATGCTCTGGTGGAAAATTATTGATTACTTTCACTCCACACCAATTTATTCCAGATTTTAGCAAAGTTGATACCCTCGTTGTGTTTGTCTCATTTATTTTGGCTTATATGGGTGGCGAGGCCTCCGCTTCTTACATCAATGACCTTAAAAGTCCAAATAAGAATTATCCATTAGTTATGTTTATCCTTGTCATCCTAGCAATTTGTTTAGATACACTAGGCGGTTTAACTGTAGCTGCTGTTATTCCGCAAAACCAGCTTTCATTAAGTGCCGGAGTTGTACAAGCTTTTAATTATCTATTTATTAATTTGAGCCATGGCGAATTAGGCTGGCTTACTCGTATTGTTGGGTTAATGTTAGCCTGTGGTGTTATTGCCGAAATTAGTTCATGGGTAACAGGACCTTCTCGTGCTATTTACGATACCGCCAAAATTGGTATTCTTCCTAGCTATTTCAAGAAAACGAATAAACATGATATTCCTGTTCGGCTAATTATCGTTCAAGGAATCATCGTTTCAATTTGGGATGCCGTTTTAACCCTCGGCGGTGGCGGCGGTAATGTTTCTTTCTTTGCTGCAATGGGCTTGACAGTTGTTATTTATTTAGTCGCTTACTTCCTATTCTTTACTAGTTATTTGGTTTTAGTATATAAAAAGAAAGATCTACCAAGAACTTATAATGTACCAGGCGGCACTTTTGGAAAAACAATAATTGCTGTTTGTGGTTTCTTAGTAACATTATTTGCTTTTATCATCTCATTTTTCCCAACTACTTCACTGCCTGCTTCATCTCATGGAACATATATGGCGATTTTAATCATAAGCTTCCTTGTTGTTTTGACAATTCCATTTATTATTTTTCAGCTAACAAAAAAGCATCATACTGGTCTATTAGATGAAAATGCAAAAGAAATTCATAAATAGGGAGGTAGTAGAAAATGAATAATCAGCCTATTGGAGTCATGGATTCAGGACTTGGTGGATTATCGGTTGTTAGGCTTATTCAACAACAATTACCTAATGAATCAATAGTCTTTGTAGGAGATGAAGGACATTTCCCATACGGAACCAAACCTCAGGCTGAAGTGAGGAAGTTTGTTCTTAAGATTGGTGAATATTTCGAAAAGTATCCTGTAAAACTAATGGTAATCGCATGTAATACAGCTACAGCAGCAGCGTTAGCCATGGCAAAAAAAGAATTATCTATTCCAGTACTAGGGGTAATTCACCCTGGCGCCCAGGCTGCGGTTAATACAAATGCACATACAATTGGAGTAATTGGAACCGATTCAACAATAAAAGATGGTGCTTACGAAAGAGAAATTCATAAAATTGATCCAACAATTAACGTCATTAGTAAAGCAACCCAACCTTTAGTCTCAATTGTTGAACATGGCCTCACTAATACTCCGCAGGCCCAACGAACTGTCAATGAGCAACTATCTATTTTTGATACACACCCAGTTGATGCTTTAATCTTAGGATGCACTCATTTTCCGTTTCTAAGAAATCAAATTCAAAATAAAGTTGGAGAAAAGACAAAATTAGTTGATCCGGCAAAAGAAACAATTAATTATATCCAAACTTTATTAAAAAACAAAAATATGCTAAGTGACGATAAGGCTACCTATCATCTTTATTCTACTGGAAATAAAAACACATTAATAGCTGGGGCGAATAAGTGGCTCCATGGAAACTATACATCTTGTGAAAGTTTAAAACTTTAGAAGGAATTCTTAGTTTTGTTAACACTTAAAAGAGACCGAAAAATTCAATTTTCCGATCTCTTTTCTTTTATCAGCATAAACCATAGTTAATTCTTAATAACTTTTGTCCGTGGATTATGAGGCTTTTCTACTTTTGAGATTACGCCCTTAGCTACTAATTCTTCAATTTGTTCAGGATCATAACCAAGCGAAGATAGAATCTCTTTATTATTTTCACCAAGATCTGGGGCTCGCTTATAGGTTGGTTTATAGTTTGACATCGTAAACGGCATCCCCACCGTCTTAAATTCGCCACGATTTCCTCCCTGATTAATCTTAACCAAGGTACCGTCTTTATTTAAGTCTGGATCATTTTCAAGCTCGTGCCAATCTAAAACTGGACCGACTGGTATACCAGCCTCTCCAAGTTTTTTAGTTAACTCGTACTTATCGTAATTCTTGGTATACGATTCAATCAAGGGGTAAATTTCTTGCTTATGGAGCTGGCGATGTTCCCAATCCTTAAAGCGTTCATCAGTAGCCCATTCAGGATGGCCCATCGTATTAGCAATTGTCTCCCAGCTTTTGTTTTTATTTTGGATAACAATATAAACATAGGCATTAGGATCCGTTTCCCAACCTTTTGCCTTATAAGTCCAGCCAATCACTTGTCCACCTTCACTATTTTCGGCCCTGGGGATTGCTTTTCCCCATTTATAGTTAGGATAGACGGCATAGAATGGCAATGCTCCGAGATTGTCTAACATCAATTGATCCCGCAATTTAATGCGACAAAGGTTAATAACCGCATCCTGCATTGACTGATAAACATAGCTCCCTTTACCAGTGTGCTCTCGTTGTAGCAAAGCAGCTAAAATTGCAATCGTTAAATGCATTCCAGAGTTAGAATCTCCTAATGCCGCTGCTGACTGTGTTGGGATATTTGCATCTCCTTCATTCCATCCCGTTGCCGAAGCCGCACCGCCAGCAGATTGCGCAACCGGTTCAAAGGCTTTTACATTGGCAAAACGTGATCCCTTATTAAATCCTTTTAAGGAGGCCATGATTAAACGTGGATTTAATTCGTGTACTTTTTCCCAGCCAAAACCTGCCCTAGTCGCCGCACCAGGCCTGATATTCTCCACAAAGACATCAGCCTTCTTGAGTAAGTCATACATTATTTTTTGACCTTCTGGAGTTTTAATATCAAGAGTTAATGATTTTTTGTTTGCGTTTAATTGTAAATAATAAAGGCTCCATGAATCTTTAATATCAAGCAGTTCATTACGAGTTGGGTCTCCGGTATTAGTCCGTTCAATTTTAATCACTTCCGCTCCTAGCCATGCTAAAAGCTGAGTACAAGAAGGCCCCGATTGAACCTGCGTCCAGTCAACAACTTTAATTCCTTTTAATGGTGCATTTTCACTTTGTTCAGTCATTATGATGGCTCCTCTCATTTTCTTCAAGTGGTTGTAAATTAAGCTTTGGATTTAGATTCCCAATATGGCCAGATTCTTTTCCCATCGATGGCGCAATTTGAACATTAATAATATTTGGTCGTCCTGAATCAACAGCTCTTGCAAAAATATTTTTCATCTCATCGTAATCACTTACAAAATAATTATCACCACCAAAGGCCTTAGCCATTAAATCATACCTGGCAGTTGGATCAAGAGTAGTTGGCCCAAGTTGATTGGAAACAACTTGGCCGATTCCGTTATAAATTCCGCCATTATTGATAATAACGACCGTAATCGGCAACTTATATCGACAAATCGTTTCAATCTCCATCCCATCAAAACCAAATGCACTATCACCATCAAGCGCAACAACATGTTTCCCTGTTTCAACTGCCGCCGCAATTGCATAACCAAGGCCAACGCCCATGACGCCCCAAGTTCCCGTATCAAGCCGATGACGGGGGAGTTGCATTCCAATCATATCTCGTCCAATGTCAAGCGTATTAGCCCCCTCACTGACTAGATAAGTATCCGGATGTTGTTGGAAGTATTCAGCAATAGGCGCAATTGCTCCATAATAGCCAAATTTTTGTGCTACTTTACCATTAGCAATTCGTTGCGCGAATTTTTTGTTATTTTTCTCAGTATCTTGTGCAATTTGCTCTAACCATTCTTCGGGCGCTTGATATCCAGTTGCCAATAGCGCCGGAACCAATTTATCTAAAATCGACTTAAGGTCTCCTTGGAGTGGGGCACTAATTGGCTGTGAGGAATCAAATTGTGTGGCATCGATGTCTAGCTGAACAAATTTTGCATGCGAGTTAAATTGTGGTGCCTCCCCATATGAAAGCATCCAGTTTAAACGGGCACCAATTACAATTACTACGTCGGCATTTCGTAGTGAAAGAGAACGAGCCGCTGCAGCAGAATGAGGATTATCATCTGGGATTAGCCCTTTTGCCATCGACATTGGCAAAAATGGAATATTCGTTTCAGCTACTAATTGTTGCACTTGTTTTTCGGTCCGATCATAGGCCGCCCCTTTTCCTAAAATAATAAGGGGCTTTTTTGCATTTTTGATTAAATCAACCGCTCGTGATATTGCTTCATCATTAGGTATCTGTTTAGGGGCAGGATCAACTAACTTATAAACACCCAAATTAGATTGATCAGCAGCCTCATCTTCTTGAACAATTGTGTCAGCTGGAATATCAAGATAAACACCACCAGGGCGACCTGAAACTGCTGTCCGAATGGCTCTTGCAACAGCTAATCCCATATCTTCTGCTCGATCAACCCGATAAGCTTTTTTGCAGAAGGGTTTTGCTGCATTATATTGGTCGAGGCCTTCATAATCGCCCTGTGATAAGTCAATAATATGGCGTTCAGACGAACCTGAAATCATAATTAATGGAAAACAATTCTTAGTAGCTTGAGCCAAAGCTGTTAATCCATTCAAAAAACCGGGTGCTGAAACAGTTAATGCAACGCCAGGTTTTTGCGTTAAGTAACCAGTTGCTGCGGCGGCATTAACTGCTGAATCTTCACGACGAAAACCATAATATTTCATTCCGCGTAATTCAGCGAGCCGCGCTAAATCGGTTACCGGGATTCCAACTATTCCATACATCCGGTTAATATTATTCTCTTGCAAGGCCTTGATTAATAAATTGGCACCTGTCTTATTTAAAGAATCGCCTACCATAATTTGGCTCCCTTCTATCATTAAAAATTTAATAGAATCAGTACAATGTTGATAGTTTTGTATACAATTCTTTTATAAGACAATTCAAAAAGATTGGCAAATAATATGATTACTTTTACTTTACCAGTTCGAAAATTAATTTTTCATCAGTAGACAGATCTTCCCGAAAACGGTAACCGCCGATATTAAACTGCTTGACGCCTTCAATTGTTTGAATTTGGTTTTCTGCTAAATATCGCACCATGTTCCCACGAGCCATTTTAGCTAATGTTGCTTTTTGTTTTATCTTTCCATCTATTTCTTCGCCAAAAATACATTTGATAAATCGATCTTGCGTTTGTAGATAAGGGGTAATTGCCTTTTCGTATTCGACCGAGGCTAAGCTAATTACTAAATCATTATTTTTATAGAGTTCCCGATAAAGTTGTTCTCCCCAAAAGTCATAAAGATTCTTATATCCATTCACTGGCGCCATGTCACCCATTCCTAAGCGATAAGGTATTATTCCATCAAACGGCCGTAAAATACCATAAAATCCTGATAATATCCGTAAATTGTCTTGAACGTATTTCAGCCCATCCTCCGAGAAAACACTTGGCGCCATATATTGATATTGCAAACCAGTAAAGGCAATAATCGCTGGCGTCAGCTTTCGTTGAAGATCCATTTGTTGGAGCCATTGATAATTTTTCATCGCTAAACGCGAGCTACAATTTCCCCATACTTTGTGTAACTCATCATAAGATAAACTCCTCATCCACCCTAAGATGTCTTTTGTCTGCTGAAGAAATTCCGGCAAATCTTTGTAAAGTAAGGAGTCAGTATCAACTTGCATTGTTCGTGCTGGAGAAATGATTATTTTCACATATCTCATCCTTTCAAAAATTTTTTGTAAGCTTTTTCAGCTAATTGGTCTAATTAGATTTATGTTTCCTACGCCCACTTAATGATTGCGCTTTCAGTAAATCGTTTCAATAATTTTGGTATAGGATAAATCCCGTTATTTCAGCTTGTGAAGCGCTTGACAAGCTTTTTTGATGGTTGTAAATTAATTCATCGTAGAGAGAAAGTGAATAACTTCACCAAATAATTGGTCAAGTTGGAAGGGAGAATATAAATGGAACAAGAAAAAGTTCCAGTACAAGGTCAAGTTGCCGAGCGAACAATTTCATTAACTGCTAGTTGGGCATACTTTGCACTGTCAATTGTTATTAACTCAATGGGGAACGTCCTAACACTTGTTACAAGTTCACACGTCCACCCACAATTTCTTGGCTCCGCTTATTGGACAGCCGCAGAAAACAACCTAGGGATTGCCGTTTTAGGGAACAATTCAATGACCCTTTTCTGGGCTTTCATGGTCTTAGGGATGTTAACTTCTGTCCTCAACGCAATTTTGATGCATAAGTGGGACTGGCGACGAATTGGTGGTAATTTTATTTTCATGTTGCCATTTTCTATTTTTATCCAGTGGTTCTCTGATATTTTTAACCGAATTATGCCGGACGCCACTACCTTACCGATGATTATCCTATATGTTTTCATTAACTTCTTAGGGGTTGCTTTCATCGGAACCGCCATTTCAATTTATCAGCGTGTCAACCTCGTGTTACACCCCGCTGATGACCTTTTCCAAATTATTCGTTTCCGTTATTGCCATGGTAACGCAACAATTGCAATGTGGTTATCATACATTCCGCCAACAATTATGGCAATTATCGCTGCATTCATGCAAGGCGGTATTTACAACTTTGGATTAGGAACATTATTTGCCCTTGCCTTCCAAGGTGCAATTACTGGTTGGGCAGACCGTTATATCTTCCCTAAATTAAAGCACCAAGCACTTGATATTGGTAATTAAAACTTATACAGGAGTGATTTTATTATGGCATTTAACAAGAGTTTAGCAGGTTACTTTGACGATGTACAACACATTGGTATTCCAACAGATGATATGGCAAAAACAATTGCTTTTTGGGAAAAGCTTGGTTTTAAGAAGCTTGGTGAATTTGATACTGATGACCAAGGAAATGAAGTTGTTTTCATGCAATATGGCCACCTCACTTTAGAAATTTGGACTGGCGACGGTGCCGTTCACGAAACGGGTGCGATTAACCACATTTCCCTTAATACTAGCGATGCGGACGCGGCTTTCAAGGCTGCTAAGGCTGAAGGTTTCAAACTAAAGGACGATGAGGTTCAACACCTTGACTTCTGGGATAAGGGAATTAAGTTCTTCAACATTGAAGGCCCTAACAGTGAAACAATCGAATTCTGTGAAATTGTAAAATAAAACATCAAAGGCGAGGCCGGAAGAAGAATTCTTCCAACCTCGCCTTTTTAATTAGAGCTATGATTTTTTACCATATTGATGTGGACGGTATCCATTATAAAATTGAAAAATGGCAAGAACAATGTTAGTCCAATTCATCAACCGAAACCAAGGAGCAATTCCGCCCCCGCCATTGCTGGCAGCATAAAATGTCCAAAAGCCAATTACTACTGCCACTACATTTATCCAGGCAAACGTTCTTGACATCATCCGATTATTAAGGCGCGCAATTGTCCAGACTAGATTGACAATAAACCAAAATGCTAAAACCCAAAATACTGCACTAAACATAATAATCACTTCCCTTATATGTTAGCCTATTTTATGTTTCTTCATAGTCATAATATAACAAAAATTATAATATTATCAAGAAATATAGTTTTCTGCATTTCGTGTTACAATTGCATGATAAGGAGGCGTTCAATATGTCTGAACAAGAAAAAAGTGCTGCTCAACAGCGAATTGACAATGCTGTTTACGGTACACCAAAAATCAAGCCCGATGAACAGCGAAAATATCTCGGAACATTCCGTGAACGCGTCTGTCTAACAATTAGTGTTCAAGAACTACAGGAACAAGATTGGACAAAGGCATTAACTGCCGAGTTAGATCGTGGAATTGGTAACCTTGTTTTTATCAACGGTAATCTCCCTCACGACGAAATTCATCCATACATTCAAACTGCTGCTAAAGATAATGCTCAATTTACATTAAAAACTGATCCAGAATATAAAACTGACCCGGATTCATTAGCAGTTGTCGTGGCGGCAAAAACAGCTGTTTACCAATCACCAGTCGATGTCAAAAAACGATATCCTAATCTGGTAAATTCAAATAATAGTACGGCTGAAAAAAACAATGATCAACACCAAAGCTTTTTCCACCATCTCTTCCATAGAAAGGATCGTGGCTAATATATGCAACAACCACTTGCTTATCGAATGCGGCCACGGACGTTAGATGAAGTGGTCGGCCAACAACACCTTGTCGGACCAGGTAAGATCATCTCACGCATGGTTAAAGCAAAAATGCTTTCTTCGATGATTCTATACGGTCCTCCCGGAACTGGTAAGACCAGCATTGCCAGTGCGATTGCTGGTTCAACTAAATATGCTTTTCGAAAACTAAACGCGGCAACTGATACAAAAAAGGATTTACAAATCGTCGCAGAAGAAGCTAAGATGAGCGGAACGGTGATTTTACTACTCGATGAAATCCATCGGTTAGATAAAGTAAAACAGGATTTTCTTCTCCCGCACCTCGAAAACGGACGAATTATCCTCATCGGAGCGACAACAGAAAATCCATATATTAGTATTAATCCCGCTATCCGCAGTCGGACGCAAATTTTCCCAGTTCACCCGCTTTCAACTGCTGAAATGAAGACCGCTATCCAGCATGCATTAGTTGATAAAGAACGCGGTCTGGGCAATTTACCATTAGTTCTGGAAGAAAACGCCGAGGACCAACTAGTAGCAGCGACCAATGGTGATCTTCGAAGTGCCTTAAATGGATTAGAACTTGCTGCCAAATCAACTGATCCAAGTGAAGATGGGAAAATTCATCTTACGCTACCGATTATTGAGGAAAGCGTCCAGAAAAAGGCGTTATCCGCTGACAAAGATGGCGATGCTCATTATGATGTCATCTCGGCCTTTCAAAAATCTATTCGCGGGTCAGATACTGATGCGGCCCTCCACTATCTTGCTCGTTTAATTGAAGCTGGTGATCTTCCTATCATCGCACGACGTTTAATGGTGACGGCCTATGAAGATATTGGGCTTGCGAATATGCCTGCTGTGCAACGAGCTGTTACGGCAGTTCAAACTGCAGAACGAGTGGGCTTCCCAGAAGCACGAATTCCCTTAGCAGATGCTGTTATCGAATTATGCCTGTCACCAAAATCCAATTCAGGAATTAATGCAATTGACGAAGCTCTTGCTCAGGTGCGCCAAGGTGGCTTTGGTGACGTTCCAGCTCACCTTAAAGATGCCCATTATAAAGGAGCTGCTAAATTAGGTCATGGGATAGATTATGATTACCCCCATGACCATCCCCAAGATTGGGTAGCTCAACAATACTTGCCCGATCGAATCAAAGATGCCCAATACTACCAACCCAAAAATAATGGTCGTTTTGAAGCTAGTTTAGGCCGCCAATATTGGCAATTACGGAAGGCTCAGCAACATACTTTACGGGGTAAACATCATCCGAGCAAATAATTGCACCAACCACTTAAAAATGCTATTATAAAAGTGAAAATTCTGTAGTGTACGCGTTGTCTAAACGCAGGTTTGCCTTACAGTCTTATTACTTTGGGACTAGTGTATTGCCTTTTGGACAACATGCCTTTACACTTGGTAGTTGAATATTAGGCAGCCGTGTCCCACCTGTCTTAAACACAGGTCAACACTGAATGACAATTAACGGCACCAACGGAGTTTTCGTACATATTTAGTGAGGGTGAGAAAGATTTTTGCTTTTTCTCACCCTCATTTTAATTTCATTATAGATAGGATAGATTTTTATGTTGTTACCACTTCTAATGACCCTGTTTGGTTTGATTGCTCTTTTTGAAGGAATCTTTCTCTTAACTCACATCCATAAGCCATTTCTTGTTTTTGACCCTACTAAAAGCAAATATCTAGCTCCACAATTAAAAAATTGGGGAATTGTGATGACCATCGTCGGTATTCTAAGCATCATTTCTGGATGGACAAACAATACCGGATTCCTCGTTATTATGGTAATCATCGGCTGTGTCAGCGAAACATTAATGGCTTTCGCAATCACTGCAGATTTTCGTATAAATCATCGCAAGTAATGTTTCGTAGGCGCTTTACGCTCAATAGTGAAAAAGTGTATAATAAGTATACAATATAAAGATTTCAGGAGGGCACTACAATTATGGCACAAGAATACAAACACATTTTAGTTCCTGTTGACGGTTCTAAAGAAGCCGAATTAGCTTTTAAGAAAGCTGTTGCTGTAGCAAAACGTAATGGTGCAGACACTGAGTTACGTTTACTTCACGTTGTTGACACACGTGCATTCCAAAACATTTCTAGTTTCGATACTTCAATGGTTGAACAAGTTACAGAAACTGCAAAGAAGACTTTAGACAAGTACATCGACTATGCTAAAGAGCACGGTGTTGAAAATGCTAGTTACTCCATTGAATATGGTGCTCCAAAGACAATTATTGCTCGGGATATGCCAAAGGAAATGGGTGCTGACCTCATCATGATTGGTGCTACTGGGCTAAACGCTGTTGAACGAATTTTGATCGGTTCTGTTACCGAATTTGTTACCCGAACAGCAATTTGTGACGTTCTAGTAGTACGGACCGATTTGGATAACAAACCAATCGAAAATCCAAAGAAGCGTCGGTTCTAAATATCAAGATAAAATCAATCAAATGCTTCATAAGCGTTAGCGGGTTGCTAATTATATGGAGCATTTTTTATATATTCAAAACTAATTTTATTAAGATAGGAGCGCAAAGCATTGGAAGTGAAATATGAAACAGTAAAGCAAACTTTACGAAACGAAATTATTGATGGAAAATATAAAATCAATGAAAAATTGCCAACTGAAAGTGCCTTAATGAAACGTTTTAATGTATCACGTTATACAATTCGTCGCGCTGTTGGCGATCTTGAAAATGAGCACTATATTTACCGTATTCAAGGTGGTGGGATGTTTGTTCAAGACTGGCAACGCGATTGGACAAAAAGTGAAAAGAATAAAATCATTGGGGTAATCAGCACTCATATGGCTGACTATATCTTCCCTCCAATCATTTCTGGAATTGATAGTGTGGTAACAGAACAAGGTTACTCAATGATTGTCGGAAATACGCTTAATGACCATAAACGCGAACGCCAAACAATCTTAAATATGTTGGATCTTCAAATTGCTGGGTTAATTATTGAGCCGACTGAAAGCGCCATGCCTAATCCTAACTTAGATCTTTACCGTCAAGTCCAGAAATATAAAATTCCAACAATCCTATTTCACTCCACTTATCCTGGCTTCGATTTTCCTTCTTTACTGACAAAAGATCGGGAAGCAGAGGAGGAATTAGTGAAATACCTCTTTAGCCTCGGACATACTAATATTTTAGGAGTATTCCAAATAGATGATCAACAAGGCGTTGACCGCATGGCTGGGATGATCAAAGCCTATCAAGATAACAACATCCCCACCACTAAATCAAATGTTATTATGTACCAATCAAGCGAAGACTATGAAGATATTATCAAAAAAGTCGACATGATGCTTAATAGCAATAATGATATTACTGCTATTGCCTGCTATAATGACCGCCTTGCAACAAGAATTATTAGTCATCTTCAGAAACAGGGGAAACAGGTACCGACTGATATTTCAGTAATAGGTTTTGATAACTATGAAATGGCGCAAATTATCTCCCCCAGCCTCACTACAGCTAATCACCCTAAACGTCAACTAGGTGAAGATGCTGGGAAAATGATCTTAAAAATGATTGCAGGCGAAGAAGTCACTTCAAAAGTTTATCCCCCAACGATAATTAAGGGACAATCGACTGCTCCGCTTATTACAAAGGAGAATTCCAATGAATAACGATGTAAAACAATTATTACTTGCTGATGGTCAATCAATGCCTCAAGAAGGATTTGGCTTATATAAAATTACTGATCAAAGTACGATTACCTCCGCGATAAAGTATGCCTATGATGCTGGCTATCGTCTTTTTGATACCGCGCAATTATATAAAAACGAAGCAGAGGTCGGGAACGCTTTACAGGAGCTTGGCTTACCCCGTGAGGAACTTTTCATTACCACAAAAGTATCTGAACCTAATCAAGGGTTTAAGCAAACGATTGCCTCTGTTAAAGACTCCCTTCAAAAGTTGAAGCTCGATTATGTTAACCTTTTACTTATTCATTGGCCAATTGAGCGAGCTTTCTTTGATACTTGGGCAGCCCTTGAAGAATTAAAAAAGGAAGGTCTGACCCGTTCAATCGGTGTTAGTAACTACCAAATGATTCACCTTCAGTTTCTTGCGACCCAAGCACATGAGATGCCCGTCATCAATCAAATCGAACGTCATCCTCGTCTAAATCAACAACCCTTGCTCCAATACGATAAGGAACATGATATTATTACCCAGGCGTGGAGTCCGCTTGGGCGTGGAACCATCCTCGACAATCCAACCCTCAATAAGATCGCTGCTAACCATCATAAGTCTGCCGCCCAAGTTGTCCTCCGCTGGCATTTGCAAAGCGGGGTCGCCTTCATTCCAAAGTCAGTTCATGAAGCGCGAATCAAGCAAAATATTAACATCTATGACTTCACATTAAGCGACGAGGAAATGACTGCTATTAATAACTTAAATAACTTTACACGCGTAGGTAAAGAACCAGCACTAGTTTACGAATATAACCTTAAATATTAAGAATGATAAAGGGAACCAAGATAACGGCCGTCACATGGCCATATCTTAGTTCCCTTTTTGCGTTAAAAATAACCCGGGAAATAATCAATTATTCTACATATGGATTCTTTTTAATGATTCGTGCTGGATTGCCGGCAATAACAACATTATCACCAAACGACTTTGTCACTACACTTCCAGCACCGACAATCACATTATTACCCAAAGTTACACCTGGACAAATAATTGCCCCGCCACCAATCCACGCATCATCCCCAATGGTAACATCCTTACTTTGGCCGTAAGCTCCATTGCGTCGTAATTGTGGGTCCAGGGGATGATTGACAGTATAAATCTGCACTCGCGGTCCCAATAAACAATGCTTCCCAATCCGAATTGGACTGACATCAAGCATGACACAATCATAGTTAGCGAAAAAATCATCATCTACATAAATGTTATAACCATAATCACACTTGAATTGCGGATGAACCTCACACTTTTCGCCAACGTGTCCAAATAATTGACGAATCACAGTATTGCTTGCAGTCGGGTTCATTTCACCAAGAGCATTAAAGCGCTCAACTAATTGGCGGGCATATTGACGCTCTTTAACTAATTCAGGATCATAAACATTAAAAACTTCCCCTGCTAGCATTTTCTCTTTTTCAGTTTTCATTATTTCCATCTCCTGATAAAAAATGATTCTACTCGTCTCGAGGTTTGCCGAGTAGAACCATTTTGAGGATTTTCAATTAAAATTAACTATTCAATAAAATCAACTTTAACATCTAACATTCCGAAAAGATCTTTAATTTGTTGTGGCTTCAAACTGAAACTCAAGATTGTGTGGTGACCACCACCAGCGTGCATCCAGCGTTCAGCACCTTCCTTTAAGCCAACAGTTGGTGTCCATAACTGCTTAGCAACTGGAAGATGAGGCGTTTCAGCTTCTGGCTTGTGACAATCAACTGAGTAACCGATAACCTTGTAACCATCGTTGAAGTATGAAAGGGTAACATCGACAGCCTTACCTTCACGACCAGTAAATACTAACCGTGCTGGATCATCTTTACCACCAATGTCTAATGGATGAACTTCAACCCGTGGCTTATCTGAAGCAATTGTTGGGTCAACTTCAAGCATGTGTGAACCAAGAATTGCTTGGTGACCTGGACGAAGATCTAATGTGTAGTCTTCCATAAAGGCAGTAGCAACATTATCAGCAGCAATCTTCAATAAGCGGTCCATGCCGGCAGACTTCCAATCACCTTCAGCACCAAAGCCGTAGCCATCACGCATCAATAATTGAGCAGCTAAGCCAGGCAATTCTTCAAGGCCATGCAAGTCTTCAAAGTTAGTGGTAAAGCCAGTGTAGCCTTTTTCATCCATAAACTTCTTCAAACCAAGGTACTCACGAAGTTGGTAACGAACTGAGTGTTCATAGTGTTCCTTAGTATTGTCACCTTGAACCATTTCGTAACGACTTGCTAGGTCCTTGTAAGCAGCATCAATTTCTTCTTCACTGATACCATTTACATATTCAACCAAGTCACTTACTGGCCAGTAGTCAACAGTCCAGCCAAGGAACATTTGGGCTTCAACCTTGTCACCTTCAGTAACGGCAACGTTCCGCATTGTATCACCAAAACGAACAATCTTAATGTTAAAGCTTTCGTTGTAAGCAACCGCAACATTTTGCCAGTCAGCGATTTCTTCTTGAACTTCTTCATCACCCCAGAAGCCATAAACAATCTTGTTATGCTTTTGTAAACGAGCGTTAATGTAAGCATATTCACGGTCACCATGAGCTGATTGGTTTAAGTTCATGTAATCAAAGTCAATGGTGTCATATGGGATCTTGTTCAAGTATTGGGTTGCCAAGTGAAGTAGTGGCTTTTGCAAAAGCTTAGTTCCCCGAATCCAGTTCTTTGCTGGTGAGAAGGTATGCATCCATGTCATAACACCGGCAACGTTGTCATTGTAGTTAGCTTCCTTCATAAACTTAGTGATTCCTTCAGCAGTTGTCATAACACCCTTGAAGACAACCTTGTAAGGCAATTTACCACTTTCGTTTAACTTATTAACAATATCTTCGGCATCAGCAGCAACTGACTTTAATTGTTCTTCACCGTAAAGGAATTGACTACCAGTAACAAACCAAAATTCGTAATTCTTAATATCCATGAGATTACACTCCTTTTATCCTAAAAAGTTTTTAAATGTAGCTACCAAATTAATTAAGCGTGAGCTGCATGATCTTTTGAATGCGCATTATTTTGTCCGTAATATGCATTCGCACCATGCTTGCGGTAATAGTGTTTGTCCAATAAGTATTGTGGTAAGTGAAGATCTTGGTGCGTTAATTGCATTGCATGATAATCTTCTTCTGCCACAACTTCTAACACCTTAGCATTATAAACTGCTTTGTCAGGTGTTGGCCCCCAGGTAAATGGACCATGTTGCATTACTAATGCCGCTGGGGTTGCTTCATAGTCCAAGCCCCGTTCCTTGAATGAACGAACGATTACCTTTCCTGTATTACCCTCATAGTCTTCTTCAATTTCTTCCTTCGTCAAAGCATCAGCGGCTGGGACATCAGTATAGAAAGTATCAGCATGAGTGGTATTCATTGCTGGAACATCCATCCGTGCAGCTGCAAATGCTACTGCCCATGGGGAATGAGTATGAACGACTCCACCAATCTTTGGGAAGTGATTATAAAGGTAAGTGTGAGTAGGAGTATCACTGGATGGATTCAAGTCACCCTCGACTACCTCACCATCCAAGTTGACAACAACCATATCTTCCGGCTTCATCTCTTCATATGGAACTCCAGAAGGTTTAATAACAAACAATCCTTTTTCACGGTCAATCCCTGAAACATTGCCCCATGTAAAGGAAACAAGGCCTAGTTTAGGAAGCCGCATATTTGCTTCATAAACTTCTTTCTTTAACTCTTCTAACATGTACTATTTACTCCCTTTCTCTTCACGTTCTTTAATGTCATCACCAGCTAATGCTTCAACAGGTAAGCCTGCTTGGTAACGAGTAATAAAGCTTTCATATCCTTTTACGCCAGCAGGTTCTGGTGTGAGAGTCATGCTTTCTGGATTCTTAAAGACTTTTTCGTCAAGGTAATCTGCTAGGGATTCTTTTCCGTACGTCTCAGCATACTTAGCAAGAACTGCCATTCCCCATGGTCCACCTTCACTGGCAGTATTCATGATTGTAATTGGGATATTTAAGGCATTCGCCAAAACTTGTTGCCCAATAACTGGTGTCCCAAAGAGTCCTCCTTGCGCAACCATGACATCGGTTTGAACGTGTTCTTCATTTAGTAAGATATCCATCCCAATCTTCAATGGCGCAAATGCTGCATAGAGTTGAGTAAGGAAGAAGTTGGCAAGGTTCATCTTACTATTTGGAGTACGGACAAATAAGGGACGGCCTTCTTGAATCTTGGTAATATTTTCACCAGAAAGATAACTATAATTAATCAATCCACCAGCATCTGGGTCGGAATGAACCGTTGAATCAAATAGGGTCTCGTAAAGCGTATTAGTATCGATCTTGGCTCCAATTGCATTAGCAAAATCCCTAAATAATCCAACCCAAGCGTTGATATCTGAGGAACAATTATTGATATGAACCATGGCTACTGGATCACCGGTTGGCGTAGTAACAATATCAATATCACGGTGGAGTTTCTTTAATGGAGCATCCAACACATTCATTGAGAAGGCTGAAGTTCCAACTGAAATATTTCCTGTCCGTTTTCGAACACTGTTAGTTCCAACCATTCCAGTTCCTGCATCCCCTTCTGGAGGGGCCATCAAACTACCGGCTTGTAAAGTTCCACTTGGATCAAGTAATTTTGCTCCATCAGCAGTTAAGTGACCTGCATCGCGTCCAGCTACCAGGACTGCGGGCAAAATATTCTTAAGTTGCCATGGGTATTGTTCAACTTCTGGTAATGAGTTGAATTTTTCAATAAAGTCTTGACGATAAGTTAATGTTTGATCATCGATTGGAAATACTCCTGAGGCATCTCCAATTCCTAAAACTTTTTCACCCGAAAGTTTCCAGTGAACATAACCAGCTAAAGTTGTAATAAAATCAACATCTTTAACATGCGGTTCCTTGTTCAAAATTGCTTGGTAAAGATGAGCAATACTCCATCGCTGTGGAATATTAAAATCAAATAAATCAGTTAATTTATCTGCGGATTCTTCAGTGATGTTATTCCGCCAGGTTCTAAATGGAACAAGCAATTGGTTATTTTTATCAAATGGTAGATACCCATGCATCATGGCACTGACACCAATTGAACTAATTTCATCCAGGCTCACATGGTACTTGCTTTGGACATCTGCCTTAATCTTGGCATAAGCAGCTTGAATCCCTTCCCAAACTTGATCCAGCGGGTATGTCCAGATTCCGTCTTTCAATTGATTTTCCCAGGTATAACTCCCAGAAGAAATGGTTTCAAAATCTGGATTAATCAAGACTGCTTTAATTCGGGTAGAACCTAACTCAATTCCTAGTGAAGCCTGACCATTTTTTACTTGTGTCGCTGTTTCACGTAAATTCATAGAGTATTCCTCCTAGTTTTCAGGATTGCTGGCCTTTACTCGACCACGGTTTGTTCCTTGCTCTTCAATTTCTTCAAGAGTGTGCCCACGAGTTTCTGGAACACAAGTCTTAACAAAGATAACTCCTAAGATACAGATAATTCCAAAGATCGCGAAAACAGCTTCTTGTGGCATACTTGCAGTCATAATTGGGAAGATAAGACCAACTAACCATGATCCAATCCAGTTAAATGATGAAGCTAAACCAGATGCACGACCCCGAATAGCCAGTGGGAAGATTTCACCAACAAGCACCCATGTTAACGGAGCCCATGTGAAGGAGTAGAAAGCAACATAGATACATAAGAACACAACAATTGTCATCGGATTCATATTTGGCATCATCCAATTAATAACGGCTGGAAGAATGAAGGAAAGTCCCATGACAGCACCACCAACCATTAACAATGTCCGCCGGTTAAATTTATCAGCAATCCACATGTAAACCAGGGAACCAACAACTAAGATAACCCCTTGAACAATTGGCCACATTAAGTTTGAAGATGCAGCTTGGCCAGTTGCCTTTTGAACAATTAATGGAATGTAGTAGAAGATCGCGTTTGCACCTTGGAATTGTTGGAAGGCTGCAACCCCAACCCCAGCAATAACTAGGTAACGATACTTGCCACTGAATAAGGTTGACCAACTTGTCTTTTGATTTGCTTGTCGCTCTTCTTTAGCAGTTTCTTTAATACTTGCTAATTCTTGGTCAATCTCAGCTGGATTTTTACGAATGTAAGAAAGAACTTTCCGTGCTTGTGCTTCATCACCTTTACGCAATAAGAACCGTGGAGATTCTGGCAAACGAAGAACACCAAGGAATAAGATTAAAGCAGGAACAGCTGCCAATCCTAACATAAGACGCCATGCCCATTCACCAGGAAGGTCTTTCAATAGGAAGTCAACAACATATGACAATAACATTCCGGAAACAATCATTGTTTGGTTAAGTCCAGATAAACGTCCACGCGCTTTAGCTGGTGCCATTTCGGACATATAAGCTGGTACCAACGCTGAGGCAGCCCCAACCGCTAAACCTAAAAGCATCCGAACAATAATCAGATAGTAGGCACTTGCTTCGCCCATGTCTGGTGAAACACCAGATAAAACGGAGAATACCATGAATACAATCGCAGACATTAAAATCATTTTCCGCCGACCAAACTTATCAGAAAGCTGTCCGGCTAATGCGCCCCCGAAAATTGCCCCAAACATAACTGCTGAAGTAATCCAACCAACTAGAGAAGCTGCATTTTCAAGGTGCCAGTCAGCTTGTAAGAAAGGTAAGGCACCAGTCATAACACCGATATCGTAACCAAATAGGATGCCCCCAAATGATCCGAAGAAGTAGATAAATGCACTTGATATTTTCTTCTCGGCTTTAGCCATTACATTCATCCTCCTTAAAAATTAAAAAGTAATAGTTTTTCATGAACATGAACGCGCTTTCATTGAACAACTATTACTATAGAATATTTGTACGTATAAATCAAGCGAATTGTTTAAAATTAGTCATAACCAATTGTGAAAAACCATTTTATACATTTAACAACTTCATGTCTATCTTATGTTTAGAAGCAGTTATGCATGTGAAAAATATTTTTATTTTTTTACTACTAAAAAAGACTAATTCCCGTTTAATGCACAAAAACTGGAATTAGTCTTTAATAATCAATTAAATTTTTATTAATTATTTGTACGGATAAATATGTGAATTTATACTAAAAAACGAAGCTGAGACATATCAATCATCTCTCAGCTTCGTTTTTCAGTTACGCATATTAATTAAATTTCTAGATTCTTTAACTCTAATAAAATTGTATCTTCTGCTACTGATCCATTGCGAGCAATGCTAAGACTTTCAGCAATCTTTAATGCTTTTTTAGCTTCTTCCTTGTCGTTCTTTAGGATGTAGCTACGACCAATACAAAGATATAGTTCATCTAATAAGAATAATGAATCATGTTCCCGACAAAGTTCAATTCCCTTATTAGCAACTTCAATAGCGTTATCAGGATCTTCAAGTTGAAGATATAATTCTGCAATTTGACAATCAATTGATGCCCATTGATGAAGGCTCCCGATCAATTTTTTATTGTCAATTAGTTTTACAGACCGGTTAGTTAACCGTGCTGCTCGTTCTTTATCACCACGTTTTAAGTAAGCAAGCGCCATTCCTGCAGTTGTCATGGCTAAATAAATATTAGCACTAGTAGTAGCAAATTGAGTTAAAACAAGTTCAAAATTAAAAATAGCTTCATCAATTTGATTATTTTCAACTTGAACCATTCCTACTAGATAGTAGTAACGTTGTTTATCAAAATCACTTTCTAGATTTTTTACATGAACTTTCTTCAAAAGCGCTGAAGCATCTTCAAAATTGCGGGAAATCAAATTATCAACAATTTGGTTGAATGTTTCATTAATTCCACTAACTTCATTTTCGACAATTCGATCAGAAGAAATATTTAAGCGTTCACATATTGCCGTTAAAATATCCATTTTGGGTAAGCGATTTTGTTTTTCCATTAGGCTGATTGTCGCTTGAGTACAAATCCCTTCAGCTAAAGCCGTTTGGGACAATCCACGCTTGCGACGAATTTGTTTTAATACGTCTCCTCGGAGTCTCATTGTTTACCTTCCTTAATCATAATTGTTGAATATAAATTATGTACTCTATGAACTGTACCATTGCCAATCGTATTATACACCATTAGCAACAAAAATTACTTTGGTTTTACCTAGGTCTTTTATTATAGACCAAAAATAAATCAATACTATTTTTATGCTTAAAATGCAATAAATTTTATAAAAAATAAATGCTTATAACCATCTTCACAGTCACCCCCGCGATGGTTATAAAGTACTGCAAGTAGCGTGACTGTAGGCCAGTCTAATACTTACAAAAACTGCGTATCTTCATTATATTATAAATTGTTCTTACTGCAATACTAAACCACAGATTTTATACCATTACGATAACATTTACTTTCTATTATGAGTTTAATAATAAAAATAGTTAGCACATTGTACTCACAACATCCTAACCATCAAATAATTATTCTTTAGTCTTCGTTATATTTCTTTTGACCAACACGTTCGGTACCAAGCTTACGGAAATCGTACTTAATCTTACTGTTTCGTTCAAATTCTTGTAATCCTAATTGAATTAGCCGATCAATCAAGTCGGAATATGAAATCCCAGAAACTTCCCACATTTGAGGGTACAAACTAATGTTAGTAAATCCTGGTAAAGTATTTGGTTCACCAAGATAAGGGACATTATTGCTGTCAACTAAAAAGTCAATCCGCGCCATCCCCTTCATTCCTAATGCCTTGTATGCCTTCAAAGCCATGTCTGTAATTTCATCAACTAAGTATTGTGGTAATTTAACAGGAAGTTCAAAAACAACCCCGCTGGCATCCACAAACTTGTTTTCGTAATCATAGAATGGATCATCCTTAGGTACACGTACAGCTCCTAACTTAGAGGCAATTGGGTGTTCATTTCCTAAGATTGAAATCTCAATTTCTTGAGGATTAGCGATTCCTTGTTCTACTAAGATCTTGTAGTCATACTTAAAGGCATCGTCTAATGCTTTTTCGTATTCTTCAGCGTTAGTAACTCGATGAATTCCAACGGAGGAACCTTGCTTAGCTGGCTTTACAAAAGTGAGATTCCCTAATTTTTCTTCAATCCGTCCCCATGAATAGTCAGCCCGGTTTTCTGGCGTAACTACTATATAAGGGGTGTTGCGAATACCAGCTTGACTAATAATTTTCTTAGTAAGATCCTTGTCAAAAGACATTGCACTAGCTGCAATATTTGAACCAACGTATGGCTTATTAAGGAGCTTAAAGAGACCTTGAATTGTACCATCTTCACCTAAATTACCATGGATAACAGGGAAGAAGAAATCAATTTCCTTTTGTTCATTTAAGGCCATAATTGGTGCTAATGGACTACTCATATCCATCTTTTGATATGCTTCTGCTACCACTTGGTCTTCAGGTTCGCCATCAAAGATCTTTTGAGAATCTTCATTGCCTAATAGAATTCCATCCTTTGTAAACATAAAAAGACTTACATCATACTTTTCCTTATCAAGAGCATCATAGATATTATGTGCTGATCGCTTTGACACATCATGTTCAGAGGAGTTGCCACCAAATAATAAAGCGATGTGTAATTTTTGGGTCATAATAAATACCACCTTAAATATTTTTATCTTAGCCGTTTTCCTAGAACCTTAAGTATAACATGAACTAGAAAGATCCGCCAATACTAAAATAGGAGACTAGAATCAAGTGTCCCTAATCCTAGTCTCCTAATTTTTTATTTAACTTCAACAATCCAGTTTTTTTCCATATCGCTTGAATTTAATCCAGCCGGATCATCAATAATCGCTTCATTTATTTTGGTAATCTTACCATCAATGGGGCTATCCACATCGGTAACTGCTTTTTCTGCTTCAACCGCAATAAACTTATCAGCTTGTTTCAAGGTTGTCCCTACTGCCGGTACGTCGATGAAACTTACTTCTCCTAATTCATCACGGCCTTCATCATTTAAGCCGACACGCTTAGTACCATCTGCTTGTTCTTTTACCCAAAAATAATCTTTTGCCATTTTATGACCCCACTATCTAAATTCACGATTACTGCTAAACATATACGAATGATGGTGGTAACGCATCGACATCACCATTCCAATCCCAATCAGGTTACCAATTAATGAGGATCCCCCAGCACTAATAAATGGAAGCGGAATACCTGTTAATGGTAATAGACCGATGTTCATTCCAATATTTTCAAAAACGTGGAATAAAATCATCATGATGACCCCGGTTGAAATATAAGCATAGAATTCGTTCTTGGTGTCGAATGTTACTCGAATCATTAAGTAGATTAATAACAAATAGATAAGGATTAATAAAACCCCACCAATGAACCCAAAATTCTCACCGATAACGGAAAAAATCATATCTGATTCACGAACCGGAACATAAACCTTTGAGTTATTAAAACCAGTTCCAGTAATACCACCAGAACCAACCGCCTTAATACTCTGCCATAACTGATATCCTTGGTTAGTTGTATCCTGTTCTGGATGAAGCCAGGTATCAACCCGATCAAACTGGTATGCTTGGAATCCAACATGTTCAAGTATTTGTCGCCCAACCGAACTAGTTACCATCGCTAAGGCTGAGCCCCCAACAACAACTAATATCGTAGCTGCTGGCGCCAAAATTCGCCAAGTAACTCCAGAAACTAAGACCATTCCACAGAAAATAGCGAAGAATACTAACCCAGTCCCAAAGTCATTTTGAAACTTCAGCGAAATCAAAATTGGTAATAGCCATAAGAACATTGTCCCAATTAATCGCCAA
The DNA here is from genome assembly GCF_020784875.1 of Limosilactobacillus reuteri subsp. simiae. Classification (GTDB taxonomy): domain Bacteria; phylum Bacillota; class Bacilli; order Lactobacillales; family Lactobacillaceae; genus Limosilactobacillus; species Limosilactobacillus reuteri_H. Next base: position 65,635 of record NZ_JAJGUI010000107.1, on the reverse strand, counting down.
TCTGAATCAACAGTATGCACACTATATCGATTATTATGAGTCGTAATAACACGCCCCATCATTAAAATATAGGCAGGCTTCATTATTTCCGAAGGCTGAAACGTAAATGGTCCAATTGCAAACCAACTCTTAGCCCCTGTACTAGCATAATAGGCTCGACTATAAAAGACTAGGATTGCGAACATTAAAAATACACTTAGCCAGTATACAATTGGTGCTAATTTCCATAATTGTTCAGCATCAAATTGCATAATGACAATAATAAGGATTGTTCCAACCGCATACCAAACCAACTGGGTAATAACCTGTCGTGCTACACTAGTTTGCTGCCGATCATGAACTGCCGCTACATAGATTGAAGCAAGACCAATCAAGGCTAACAAAAGAACACAGAATATAATTCCCCAGTCAATCCGACTTTCTACATCATTTTGCGAACGTTGCATTACCAAACTCCTTTACAAATTATTAATCAAAGAGGATGGTTCACCAAACTAATGCTGGTGAAGATGATATTGTTGAAGGACTATTTCTAATCCCTCTTCTTGAGAACGAACATAAAATTCGCTCTGGTCACTTATCAGCATTGCTTTGAAACGTTCATTATCGGTTACAACTTCACCAATCAATCGGTCTCCAATAAAAATTTGTTGAACCGGTTGATTACGACGTTCAATATCTTTAACGCTGACTTCTACTTTTTTATCTTTCTTTGACACTTTTTCACCCTTAATAACTATTATTACCCCTGACGACGAAAAGTAAAATGATTAGGTACCGGATCATAGCCACCACGAGAAAACGGCTGACAACGAAGGAGCCGCCAACTTCCGAGCAATATCCCCTTTAAGCCAAAACGTTGTAAAGCTTCTAACATATACTGTGAGCATGAGGGGGTAAAGCGACATACGCGAAATGGTCGTTGGGCAGAAACGCCTTGTTGATACCAGCGTATAAGGTCACTTAAAATCCTTACCATTTCAACTACTTCTTTCGTTCAGTCTTTTGCATCCGTTCTAACATTTCACCAGCACCCTTAGCAACATTGTCTAATGGGTCTTGCGAAACAACAACTGGTACTTTTAGACGAGCACTGAATAATTGATCGACACCCTTTAATAAAGAAGTACCACCGGTTAACATTATTCCCCGGTCAATAATATCACTAGCTAACTCTGGTGGAATTGTTTCTAATACATTTACAGCTGCTGAAACAATTTGTTCAAGCGTATCATGCAATGCTTCTTCAATTTCATTTTCATTAACAGTAATTTGCTTTGGCATTCCAGTAGCTACATCTCGACCACGAACATCCATCGTTTCAGGATCATCAACTCGTAATGCAGTCCCGAGTTCCATTTTGATCTTTTCAGCAGTATGTTCACCAATTACTAGGCCGTGCTTATTCTTAATATAAGAAGCAATATCACTATTCATCTTATCACCGGCCATCCTAATTGACTGGCTTGAGACAATATCGCCTAATGAAAGAATGGCGATATCACTGGTACCACCACCCATATCAATGACCATGTTTCCACGAGGTTTAAAAATGTCTAATCCAGCACCAATTGCTGCTACTTTTGGCTCGTATTCAAGGTAAACTTTACCACCACCAGATTGTTCAGCGGCTTGAATAATTGCCTTCCGTTCAATCTCAGTAATATTCGTTGGTGCGCAAATCATGATGTTTGGCTTTGACATGAACCCTTTAACGCTTAGTTTACCAATAAAGTAGGAAAGCATTTCTTGAGTAACATCAAAATCAGAAATAACTCCATCCTTTAATGGACGAATAGCCCGAATGTTACTAGGAGTACGTCCAACCATTCGGTATGCTTCTGAACCAACAGCCAATACTTTATTGGTTTTTGTATCAACCGCCACAACTGACGGTTCATTTAGAACAATACCCTTGCCTTGAACATAAATCAAAACATTGGCAGTTCCCAAATCAATTCCAATATCCTTTGCCATTAATTTCTTCTCCTTTTAGCTAGTTAAGTCTTAACGCTAAACTCGTTAATATCGTTCGTAATTATACCACAAAATAGAGATACAGATAGACGTCGCTTACGAATCTTTAATCTTGATTTGTTTTATTCTTAGAAGGCTTTACCGCCAATTTAATTTTATCCTCGACATTAATTCGATCAATCTTAGCCCCTAATTGTTGTAACTTTTGGTGAAGATGATAATATCCCCGATCAATATATTTTAGGTTACGAACCTGGGTAATTCCATCAGCAACTAACCCGGCCAATACTAAAGCAGCCCCCGCTCGTAAATCAGAGGCAGCTACTTCAGCGCCACTAAAATGCGTAGGACCATTTAAAACCGCAACTGGACCATTAATTTGAAAATCAGCGTTCATTCGTCGTAATTCTTCTAAATGCATAAAACGCTTCTCAAAGATCGTCTCATCTAGGGTACTGGTCCCATTTGCCAAAAGCTGGAGAATGGACATTTGTGGTTGAAGATCAGTAGGGAAACCTGGATATGGGAGAGTCTTAATATTCGTAGGAATTAAAACCGAAGTCCCCAGAACACGAATCCCATCTTCTTGAACGATGACTGTCACACCCATTTCCTCCAACTTAGCAATCAATGAGGTGTTATGTTCAGCAATCGCCCCTTCAACCACGACATCACCATTAGTAATGGCTGTCGCAATCATGAACGTCCCTGCTTCAATCCTATCTGGCATTACTGTATGTTCACAGCCATGAAGAAAATTAACCCCTTGAATTCGGATAATGTCTGTTCCAGCGCCATGGACGCGTGCACCCATTTTATTCAACATGTTTGCTAAATCAACAATTTCAGGCTCACTAGCCGCATTTTCAATTGTTGTAATTCCTTGCGCAAGTGTTGCTGCCATCATCAGATTTTGCGTTGCACCGACACTAGGGAAATCTAAATAAATGTGATCACCAATTAAGTGCTCAGCCCGTGCCTCTAAGTATCCATCGTGTTGCTCAATAATCGCTCCTAATTGACGTAATCCTTTAAGATGTAAGTCAATTGGCCGGGATCCAATCGCACATCCACCAGGAAGCGCAATTTGCGCATGTCCTGTCCGAGCTAGCAAGGGTCCTAAGACTACCATCGATGCCCGCATCCGGCTAACATATTCTAATGGTGCTTCAGATGATACAGGATCAGCCGCATCAATTGTCAAAACGTGCTTATCCTTATCAAAATCTACTTTTATATTTAAGAACCGTAATAACTGATTCATTGTCGTTACATCCGATAAAATTGGAACATTTGATAATTTAATGTTTCCGCTAGAAGCTAAAATAGATGCTGCTTGAATTGGTAAGACTGCATTTTTTGCTCCTTCAACTTTAACTCGACCGGTTAACCTCTGACCGCCCTTAACAACAATTTTTTCCATAAGTTCCTCCAGTAAATACTATCGAATTAAATATGTTAAATTCCCAATTGCACTTAGGATATTTAAGAAAAATGTCGCACATAAATATCCCAGTCCAGTAGCCATTAAAACAATGAGTAAAGGTAATGTGCGCGGTGGTCGGTTAAAAAAATGCTCAAAATGTATTCCTTGAATAGCAAAAAACGCTAACCAGACAAATGCCAATTGCACTATTATTTCTATTAGCGCTCGTAATCCTGTAATTTGCAATCGATCACCCTCTTTTAAACTAAATTCAATCATATCATATCACATGATTAAATTATTAATTCGTAAAAAAGCTTAATGATCTTTTAAACGAAAAAGGGGTGAGACTAAACTCGCTTGTAAGTTTTAGTCCCACCCCCGCAAGGATGGCTAAGCATCTACTGTGGTTTGGCAATTTACACTTTAAAATAGTAAAGAGGTTGGATTATTTTCTCCAGCCTCTTTGTAATATTATACCTTAGATATTGCGTTGCTTAGAAGCAGCATTCAAACGGTTAATTGCACGCTTGAGGTGAACTTCTGCACGTGATAAGTCGCTTTGGTTATGCTTCTTCTTTGCTTCTGCGATTGCAGACTCAGAACGCTTTTTAGCTCTCTGTGCCCGCTCAACGTCAATTGCTTCAGGCATTTCAGCACTATCAGCTGCGATTGTAGCATTTTGACCATCAAATTGAATGATCCCACCGTTAACCGCTGCAACTTCATCAGTGCCTTCAGAATGTTTAATTCGAACTGTACTGATTTCAAGCGCAGCAATTAATGGTACGTGGTTAGCCATGATTCCCATTTGTCCACCAGCAGTGTTCATAACGAGCATGGTAACCTTATCATTATCATAGACGGTGCCATCTGGAGTAATAATAGTGACCTTAAAAGTATTTTCAGCCATAATTATCCCTCCTAGTCTTCTGAGCTATCTTCGTCAGTCTCAGCCTTCATTTTCTTTGCCTTTTCAACAACGTCTTCAATTGGTCCAACTAACCGGAAAGCTTCTTCTGGAAGATCATCATACTTACCAGCAAGAATTTCCTTAAAGCCTTTAATTGTTTCCTTTAATGGAACATATTTACCAGGTAAACCTGTAAATTGGGAAGCAACACTAAAGCTTTGGGAAAGGAAGTTTTGAATCCGCCGTGCACGAGCAACGATTGTCTTTTCTTCGTCAGATAATTCATCCATACCTAAAATAGAGATGATATCTTGAAGTTCATGGTATCGTTGAAGAACGTGTTGAACCTGTGTAGCAACTTCATAGTGTTCTTTACCAACAATTTCTGGGGTAAGAGCAGTAGAAGTTGAAGCTAGTGGGTCAACGGCTGGATAAATACCAATTTGGGTTAATCGACGTTCCAAGTTAGTAGTTGCATCCAAGTGGGCAAATGTTGTAGCTGGTGCAGGGTCGGTATAGTCATCGGCTGGAACATAAACGGCTTGGATAGACGTAATTGATCCCTTCTTAGTTGAAGTAATCCGTTCCTGTAACTGACCCATTTCAGTAGCTAATGTTGGCTGGTAACCAACGGCAGAAGGAATCCGACCCAAGAGGGCAGAAACTTCTGAACCAGCTTGCGTAAACCGGAAGATGTTATCGATAAAGAGCAAAACATCTTGTCCCTTTACATCACGGAAGTATTCCGCAATTGTTAAACCAGTTAAGGCAACCCGCATACGGGCACCAGGTGGTTCGTTCATCTGACCATAAACCATGGCCGTCTTTTCAAGAACTCCAGAGGCCTTCATTTCATAGTACATATCATTACCTTCACGGGTACGTTCACCAACACCTGTGAAGACAGAAATACCATTATGACCTTGAGCAATGTTATGAATCAATTCCTGAATCAAAACGGTTTTACCAACACCGGCACCACCGAATAGACCAATCTTACCACCACGAACATATGGAGCTAGTAAATCAATAACCTTGATCCCAGTTTCCAAAATTTCGGTAGCATTATTTAAGTCATCATACTTTGGTGCATCACGGTGAATAGGCATCCGCTTTGCATCAGGACCAAATTTCGGTCCGTTGTCAACAGGTTCCCCTAAGACGTTAAATACTCGTCCCAGAGTATCATCACCAACTGGTACACTAATTGATGCACCAGTGTTTTCAACTTCCATACCACGTTGAAGACCATCAGTACCGTCCATGGCAATTGTTCGAACAACACCATCACCTAATTCCAAGGCAACTTCAGTTGTTAAAGTCTTACCATCGCTTTCCTTAATCTTCAAAGCGTCATTAATTTCAGGAAGTTTTTCGTCTAAGGGAAATTCAACATCAACAACTGGTCCGATAACTTGTAAAACTTTACCAGAACTCATGTTGTTTCCTCCTACGTTAGAAAAAATTATTCTTGAGCAGTCATACCACCAGTAATTTCTGTAATTTCAGTGGTAATTGCTGCTTGCCGTGCTCGGTTATATTGCAATTCGAGAGTAGAGATAATGTCATCAGCATTATCTGTAGCTGAACGCATTGCATTCGCACTTGAAGAGTGTTCTGATGTCTTGGCATCAAGAATCGCTCCATAAATCAAACTTTCTGCATATTGGGCAACCAATGCAGAAATGATTTCTGTATCTGACGGTTCAAATTCATACTCGGCTGAAACATGCGCAGTACTTACATCAGAATTATTTAATTCTGTATTTTCTTGCGCTTCATTTTCGTCATCGAGTAATGACTTTTCAGTAATTGGAAGTACATCATGAACAATAACATTTGATGTAATTCGGTTAACGTAATGGCTGTAAACCATGTACATTTCATCAAATACTTGGTCACTGTACATTTGAACAGCAGTCTTCACAATACTGTGAACTTCCCGATAGGTAGGAACATCGCTAACGCCTGAATATTCGTAAACGACATTCATTCCCCTCTTCTTAAAGAATTCTGTTCCAGTTTTACCGACCGTCAAGAATACTGTGTTGTCTTTATCAAGATTGTGCTTAGCCATCATATCTAACGTTTGCTTGATAATATTACTATTGTAACTACCAACCAAACCTCGGTCAGACGTAATCACAAGCACCCCAGTCTTTTTAACTGCGCGCTTTTTAAACAGTGCAGCGTAAACATCATCTTGCGAAGCTGCAGATGTTGCGCTGTGAGATTTAACCAGATCAGACAACATTTGCTTAACCTTCTCAGCATATACTTCGTAGGTCTGAGTGTGGTGTTGAATTTGATTCAGTTTTGCGGTTGAAACCATTTGCATCGCCGAAGTAATCTGACGCGTACTCTTAGTGGAATCAATCTTATGTTTAACTGCAGCGAGTGAAGCTGGCACTAAATCTCACCGTCCTTTCGACTAATCATCATTAACTATTTTTCTTCAGCGACTTGCTTTTTTGTCCCTTGAAATGTTTCAGAGAACTTAGCAACAGCATTTTGCAAGTCATCGCCTTCTGGTAGCTTACCAGTCTTCTTGATGGTGTCGTAGAGGTCTTGGTGGTTAGCATGCATGTAAGCAGCCAATTCACTTTCGTAACGTTGAACATCTTCAATTTCGACTTTATCGATAAAGCCACGTGAAAGAGCAAATAATGTTACAACTTGTTCTTCTACTGGTAGCGGATCATGTAATCCCTGCTTTAAGACTTCCATAGTCCGTTGACCACGAGCCAATTTAGCTTGCGTAGCTGCATCAAGGTCGGAACCGAATTGAGCAAAGGATGCTAATTCGTTGTATGAAGCAATATCCAAACGCAAAGTACCAGCAACTTTCTTCATTGCTTTGATCTGAGCGTCACCACCAACACGAGAAACTGAAGTACCAGCATCGATAGCTGGACGTTGACCTGCATAGAATTCATCTGAATCTAAGAAGATCTGACCATCAGTAATAGAAATAACGTTAGTAGGAATATATGCAGAAACATCACCAGCTTGCGTCTGAATGATTGGCAAGGCGGTCATTGAACCACCACCGAGGTCATCAGACAAACGAGCAGCACGTTCTAGCAACCGTGAGTGAGTATAGAAAATATCACCAGGGTAAGCTTCACGACCAGGAGGACGACGAAGAATTAATGAAAGTTCACGGTATGCATCCGCTTGTTTTGATAAATCATCATAAACAATAAGAACATCTTTACCGTTGAACATAAATTCTTCACCCATCGCAGCCCCTGCATATGGCGCAATGTATAACATTGGAGCAGGATTTGAAGCACTAGCTGAAACAACAATTGTGTAATCTAATGCTCCATACTTACGAAGAGTTTCAACACTAGCCCGAACAGTTGATTCTTTTTGACCAATAGCAACGTAAATACAAATTACGTCTTGGTTCTTTTGGTTAATAATGGTGTCTAACGCAATGGCAGTTTTACCTGTCTTACGGTCACCGATAATCAATTCACGCTGACCACGTCCAATTGGAACTAAGGCATCAATAACCTTAATACCTGTTTGAAGTGGCACACTAACACTCTTACGCTCCATAACACCTGGAGCTTTACGTTCAATTGGACGAGTTTTATCTGTCTTAATCTCACCAAGACCGTCAATTGGACGACCTAATGAGTCAACAACCCGTCCTAATAATGCATCGCCAACGGGTACTTCCATGATTCGACCCGTCCGCTTAACGGTGTCTCCTTCACGAATGCCTGTGTAATCCCCTAAAATAACAATACCTACATCATTACTTTCGAGGTTTTGAGCCATTCCGTAGACCCCGTTACTAAATTCGAGCAACTCACCAGCCATAGCATTATCTAAGCCATCGGCACGAGCAACCCCATCACCAACATAGGTAACAGTACCGGTTTCTTCGACAGATACTTTGTCTTGGTAGTTGGCGAGTTGTTTTTTGATGAGTGAACTGATTTCCTCAGTTTTAATGCTCATAAAGGTCTCACCTCTTTGAAAAAAGATATATTTATCTAACTAGTAAACGACGAATTTGCTTAATCTTTGAGCTGAGACTACCATCTAATGTCTTATTATCAACATGGACAATAACCCCACCTAAAATTTCTGGATCAACATGTTTCGTTAAGGTAACTTCATTAGCACCAAAACGTTTTGCAAGATTAGCCTTCAGTTGATCCTCTTGTTGTTTATCGAGTTGGATCGCTGTGGTAACGTCAGCATGCATCCGCTTCATTTTACGGTCATACCGCCGTTCAAACTCATCAATAATTGCGACCATGCAGTCAATACGGCCGTAATCGAAAACCATTTGAATTAAGTTAGCAACATACTTCGAAGCACCTTGCTGTAAATCTTTAATCAATGATTTCTTTTCATCAAGTGACAGTTGAACTCCCGCAAGTGCGGCGTCCAATCCCTCGTTGTCCTCAAAGACTTGGCGTAAAGCAATCAATTCTTGATAAGTTTGATCGAGTTCGTTATCAGCATCGACCAATTCAAACAGTGCTTTCGCATAGCGATCAGCAACTGTCTTCTTATCAAGACTCATGTTCTACCAACCCTTCGATATAGGAATCGATCAATTCTTTTTGATCGTCTGCCTTTAATTCTTTTTGGATGAGTTTGGAAGCAATCTCAATAGATAAGTTTGCAACGTCATCCTTAGCACTATTTAATGCATCGCGACGTGCTTGCTCAGCATCTTTTTGTGCCTGTTGCTTGAGAGCTTGGGCATCTTTTTGCGCCGTTTCAACAATTTGTGCCCGCTGAGTTTCTCCAGACTTTTTAGCATTACTTACAATCTCAGCAGCTTCTTGCCGTGAGCTTTGTAACTCAGCTTGTCGCTTTGCAGCCATCTTTTCAGCACTTTCACGTGAACGAGCAGCATTATCAATGTCATTAGCAATCTTATCTGCACGTTTCTTCATCATATCTGTTACTGGTTTCCAAGCAAAATGCTTAACTAATAGCATTAAGATGATAAAAGTAACGATGTAGAATACCAAGTCACCAATGTATAAACTGTTTGATTCAGCTAACACACTGTTTACAAACATCTATTGACACCTCCTTATCTTAAAATAAAAAACTTAAAATAATTACTTGTTCATAACAAGGAAGCCAATAACGATGGCAATAATAGGCATGGCTTCAATCAAACCAACACCAATAAACATCGTTGCTTGTAATCTACTTTGTAATTCTGGTTGACGTGCGATACTGTCAACTGTGTGTCCGATTAAGATACCGTCACCGATACCACCACCGATAGCGGCACCCATAGCCGCGAGTCCTGCAGCAATTGCTCCTAATGCCATTTTAAAATTCCTCCTTAGGGATTATTATTCGGAAATCTTCCGAGAAATATAAACCGTCGTTAATGTTACAAAGACATATGCCTGAATCGAACCGATAAATACGGAGAACCCTTGCCATGCTAGTTCCAAAAATAGTCCTGGAATAATAGTTAGGATTCCATGTGAGAATGCCATATTAGCAATCAAACTCATTAAAAGTTCACCGGCAAAAATGTTACCAAAAATACGGAGACCAAGAGTTAAGAAGTTAGCAAAGTCTTCGATAATGTTAACAGGAAGCATTAAAGTAAATGGTTTAGTGTATCCTTTCAAGTATCCACCAAGGCCATTATGTGCTACTCCAGCAGCGAATGCTAATACCATTACCATTAAAGAAAGTGTTAACGTAACAACTGGATCTGCCGTTGGACTTCTAAGCACTTCAGCTCCGTTCCAATGGAATTGGAAAATTAAACCGAATTGGTTTGCAAAGAAAATGAAAACAAACAAAACAAAGGCAAAGAAACTATAGTGCCCTTGTTCGGATGCTGGCATCTGACTTCGCACAATTCCATTAGTAAAGTCAACTAGCCACTCAAATACATTTTGTGCACCAGTAGGCTTCATTTGGATCTTTCGTGACATCCCGTAAAGAGTGAAGAACACGATTGCGTAGATAATCAGTCCAGAAACAATGTTCGTAGTATTGAACGTGAGTCCGAAAAGCTTAAAAGTTAAAGCATCACCGCCCATTCATATTCCACCTCTTTCCTTATAACAATAATTTGGCTTGTAAATTGGATGAACGTTGCAAATAAAACGAACTACCCCAAGTTACGAATGTTAATATATCATTAATTTCGTTAAAATTCAAAAAAACATTAGGTTTATATACCCCTACTAATCAATTGATAAGAATGGAAAGAAAACGTTTTCATAGCTTTGATAAACTTTTTCTTACAATCTGTTTTTTTCCACGACCGCTCAACTTTTTTGTTTTGTTATCATACGAAAAAACAGAGTAAGAGGCCGAACTCACTCTGCTTAAAATTCAAACTACATTTCACTTTTGGCTTTTTGGGGAAGAATTAAATTCATTATTATTCCGAGGACGGCTGCAACTGCTAATCCAGAGAATTGATATTTTCCCAATTGAAGATAGGCATTCCCAATCCCAATTACTAAAATAACGGATGAAATCATCAAATTTCTTTTTTCATTAAAATCAATTTTGTTCTCAATCATTACGCGCAATCCACTAGAGGCAATCACACCAAATAATAGAAATGAAATCCCGCCGATAACTGGTGAAGGAATAGATTCAATCAAGGCGCTTAATTTGCCAATAAAGCTAAAGAAGATGGCAAATACAGCTGCTCCAGCAATAACGTAAACTGAGTGGACACGCGTAATTGCCATTACCCCAATATTTTCCCCATAACTAGTTACGGGAGGTCCACCGACGAATCCGGCAATAATTGAAGCCGTCCCATCTCCTGCAAGCGTATGGTTCAACCCTGGTTCCTTGAAGTAATTTCGTTCAGTCAACTCATTCAGAACCATAATATGTCCCAAGTGTTCTGTCATGGTAACGAAAGCGATCGGTGCCATACTCAAAATCGCACCCCAGTATAATTGGGGATGGTAATCAACAAATGGAATCTGGAAGTCTGGCAAACTAAACCAGTGTGCATGCGCAACTGGAGAAAAATCCACAATACCAAATAAGACCGCAATAATATAACCAGCGACAATCCCCATCAAAATCGGAATTAAACCGAGAAATCCTTTAAAATACATATTGAAGATAACTGTTATTGCCATCGTAAGCATTGCGACCGCAAAAAAGCGTAAATCATAATGGCCAGTAGCTGAATTGATGGTAGCATCTTTAGCGGCTGTTCCTGCTAATGATAATCCAATTACAACTACAATCGGACCGACAACAATTGGTGGCAAAATGCGGTCAATCCATTGCGAGCCAACCAACGTTACAATTACTGATACGATTAAATACACGCACCCAACGGCAATTGTACCCTGTGCAATTCCCGGATAACCAGTAGTTTTCATTAAAGCCATCATTGGGACAACGAATGAGAAACTAGATCCCATATAAGCAGGAATCTTATGCTTAGTAATAAGTAAGTACATCAGGGTTCCTACCCCCGAACTAAACAAGGCGATTCCTGGATTTAATCCGACCAAGATTGGGACTAAAACAGTGGAACCAAACATAGAAAACATATGTTGTAAAGATAAGCCAAACCACTGCCAAGGTGCCGGCCGTTCGTCTACATCTAATACAACATTATCACGGTGCGCCATATAAATCCTCCTAAAGAAAAAACGACCTTGGAATCCCTGCTCCAAAGTCGTCTCTTCCTCTGCCCAATCCTAACTATGGAAAAGCATTAAGAATTTATCCGCACCTTTGAAGCCTCACAGGACTCCGATTAAAGGTCTATTTATAAGTTATTCGTATATTACTTTGTTTTAGGATGATTGTCAATAACTGATTTACGCCGCTTTGTCATCACCCAAGCGGTCATGGGAACAGTGATCAGCACCCCAATGAAAGAGATCAGAATTTCAATCATTTCTGCCACAAAAATTTTATTATTCATAATTGTACCAAAGGAATAGTGGAGACCTAAGAACCAAATAAATAGTGCTAAGAATCCACCGAAGAAGCCAAAGAAAAGCGTATTAAATGTTGTTCCAATAATCTGTTGCCCGATTGCCATCCCACTATGAATTAATTGACGATTAGTTCTTTCAGGATGATTCTCAAGGATTTCCGTAAGGCCAGAGGAAATCGCCATTGCCGCTTCCGCAATTGCGCCGAGCGAACTCAAAATAGTAGTAGTAACAGAAACTTTGAAATAACTAATTCCAATTAAAATTGACATCCCTTCTAACTCATCGCTATCTTCTGTTCCAAAGCCCTGCACCATTGCCCAGTGCTCGACAATAAAGATCAGCACTAAAATTAAACATAACACGATGAGGGAAGCATAAAAGGCTGTCACGGTTGTCCGCAAATCATCCTCTCCCATGAAAATGGTTATTGCCAAAATTGTAATCCCAATAGTCACCGTTACAAATAACGGGGGGACATGAAACGCGACTAAAATAATTGCAAAATATAAAAAGCCAAAGTTAAGAAGCAAGCTTAAAAAAGCCGTCCAGCCCTGTTTCCCTCCCACAAGGACCATCAAAATTAGCAAGACCAAGCCAAGGCCCGTAATTGTCGTCATCTTTGCACCTTCTTCCCTAATAATAATGCCCCAAATAGACTTACAAGGGGAACTGAAAGGACAATCCCAATCCCACTAATCAGGCTCTGAATGGTCCCTAAGCTCATATTCATTGCATAAGTATATCCCCACGAGTTGCCGTTTTTGATATACAAAAGACTACCGGTAAAGGTATCCACCATAAAAATTAAAAACAAAACATTTATTAACGGTCCCATAATTGATTTACCAACATTGCGCCCAGAGATAAATAACTGTTTGCGGGTAACAGCGGGATTTAGCTGTTTTAACTCAAAAAGAGTGGCGATAATATCGCTTGATTCATCCATTACTGCTCCTAAAGACCCCAACAATGTTTCAGCTAAGAAAAGCGGTCGAGGAACTTGAGTAACGTATTCCATTGACTCGTAGTAAATTCCCCGTTCATGTGTCCACATAAATACAAGCATACTTACTCCTAAAGCAACAAATGTCCCAATAACCGTTGCTGCAAAAGTTGCCAGCATCTTTTTACTAAAACCAAGAACTAATAATAGGCTAATAAACGTAAAAATTATGGCAAGAACACTAAAAAGCAGCATAATATGCTGACCATTTTGCTTTAAGTCAATCTCAATTGCAATTATAAACAAAAGAGCATTAATTACTACGCTTAAGAATGCAAATAGCCCTGAACGTCCCATAAGGAGAAGCAGCAACAAGACAACAAGCCAGAGTAAAAAGACGATTACTGTGTCCCGCTTATAACCGTTAACATTGGCGGTTAGTTTTCCGCCTCGTTTATGAAGCTGGGTTAAAAACACTTCATTCCCTGCCCGATAGCGTTGATCCATCGGTTGCGAATCGCTATATGTATTTTGGACTGTTAATTTTTGCCCGCGATATTTACCATTCATTAGTTTTACTTGGAGTTGTTGATTATATTGGTGGTCAACATTGGCAAACTGGTCTTTTACCCTTTGCCTACTCACTGTTTTTTCACTGATTACTTTAGCGATTGGTTGTTGATAGAACTGTTCATTATGGCTGGTAAATAAGAGAGTACCAATCCCAATAACCACTAAAAAAACTAACAACCAGATTCTTTGCTTTGTCCAGTATTGCTTAATCACAACTTTACATCCCCTTAGTACAGCAAAACTATTGTCATTTTACTCTTAACAGGCAACAAAAAAAGGATTTAAGAAAAATCTTTACTTTTCCTAAATCCTTTTTAGTTTGTTACCAACCAATCTTGAACTAACTTCTTTACACCGGTCATTGAATCGCAAGTTGTAATAGCCTGCTGATAGAGTTCCTGACATTTCTTGCTGTCTAATTGTTTCATCATTGAACGTGTCCGTAAAATAGAACTGGCACTCATCGAATAGACATCCAATCCCATCCCGATTAATAGTGGCAAGGCATAACGATCTCCTGCCATTTCTCCACACATCGCCACAGTTGTATCATGAGCATGCCCAGCATCGATAATGTGCTTAATTAATTTTAAAAAAGTTGGATTTAGCGGCTGGTAAAGGTACGAAACTGAATCATTACCACGGTCAGCCGCAAAACAATATTGGATTAAATCATTAGTTCCAATGCTAAAGAAATCAACTTCTGCAGCTAGACGCTCAGCATTTAATGCGGCTAATGGAACTTCAATCATTATCCCAAGATGGACATCGCGGCCAATCCCAGGATGATCGACAGCTAATTTCTGCTGCTCCTCATAATAGATTTTCTTAGCTGCTTGTAATTCTTCAAGCGTGGTAATCATTGGAAACATAATATTAATCTTCCCAAACTCGGATGCGCGGAGTAAGGCCCGCAACTGAGTCCTAAACATTTCTGGCCGATCAAGCGCAATCCGAATAGCCCGGTAGCCAAGGAAAGGGTTCATTTCTTTGGGTAAAGGCATGAATTGAAGTGGTTTATCGCCACCGATATCTAAGGTCCGAACTACTAGCCGTTTCCCATTTAACTGTTCAACGGCTCGACGATAGGCATTAAACTGCTCTTCTTCGGTTGGGAGGTGGTCGCTTTTCATATAAAGAAATTCAGTTCGAAATAGGCCAACACCATCAGCACCATTTTCTATTGCTGATGAAATATCAACTGAAGAACCAATATTAGCTGAAATCTTATATTGCTGGCCATCAGCAGTTACTGAGGGCTGGTTAATCATTTTTTTCCATTGCTGACGAACATTCATAAACTTATCCGCAATTTTTTGATATTGTTTAACATCACTTGTTGATGGTTCAATAATCGCACTGCCTTCAAAACCATCAACAATTACTCGTCGGCCATTCTGCACCTTTTTGGTGATATCGTTACATCCAACAATTGCTGGAATCTGTAAAGAACGAGCCATAATCGCTGCATGACTAGTTCGGCCACCCAAATCGGTAATAATCCCCTTAACAAAGCGACCATCCATCTGTGAAGTATCAGCAGGGCCAATAGAATGAGCAACTACAATGACGGGATGATCTAATTCACGTAAATTAGGGAGCTGTTTGCCTTCTAACTCTGCTAAAACCTGATCTTGAATATTTTGAAAATCAGCTGCTCGCTCTTGCATATATTCATTTCCAGTCATTGCCTGAAGGGTTTTGATCATCTTAGTAATTACTTCTGCAAAAGCCGATTCTGCATTTAAGCGTTGATTGGCAATCCGGTTTTCAACTTGTTTAATCATTTCCGGATCGTTTAGGATTGCAATATGAGTATCAAAAATTGCCAAATCTTCTGCACCAAGTTTATCAACAAGCTTCTTCTTAGTCTCCTTTAATTTCTGAACAATCTTATCAAAGGCATGATGCAATCTTGCTTTTTCACTATCAGGATCACTAATATGATATTTTTCAAAGTTAAGATTAGGCTTCGTTAATAAGTAAGCAGGTGCAATTCCTACTCCATCACTAGCTGCGATTCCATTAATTTGGGTCTCCATTAATCAATTCCCCTTTTCTGGTATAGTACCTATTATAAGCGAAAGCCTTTTCAACACAAACAAAAAATAAAAAGCAAGATTTGCGAAAGCTAAAAAGTTTTCTACAGATCATGCTTTTAATCCTTAATACTCTACTTAGTACCAAAAAGACGGTCACCAGCATCGCCTAATCCAGGAACAATGTATCCATCTTCATTAAGATGATCATCAAGTCCTGCTGTATAAATATCGACATCTGGATAAGCATCGCGCACAGCCTTAACTCCTTCAGGGGCTGCAACTAAGCAAGCAAATTTCATATTCTTTTCTGAGCAACCGCGCTTCTTTAAGGCTTCGATTGCCATCATTGCTGAACCACCAGTTGCCAGCATTGGGTCAACGATGAATAATTGCCGTTCTGTAATATCATTAGGTAACTTAACAAAGTATTCATGCGGCTTTAAGGTTTCTTCATCCCGGTACATTCCGATAAAACCAATTTTAGCTGCTGGGATAAGGTCAGTCATCCCATCAACCATTCCGATTCCGGCCCGAAGAATTGGAATAATCGCTACTTTTTTACCAGCCAATTCTTTCTGGGTTGTTTTAGCAATCGGCGTTTCAATTTCAACATCCTTTAATGGCATATCACGTGCAACTTCATAAGCCATTAAAGTTGAAATTTCCTTGACCGTTTCCCGGAAAAACTTTGTCCCAACATTTTTATCCCGAATCATTGTTAGCTTGTGCTGAATCAATGGATGATCTAACACTTCAAATTTACCCATGCCTATATACACTCCTTTGAATTTCTTCACTATTCTACCAAAAAAATCAAGTCATGACAAAGGATCTTAACAACTTTTTACGTTCTATTTTTTTAGTTAATCGGATACTTTGTGGTTAGCTCATGCACATCTTTTGCTACTTCTTGTAGACGCTCTTCATCGGTAGGGTTAGTTAAGGCTGTACTGATTAATTCCGCAACTCTTTGCGCGTCTCCTTCTTTAAATCCACGGCTGGTAATAGCAGGAGTTCCAATCCGCAAGCCACTTGTGATAAATGGACTTCGTGGGTCATTCGGAATGGCCTCCTTATTAGTTGTAATGTGAACACGGTCAAGGAGATTTTGCGCATCTTTTCCTGTTAAACCAGTCTTAGTAAGATCTAGAACGAGAAGGTGATTTTCGGTTTTTCCGGAAACCACCCGAATTTGTTTACTAGTATTAAACACTTTTTCCATTGCTTGGGCATTTTTTACAACTTGTTGGATATATTCCGCATATTCCGGTTGCAAGTCCTCATAAAGTGCTTGAGCTTTCCCCGCAATTACATGTTCCAGTGGTCCACCTTGGATTCCAGGGAAAACTGCTGAATTAATTTTCCGTCCTAACTCAGTCGATTTAGAGAGGATCATTCCTCCCCGCGGGCCCCGAAGTGTTTTATGAGTAGTAGTAGTAACGACATCAGCAATTGGAAGCGGACTTGGATGGGCACCAGTTGCTACTAATCCGGCGATATGAGCCATATCAACCATTAAGTAAGCCCCAACTTCATCAGCAATCTTACGAAATGCCTGCCAATCAATAATCCGACTATAGGCAGAAGCTCCCGCAACGATCAATTGTGGTTTTACCCTCTTAGCTAAAGCCATAATTTCATCATAATCAAGCTCTTCAGTATCTGGATTTAAGCCATAGCCATACGTCTTATATAATTTTCCACTAAAATTAACTGTTGCTCCATGAGTTAGGTGCCCACCAGCATCCATCCCCATCCCTAAAATCACATCTCCAGGCTTGAGGAGTGCTTGGTAAACTGCCATATTAGCTTGTGATCCAGAATGAGGTTGAACATTAGCATATGCTGCATTGAATAACTTTTTAGCATAATCAATTGCCAATTGTTCAACTTGATCTATAAACTCACAACCACCGTAATACCGCTTATTAGGATATCCCTCAGCATACTTATTTGTTAGAACTGACCCTTGCGCTTCACGAACAGCATCTGAAACGATATTCTCGGAGGCAATTAGCTCAATCGTATCTTGCTGGCGTTGTTCTTCATTTTCAATGGCTGCCCATAATTGGGGTGATTTTTTACCATAGTTCATTTACAACATCTCCTCTGGTTATAAATAAAGAGGCTGGGAAGCTACTCAGTCTCTTTATTATTTTATTGAGATTTTAATTAGGGAGTGGTACCTCTTCCACTATGTTCCCTTATTATTTTACCGCATTACTATCAAAGTGCATACCACCAGCAGACTTATTTAACCGATTCATGTATGCGCCCCCTAAATCATGAGCTGGAAATGCTTGAGTGACAATCACTTTAACATTAGGCTGATCATCAAATTGCCGTAAGCCATCAAATAGACGAGCACTGGCATCTTGAACATTCTTTCCTAATGAAAATTGAATAGCGTTCATCGGCAATACTTCTTGTTGGAGGACCTTTTCTTCAGCCATCATCCCAACATCAAATGGCTGTTGTCGTATCCATTCAACAACTTTATCCCAATCAGTATCTTCATCAACAATATATACTTGGGCCTTAGGTGCATAATGCTTGTATTTCATTCCGGGTGCTTTAGGAGTTTCATTTTTGCCTACTTTATGATGATTAAGGTCAATGGATCCAATCACTTTTTCAATGTCCTTCTTCGTAACAGCACCAGGACGTAAAATTACAGGGTGGGCTGTTGACATATCAAGGACAGTGGATTCAACTCCTACCCGTGTCGGACCATTATCCACAATTCCAGAGATCTTACCATGCAAGTCATGATAAACGTGTTGGGCAGTAGTCGGGCTCGGTTTCCCAGAAGTATTAGCAGATGGTCCCACCATCGGAACGCCAGCTTCTTCAATTAAATCAAGGGTTGGTTGACAGTCGGGGTAACGAAAGGCGACAGTTTTCAAACCACCTGTGACAGTTTTTGAAAGCGCGCCCTTCTTGATCTTCAAAATAATGGTTAAAGAACCAGGCCAAAATGCATCCATCAACTTTCGGGCATTATCAGGAATCTCGGCAGCATACTTTTCAACCATTGCGATGGAGTTAACATGAACAATCAATGGATTATCACTTGGTCGCCCTTTTGCTAAATAAACATTCTTAACGGCTTTTTCATTGGTTGCATCAGCCCCTAACCCGTAAACAGTTTCGGTTGGAAAAGCCACTAATTCACCGCGCTTAATCGCAGCTGCTGCTTGGGCAATCTCACCATGTCGAAAAATCTTCGTATCCATTCTTACTATCTTCCTCCTGCGTTTGAAAAATCCCATGCGTGTATCATCCTCATTTTTCCTGCCACATCATGTCGTGGGCATATCTGTGCGTGTTCATCGGTTTGATGTAGTAATTCTTGAATTGACTCCTCTTGATCATAACCAGTTTCGCCAAATATTTGACCAGTCGTAGTTAGGTATTGCCCTGCTTGCTTAAATAAGCGATGATAGAATCCTAACCCACGTTCATTAGCAAATAGGGCTAAGGCTGGTTCGTTTTCAAGGACTGCTTGATCAATTTCACCAGTATCGTCCGGGTCAATATAAGGCGGATTAGTCACAATTAAATCATATTGCTGATCAATATTTTCAAATAAATCGCTTTTAATTAACGGCAACTCCAGGTTAAACTTAGCCATATTTTCCTGAGCAACAGCAAGTGCAGCGGGTGAGATATCACTTAAACTTACATGCCAATTTGGCCGTTCAAGTGCAAGAGTAATGCCTATCACTCCACTCCCCGTTCCTAAATCAAGGACCTTCAATGGGCGAGATGGCATTTCTTGCAATACCCAATCGATTAACTCTGCTGTCTCAGCTTCTGGAATCAAAACATTTTTATTAACCTTAAAAGTTCGTCCATAAAATGGGGCCTGCCCAACAATATATTGAGCAGGCTCATGATTAAGCAATCTTGTTATGGCATCCTTCCACCAGTCTACTTCGTCAGCCGGCATCTCATCACGATTATGTAAAAGTAAGTGAGTCGCATCCCAACCATGTGATTGCTGAAGTAAAAACTGGGGGGCACTTGGATCAATATCTGTTCCTTGCAATTGTTCTTTTGCCCATCGCTGAGCCATAAAATAGTTGGTCGGTACGAAACTACTCATTCCGTAATTGCTCCAACTTTTGCGTTTGGTCAGCAACAATCAATGCTTCAATAATTTCATCGAGGTCACCAGCCATAATCTTATCAAGCTTGTTTAATGTTAACCCAATTCGGTGATCTGTTACCCGGTTTTGTGGGTAGTTGTAAGTACGAATCCGTTCTGAACGATCACCTGTCCCAATTGCGTCTTTCCGCTTTTGATCATAGGCGCTTTGTTCTTGTTGTTGGTAATAATCATAAACCCGTGACTTCAAAATCCGCATTGCCTTAGCTCGGTTTTGCTGTTGTGAACGTTCATCTTGCATTGCAACAACAATCCCTGTTGGCAAGTGGGTCATTCGAACAGCTGATGAAGTCTTGTTAACGTGCTGACCACCGGCACCGCTTGAACGGTAAACATCAACCCGGATATCTTTTGGATCAATGTCCACATCTACGTCTTCAGCTTCTGGCATTACCCCAACCGTCGCAGTTGACGTATGGACACGTCCAGCAGATTCAGTAACAGGGACCCGTTGAACACGATGCGCACCGTTTTCAAACTTAAGCTTAGAATAAACTTTATCCCCAGTAATCATTAAGGCAATTTCCTTAAAGCCACCGACTTCAGTTTCATTTCGATCCACAACTTCTACTTTCCAGCCTTGCTTTTCAGCATAGCGAAGGTACATGTTATAAAGGTCAGCAGCAAAGAGGCTTGCTTCGTCTCCTCCAGCAGCTCCACGGATTTCCATGATAATATTTTTATCATCATTAGGGTCTTTCGGAATTAGTAGGACTTCAAGCTCTTTTTCTAACTGTGCTTGTTCTTCTCGTGCTTCTGCTAACTCTTCCTTAGTTAAGGCGGTTAAGTCATCATCATTCGTTTCACGTAATAGTTCTTCATCATCACTAATCGTTTGGGTGACTTTTTTATATTGATTATATTTTTCAACCGTTTCACGTAAGCTTCCTTCTTCTTTTGAAAGCTTCATAAAACGTTGTGAGTCGGCAATTACTTCTGGATCACTGATCAATTCATTTAGTTCATCGTAACGATCAGCAACCGCTTGAAGCTTATCGAAAATTTCTTCCATTTCCATTCTTGGTTATTCCTCCTATTGTTTTAATTGGGGATGAAAATAGTGCTTCCGGCATACTGGATAATATGATTCATTTCCCCCTATCTGGACTTGTTCTCCCTCATATACTGGCTTGCCATTATGAATCCGTAAATTCATCGTAGCTTTGTGAGGGCAGAACCAACAAATTGTTTTCATCTCTTCAATTTTGTCAGCATAAATCAGTAAATATTTTGAACCTTCAAATAATTCATTCCGAAAGTCATTCTTTAGTCCAAAAGCCATTACCGGAATATTTAGCTCATCAACAATTTTGATTAATTGTAAGACATGCTCTTTCTTTAAAAACTGTGCTTCATCGATCAATACACAATATATCTTACGGTCCATCTTATTAACGTAATCGTAAATATTGGTGTCATCCATAATTGGTTTTACCTTACGCTCTAAGCCAATCCGACTAGCAATGATGCCTCGACCAGAACGATCATCAACGCCGCTCGTCATTAAGACGACCGGCTTCCCTTGTTCTTCATAGTTATGAGCAACCTTCAAAATATCGATTGACTTACCAGAATTCATCGCGCCATATTTAAAGAATAGTTGTGCCACTACAATTGCCCCTTTTTGTTTGCATAGTACTCTTCATTATATCCAAAAATTTGTGTCATTTAAATACTTCTACATTAGGAAAGAGTTTTTTACATTGAATAACTTTAATCTTATAATAATTTCAGTTTAATAACTTTCTTTTTGTTATCGTAAAGTTTAGAATTAAACGGTAATTTTAATCATCACTATTGTATCACTTACAATTGACACGAAAGGAATACATATATTCATGACAGTTCGAAGTTCATTTGCCGAATTTGCCGGGCGGTCAAGCTATTGGTTTCTCCATACTTTTATGAACGGAGGAAGTTCCCTTCCAGGAAAACTAACCTTAAAGCTTGATCCAAATATTCTCCAAGCCTTTAGCAAAAAGTACGACCTTGTTATTGTAACAGGGACCAATGGAAAAACATTAACTACCGCATTAAGCGTACGAGTTTTACGGGAAAAGTATGACCAGGTTCTTACTAATCCGACTGGTTCCAACATGGAGCAAGGAATCGTAACTACCTTTATTACGGCCCCCCGTCCAAAGAAAAAAGGGCTGGCCGTCCTCGAAGTCGATGAAGCAAATGTAGTTAAAGTATGTAAATACATCACACCAATTGCCTTTGTCTTCACCAACATTTTCCGTGATCAAATGGATCGTTACGGTGAAATTTACACCACTTATAACAAGATCTTAAAGGGGGTTAAATTAGCACCAAAAGCAACCATCATTGCTAACGGGGATGAACAGCTCTTTAACAGTAAGGACTTGCCTAATCCAATCATCTATTATGGCTTCAACCACGAAGAAAAAGAGCCATTTAACGCCCCAGCTAACACTGATGGGCTTCTTTGCCCTAAATGTCAACACATTCTAAAGTATCGAATGCGGACTTATGCAGGTTTAGGGAACTACTTCTGTCCAAATTGTGGTTTCCATCGACCAGAATTAACGTACGCTGTTACCAAAATTGATAAGCTTACCCCAACACATTCAACTTTTGAAATTGATGGTCAAAAATACACCATCGGAATTGGTGGTCTATACAATATTTATA
This sequence comes from Limosilactobacillus reuteri subsp. simiae, assembly GCF_020784875.1. GTDB lineage: Bacteria > Bacillota > Bacilli > Lactobacillales > Lactobacillaceae > Limosilactobacillus > Limosilactobacillus reuteri_H. The sequence continues at coordinate 42,995 of NZ_JAJGUI010000107.1, read as the reverse complement.
ATGCTCTTGCCGCATACTCGCTTGGCCGTTTTCTCGGAGTGAGCCAAGCACAAATTAAAGATGCTTTTGAATCAGACGAACGAGTATTTGGTCGGCAAGAAGTTATTAATATCGACGGAAAACAGGTTACTTTGATCTTAGTTAAAAATCCAGTTGGCCTTAATCAGGTTTTAGATATGATTGAGACAGATGACAAGCCATTTAGTTTTGCTTTCTTACTAAACGCTAACTATGCTGATGGCATTGACACCAGCTGGATCTGGGACGGTGACTTTGAAAAACTTACTCAGCATCAAATTCCGCAATACATGACTGGGGGAGAACGCTATAAAGATATTACCACCAGATTAACAATGGCTGGAGTAAAAGATATGTGGCATGAACCAGACCTTACCCAGGTAATTGATAAGATCAAGGAAATGCCTACTGAACATGTCTATATTCTGGCAACCTATACAGCTGTTCTGCAATTACGGAAACAACTAGCAGAAAAAGGCTATATCAAAGGAGGAATGGACTAATGGCAAAATATCACTTACACCTCGCCCACCTTTACGGCGATTTATTAAATACTTACAGTGATGTCGGTAATATTATTGCCCTTCAATATTACGCTAAACAGATGGATGCCGATATTGATGTCAAAGTCATTAGTATCGACAACGACTTTAATCCGCAAGATTTTGACTTAGCTCTTTTTGGTGGTGGTCAAGATTACGAACAACTTGTCGTTTCCAAAGATCTTCCAAACAAAAAAGCGGGGATTGACCAATTTATTAACGATGGCAAACCGCTTCTTGCTATTTGTGGAGGATACCAGCTTCTTGGTCACTACTATATTGGTGCTGATGGCGAGAAGATTCCGGGACTTGGAATTCTTGATCACTATACTTTAAGTCAAGACAATCACCGGTTCATTGGGGATATTACCATCAAAAATGAAGAAAGCAATCAAGAGTACCATGGTTTTGAAAATCACAACGGCCGCACATTCTTAGGAAAAGGTGAGCGCCCGCTTGGTAAAGTAGTTTCTGGTAATGGAAATAACGGTGAAGATCATACCGAGGGAGCAATCTATAAAAACACTTATTGCTCTTATTTCCACGGTCCCATTCTTACAAGAAATGGTGAGATTGCTAAAAAGATTCTTTTAGCAGCTCTTGAGCATAAATACCCCGATGCCGACTTAAGCAGTCAAAAAGCCCTAAAAATTAAACCTACATTTTAATTAAGGTGACAAACAGTGAATCAAACCATAACATTTGTATTTACCATTATTTTTTTGCTGGAAAGTTTTTGGGAAGTCCGTCTTTTCTCCCAACTACAAGCACTAGCCATCCAAAACCCAACTAGAATTCCACCTCGCTTTGCCAAAGTTATCCGTCTGGAGCGTCGTTGGAACTGGATATCTTGGATCCTAATCATCTTACTATTTCTTACTTCATCGAATTTCACGATTTTATGGGTAAGCCTAATCACATTGATTGAAACCTATGTCGTCTGGCGAATGGATAACATGAAAAGTAAGATGACCAGCGAAGATTAGAACACAAAAAGGGATGAGATTGAAGGAAAGTAAAAATTCCTTCTAACCTCATCCCTTTTATATTTTAAAAATTAATCTTTCCAGTAATAATCAGCATAAGCGCAATCACGGCTGCTAAGGCAATAATTGTTGCTAACCACTTTTCTTTCTTACTCATCTTATTAGGAGACCCGACAAATAACGGTATTCCTAGGGCAAAAATAATCGCACTCGCAAATACATATTCAAGTCCCGAAGCAACTAACATATAGACGGAATAAATGGAAGCTAACGTAGCAATAATCTTAAAGCCAAGGCCCATTTTTTCGCTAATTGCTAGCTTCAACCCATATAACGCAGAGAGCAAGTAAGCAACTAGTGTCATTGTCGCAGCCAAAGTATAGGCAATTGTGTAGGCCATTTGAAGTTGCGGAAGCAGTAAAACGAGTAAGCATACTTGCATAATAATTGTATATACAATTAGTGCAAAACCAGGAACACCATGGCGGTTAACAAGTTTAAATGCTCGCGGCATATCCCGATCATAACTGGTTACGTATGCAATTTCTGGTCCAATCATAAACCAACTCAATAATGCTCCTAATAGAGAAATCAGTAAGCCAATTTTAATAATAAGACTGCCCACTATTCCTAATGCTGTATGACTAAGCGCTGCTGCCAGTGGAACTGAAGTCTGGCTAAGTTCTTTAGCTGGTAGAATCCCCATTGGAATAATAGAGATTGAAATATAGAGGACCAATACAATTACAAAGCTAATAATCGTTGCTAATCCTACATCACGTGGCTGCTTTGCCCGACGTGACATTGAAACAGCTGCTTCAATCCCAACAAAGCACCACACAATAGTACTCATCGCACCACTAATCTGGTCTTTAAATGGGACATGCGTTTGATTAACGGCAAGAATGCTTGTCCAATCAGGAGCATTAAAAATATGTGGCTGAAATGCAAAAACACCAACAATAACAACTAATAAAAGCGGTAAGATCTTAATAATCGTAATAACGGCATTGAGGATACTTGCCTCACGAACACCAAACCATGTAATCGCAGTGTATCCCCACAGAATAATCGAACCTCCGATAAAACACATTAACGGCGAAAGTTGATGCGTCCCAAGCATACTATTTAAGGTCTTGAAAAAAAGCGAGATAAAGGCAATGTTGCCAAAGACTGCTCCCATCCAATATCCCCAAAAGGAATTAAAACCAATATAGTTGCCAAAGCCTTCCTTTGCATAAGTATAAATTCCACCGTTCATCTCCGGCTTGATAACAGAAAGCTTATAAAAGACTAATACTAACATCAAAATTCCGAAGCCACCAATTAGCCAGGCAATTAATGCAGCCATTGGATTTGCTTTCAAAATTAAATCGGTCGGACTATTAAAAATCCCACCACCAATAATCGTTCCTACAATTAAGGTGATTAAGAGGAAGAGATTTAATTTCTTTTCCTTCACCTTAATCACCTCACTTATAAATATTCTTAAAATGTGGAATAATTATACATTATTTACCTAGCCAATGGCAATAGTTCCATTAGCAACAAGCCAAATTGCAATGATACTTAAGATTAAGATCAACGCCATTGTCCACTTTTCAGCAGTTGTAACTTTACGATCATTTTCTTTACATGCTAAGTAGTAAATGTAGAATCCAGGAATAAAACTAATTGAAACTAGTAATACTTCTTGCCATCCAGCAAGGAACATACATGCGAACATGAATGCAGCAGAGAGCAAACCAATTGTAAACTGTCCCCATTCTTGGTGTGCAGAACTGTATTTCATTTGGTAAAGTCCAACAAATAAGTATGAGAATAAAATTGCTGCACTACATAATGAATATGCGAATTCATAGGCTTTATCAGTGAAAAGCAATGAGAACAAGAAGATTGTTTGCAATACCGCTGTAATCATCAAGGAAGCAGTTGGTGCTTTTTTAGCATTAACCTTTCCCCAGATTTTTGGCATTGCCTTATCATCAGCAACTAACATTGTTGTTTCGGCTGGAAGCATTGTCCAAGAAAGCCAGGAAACAATTGTTGAAATAATCAAACCAACATTAATCAAAATTGAACCCCAACTACCAACTGTTGCTTGAAGAACATGACCGATAGCTGGTTGACCCATTCCAGCTAATTCTGCCCGAGTTAATGCACCATAAGGCAAAATTGAAATTAATACATAGATAATCACTAAGAGGCCAAAACTAATAAGAGAAGCTTCACGAGCGGCTGTAAGCGACTTAGCCCGACTTGCCATAACAGAAGCACCTTCAACACCGATAAATACCCAAATTAATGTCATTAGGGTACCTTTCATTTGTTCCCAGACAGAACCAGTTGTGGTACCACGAGAAGCATTATTGGCAACACGTCCCCAGAAATCTGCTGTAAACATTCCGGCCTTGAAGCAAACAACCATCATAATAATAAAGATAACTAATGGTAAGACCTTGCAGATTGTTCCAATCATGTTAACAAAAGAAGCACTTTCAACACCATTGTTAACTAAGATTGTCAATAGCCAACAGAAGATGATGGCAATAATAATCGATGGTAAATTTTGACCACCTTTAAATGTTGGAAAGAACGTTCCGATTGAGCTCATCAACATAGTGGCAAAAGCAATGTTTCCCAGCCATGCGGACAACCAGTAGGACCATCCAGAAATAAATTCACCTAATGGTCCAAAACCGGCACCAGCATATGAGAAAATCCCTGAAGTAAGATCTGGTCGCTTTTCAGATAAATTGTTTAGCGAGAGAACCAGCATTAAAAAGCCAATTCCAACAAAGATCCAGGCCAATAGTGCAGGACCTGGCGCTGCTGCCGCCGCTACATCACTAGTAATACCAAATATTCCGGTACCGATACATGAACTTACAATTAAGGCGATCAATTCGCCTCTACCGATACCTTTCTTTTGTTCATCCATAAATATCCCTCCTATGCAGTTTATGAATGCATGTGTTGAATGATTAAATCATAAACCATTTTAGCATCATCATTATCTTTACTAATGATAATCAAGGTGTCGTTTCCAGCAAGTGTACCCACAACTTCCGGAATATCAAGTTCATCAAACATTCCAGCCAAAATCGTCGCATAACTAGAATTTAGTGCAGTTTTGATCACGTTCATAAATTGAACGGTTTCAATTGTCCGCACATTATCATGAATTCCTTGATATAATCGTTCAAAATTATGTTCGGGTGTCACATGAAGTTGAACATAATGGGTATGACCATCGCCATCATTTGCTTTAACGATATTCAACGCATGAATATCTCTTGAAATTGTTGCTTGTGTCGTCTCGAAACCCGCCTCAGTTAACAACTTAAGCAATTCTTCTTGCGTTTCAATTTTACGATCATTAACCACTTGTTCAATATATTTTCTTCTTGCCTTTCGATCCATTCGTGTTCCCTTCTTATCATGTTGATTACACTAAAATGATACAAGAAAAAGCAGCAAAATTATACCCTTTCTAGATTACTCAGATAAATTTGCTGCTTTTACTATCTTATTTATTTCTTGAGATCTTCACGAACAATTGGACATGACATGCACCGTGGACCACCACGACCCCGTGATAGTTCGCTTGAACGGACCTCGTGAACGAGAATACCATGCTTACGCAGCAAATCGTTTGAGACATAGTTCCGATCGTAAGTTACAACTACACCAGGGGCAATTGCTAGCGTGTTAGAACCGTCATTCCACTGTTCACGTGGAGCAATAATTGGATCGCCGCCACCAGTAGGAATCAAATCAATTTCCGGCTTATCAAGTGCCTTCTTCAAAATTTCTTTAAGATTTGTTTCATGAGTAATTGAAATTTCACCATTGTTACCTGGGTGCATAATGTATGCATCAACATGTCCACCATCACGTAAGATTGCTGGATGAACTGTAAATTGATCATAGTTAATCATTGTAAATACAGTATCAAGGTGCATCATTGCGTGGTTATGAGGAATATGAATTGCAATTACTGTATCATAATCAGACTTTTCGAAGAGACTTTCAGCTAATTCTGTAATAGCCTTAGCAGATGTTCGTTGAGAAATACCAATTGCTAATATATGATCACTGAGAACTAATTCGTCTCCACCTTCAATCCGGCCTTCAGGGTAACGGTTCCGCCATACCTCAACGCCCTTGTCAGCAAAACGCTTATTGTGCTTAATGATGTACTCAGTAAAGAGAGATTCACGTTGACGAGCCTTAAATGTCATGTGGTTAATGGTAATTCCATCCCCAATACATGCTTGCTGGTCACGAGTAAAGTATGCATTTGGCATTGGATCCATATAGAATGGGTAATCCTTATCTTCTGCTAGTTCGGCAAGCGAAGCATACTTAGTCTTGATTTCATCTTTACGTACACCGGCGATAATCTTATCAACCATGTCCTTAGTACTAAAACTAAGCAAGAATTCCTTTAAGCCATCATGGATTGCTCCAGCAGCATAACCGGATTCAGCAATGATTCTTTCAAGAAATTCCTCTTTGATATTATCATCAGCCAATGCGTCTGTTAATAAATCTTCAAGATACAAGACTTCTGCGCCATTATCACGTAATGTTTGCGCAAAAAGGTCATGTTCTTCTTGAGCGATCGGTAAGTATGGAATGTCATCTACAAGCATCCGGTGAAGAATTTCGGGATAAACATTTTCGATTTCCTTACCTGGTCGATGCAACATAACTGTCTTAAGCTTTCCAATTTCTGATGTAACGTGAATTGGACTTTGCATACAATATCACTCCTTTTTGAAGTATCACTTGACTACAACTACATCATATTAGTTTATGTAAACGTTGTCAAATGCCGTCACATCAATATTTAGTGAATTATATAAAAAGAAGTTATTAATATAAATTATCGACAGTTTTTATACATTTTTTGAACTCAAAACGCATATTCTGTGAAAGCGCTTATTCAATTAAGTGAATATAAATTTCACAAAGTTTTTTCTTTTTCTTTTAAATAAATTGCAAAAAGTTGGTCACGAGCATCTAAAAATTCTTGGTTTTTGGCACTTGGATGAACACGATTGGTTAATACAACAAAACCTTGGTCATTTTGCCGGTCTAACACCATCCAGGTTCCTGTAAATCCAGTGTGGCTAATCACAAGGTGGCCATCTTTAGCATGAAATAATTTCCAGCCCAGTGAACGGCTATGCGGACCTGGAATTCGTGTTTGATCTTTAAAAAGCAAATTAATTATTTTAGGCGTAAGAAGACCATTTAAATTATTTTCAATCAATGCATGACTAAAAATCTCCAAATCTTTCAACGATGCAAAAAGGCCAGCACATCCGCAACTTGCTCCCAAAATGTACCCTTTAGGATCATGGGTTGTTCCCCTAATCAAGCCACGTTTTGTTTGTACTTCTGTTGGCACGCAATTAGCTGGGGTAGGATTAAATGTTGCAGTTGGCAGATTCAATGGTTTGAGAACCTGTTCTGTAATAACATTTTGAACTGATTGATCATAAATTCGTTCAATAATCCATCCTAAATACAAATAGTTTACATCCGCATATTTGATTTGGCGGTTCAAGCTATCTTCCACATGCATTTTCGTCAAAAAAGCATTCTTTAGTTCGGAGGCAGTCAACTCATTACGATGTGGAATATAACCAGCAATCCCCGAAGTATGAGTAAGCAGGTTACGGATAGTTGGTCGGTCATCGTTAAACTCAGGTAAATATTGCTTTATTGGATCATCTAAAGACAATGTTCCTTTCTGAATAAGCTGGGCAATAACCGGAACTGTTCCTACCACTTTCGTTAGTGAAGCAACATCATAGAGCATACCTGGTTTTAATATTTCAGTCTCGGGATAAACTTGGGCCATCCCTGTTACTTCCCTAATCGTATGTTGATGATCAAAAATCAAATAGCTAACTCCGGGAACAACTCCTTCTTTAACCATTTGGTGTAATTTAGTAATTGTTAAATCGTATTTATTCATCGTTTTAATTCACTTCCTCAATAAGGTTTATTTTAACGTAAATAGGGCAAAGGAAAAATATCCAGAAATTTATTAAACAAAATCAGTCAATTATGACAAATAAGTCAAAAATGTTACAAAACCATTTCAAAAGGCGGTATAATATAAGTGTAATGATGTTATAAAAATAAGAGAGATTGAGGGGGTCATTAAAATGATGAAGATGACAAATAAAGTTTTAGCAAGTTCATTAGTAATTTTAGCAGCCCTTGGACTAGCTGGGTGTACCAATAGCGCAGCAGCTCCAACAAAGACATCTACTTCTGCGACAAAAGTAAGTCAACAAACAAGCAAAAAGGCGGCCTCCTCCACTAGTAGCGAAAAGGCAAAGGATCAAACCTCTACATCTACACCTACTAGTGTACAATCCACTTCTTCAACAAATACAAGCTCAACAAGCGCAAATTCAAAGGTAGCTAACAGTTCAGAAAAATCAACTAATCAAACGGTAACAGCTCCTAGTTCATCCATAACTAGTAGTTCTAGCAACCAATCAGCAACTACCAATTCCACTTCCTCAGCACAAACCGATCAACAAGTCCTAACGAGTTTCGTCAAGACAAGTGGCGTTCAACAAGATGGTAATCATTATTACATGACTAAGAATAATCAAAATAATAATTATCAAATTGAAGTTCGCAATAACCAAGGCGGCGATCCAAATGTAGCTCACCTTACTGGTACCTATCAATATGACCCCGCTACAAATCAAATCCATGAAATGAACCCAATCACCGGCAATTATGATAATTAATATTTTTAACGCAAAAAGGAGTACAGAGGGAATTTACCATTAGCGGTTTATTCCTTCTGTACTCCTTTATTAATTCATTTATTTAAAATAGCCTTTAAATGCAGCAAAGATTCCCTTTTTATTTCCAGTTTTATCATCATCGTTCGACTTAATTTGTTCGATTGTTGATTCTGTCTCACTGTTGCCATGAGGGGTTACTGCTACTAACTTCTTTAAGGTAATAGTATAGGTCTGTTCTCCAGCCGCAAAATGATGATCGGCAGGGAAACTATTCTCATCAAGCACATATCCCTCATCTTCAAATGACTTAATTTGTGGAGTTGGATCGTAGTTAAATTCTTCACCGGTTACCCCAGTAAGTTCCTCGGATGTTAATTCTGCACCAGTTTGATCAATAAATTTAACCAGAATTTTAGCTGGTTGTGGAGTGTAACTGATTTTTTCATTTCGATCGCTCGCATTTTCATCAACCTGTTCAGCTGGAATAGCAGGTGCATTATACCCCGCGATTGGTGCTGGAATATATTCAGGGATCACTCCTTTGCTCCACTCTTGCCAAATGTCACTACCAAGCACTTCATCATGAACGCCAAAACGAGTAGCAATTGCTTCCTGAGTTACAACTTGTTGTGTTTTATCAGGCATTGTAATCTGAATAGTTCGCGTTACGTGATGTTCCTTCTTTAGGGGAATAGTTTGGTGAGTGAGGTAAACAAAATATTGTTGTTCTGGACTACCAGCAAAGTACTTACCCTTTAATGCCCCTTTGTCAGCCTTAAACAATTCATACCCGGCATCTTCAAAATTCCATAGTTCATTACTATATGTTTGTCCTTCTGCAACATTTAATCTTTGGGTCCGATTATCAATAATCCGCCCAGAAGAAGGCTTGACAATTGGTAATCGATTATCTGGGACATCAACATAAAAGACGGTAATTTGTTGTGTCTGTAAATCTTGTTTACTAATAAAAACCTTATATTCTTTTTCTTGATCACTGTCTTCAGCCATTAAACGAGCATTTTGCGGTAATTCATTATCAACAATCACGTATCCTTCATCAGCAAGACGGTCTGTTTCAACTGTTGACTTATGACTGATCAAGTCGCCAGCAAGCCCAGAAACGATTTGTTCATCAATTACATCCCCAGTTTCATCAACATATTTAATCTTGACACTAACTTGCTTTGGATGGTAGATAACATTAATATTGCTATCTTTTGACGTTAATGAAATTGGTTCAGCGTCAACGTTTTTACCTGTATATCCAGGAACATGGGGTGCGGTAACTGCGGGGAGAGTAGCTTTACTCCAATCACTCCATGTTTTTTCATTAGTCGTTTTATCAGTAATTCCAAAACGCTGAATTTTTCCAGTTTGCTTAATGATCTGCTTGGATCCATCTGGCATATTAAAAGTGATTGTCCGTGTTACTTGATGATCTTCATCGATTTTTTCAATTTTATGAATAAGATAAACATAATAATCTTTAGTTGGTTGTCCACCAACATAGGTCCCTAATTTAGCACCTTCTTCGTATTCATAAATCTCAAAGCCGTTTTCTTCACCCCAGAGTTGGTTATGATAATTTTCATCACCTTGACCGGTAAAAGTTTGGGTTTGATTTTCGAGAATCTTTCCGTCACTTGGTTGTAAATCATCTTTGGTTTTATCAGGGATATTAACCAAGTCAACATAGTAAACATTAATTGTCTGTTTATTTTCAACCATCCTTACCTTTGCCGGTGAAGTGATTAACATATCATTGTCCTCACTCCCGTTAAGGAAATAACCAATAATGACATTATAATCACCAGGAGTTGCATCTACTAATTCAGAATCATCCACAATAAATGTTTGCTCAGGACTAACCGGAAGTTCCTCATTAGTTGAGGAGAGACCGCAAACTTTTTCAATCCCGCCAAATGAATTCCAATCACCTTTTGCCTCTGCCTTAAGCGTAAATGATTTAGTAATAAGAAGTTGATGAATGACAACATAAGGAATGAAGCCAAAACTTTCAAAATCAAGATAAGTAGGTTGAACCATAAAGGCAGAGGCCTCCATTAACTTTCTCCCTGTCTTATCAACATCGACTGAAAATCCTTTTTCTTGAATCGCACCTTGAATAGCGGCCTGCTTAAAGAAGTATTGACCGCCTTGCCACATTACATTATCCCCATCAATCTCAAACGAAACTTCATCGTTAAAGTTACTGATTGCATATGGTACTTCACCCAAAGTTGGCATCATCGCTTGAACATCTTCTGGAAATACCTCATCACCGTCTTCAGTTCGGCTAAGTGCCATGAATGGGACATTTTGATAGGCATCATGGGCAAAAACAGGCGTGCTTAAGCGGAAGTTTAATTGTGACGTTGTATGCTTATTAACTGTTAAATCGTAAAAGGCATATTCATTTAAATTAAATTGCTCTTGAGTATTAATATCTTCTAGATTTGTAATCTTAAAAGGAAATTCAACACGGTAAGAACTGTTTGGCAATAAAGAACCAAATACCATAATCGCTGTTACTTTTTCCCAACTAAAGTCATCACGCTGCTTAAGAGTATCAATCGTCGAATACTCTCCTTCGTGTCCTTGATAACTATAGGTAATATCAAATCCAGGAATTACATTTCCCTTTTCATCCTTGTATTCAAGACCGTCGAATTCATTAATCCGCGCCCCATCAAGTACAACTTGTGCCGTTCCTTGTTTTCCTTCAAATGTAGGCAACGTATAGACAACTTCAACTGATTTGGTAGTTTCTGTATTATTTTTTAAATGACCATATCCACTAAAATCAGTAGCTGCGCGATAATTAACTAATGATGCCGTTTCACTCATTGAATTACGACTTACAAGCGAACGATCTTTAGCGTGGCTTTCACTATTAGTTGCCTGTAAGTAAGTCCCATGCATTAAGCCACCTAAATCATCGATTAGTTGATATTCACCTAATGCTGGATTGTTTTTTATTACCGGTTCTTGACCGTTCAATTTTTGTTGTTGAGCCGCAAAATTTGGCGCTGCTTTAAGCATTTTTTCCAATAATGGTGTTCTATTGAGTGAAGCAACGCTTGAAGCAGATTTCTCCCCTAATTTTACTTGTCCGCCAACAGTTTCAACCGGGGCAAGCTCAACACCAAGTACCTCATTTTTTTTGATCTCATCTGTATCAAGCATCTTTTTTTCTCCCCCTTAAAGACTTTTATAATTCGATAACTATTATTTAGTATTGAGTATAATATACTTCATTCTTATTTCAATACTGATAAATTATTTAGGAATATATTTTTTAATGTTTTCCACCTTTTCATCCTTGATATATCAATATTTTTCCACCGTTAATGATGATAGAAAAAGAACAAAAGAATAATTTTTCATATGAAAAAATTATCTTTTGTTCTTTTAAAAATAGTTTATTCTTTTATCATTAGATATTTGATTACGAATAGAAATTACTATTGCGGACCATCGCTAACATAGCCATTATTTTCTTGACTATAGGCAGGAGTACTTGGTTCTTGCGCAGGAGCAGTCGGCGTACTGCTACCAGAGGTCCTATTTCCACCGCCATTGCTACTATATCGTGGACGAGAAGTATTGTAGTTTCTTGATGAGCTTCCTCCATTATTCGATGAAGCTGCTGTCGTGCTGTTTGAACTTTCGCTGTTACTTTGCGCCGTGGAAGCAGTCGAGCTTGAAGACGAGGAAACTGTACTACTACTTGCTGAGGAAGCGACTGAAGAAGAACTAGAACTTACCGAACTGCTACTTGATGAACTTTCTTGGGTATTATCGTTGCCCTTAACCTTTAACTGCTTGGTCACCTTTTGATCACCGCGTTCTGCAATAATATCATAAGTGCCAGCTACATCAAATGTATAAGTATGGTTAACTAATGATTCGCCCTTACTTGCTTTAAACGTCTTAACAATCTCTTTGCTCTTATGTCCCCGGATTGTCAAAGTAGTTTGTGGAGAAACCTTAAACTTAACTTTTGCTTCTCCATTATCATTTAAAGTAACTTTCCGATCAAACTGAACTGAGACCTTTCCCAAATTATCACTGTCGGAAGCAGCGTATTCAACATTTTCGGTCTTATCAGTTTGAGCTGGCTTTGCTTCTTGGCGATGTGAATGAATGCTACCAAAAACTATTCCCCCAACACAAATTACCAAGACAGCGACCAATGTCCAGTTAAAAAAGACACGGCCCCCACTTACGAAATTATTACCGTTGCGGTTTTTCCGTAACTGAGAAAAATATTGAGCAGCTAAAATAATAATCGCAATAACTGCTAATACTATCATTAAATTCATTACTCGCATAATTAACTCACCAAATCCATCCTATTCTTTTTCTATTTACACAAATCCATCATAGCATCAATTAAACCTTTTCTTAACGCTTTTACTAAATTTGTAATATAAATAAAAAAGTCTGTTACTAAATGAGTAACAGACTCAATCATATTCACCCGCACGGGGATCGAACCCGTAACTCCGCCTTGAGAGGGCGACGTCTTAACCAATTTGACCAGCGGGCAATAACGTACAAATAAAAGTATACGTTAATTTTAATTTTTCGTCAACTTAAAATCAAATTAATTTAATATTCATTTTCAGTGTCAAGTAAAATTGATTCAGCCAATAGAATTTCGTTGTAGAGCTCAAAAAGATAGTCACGACGATTCTCCTTTTGAGATACCATATCAAGGTACTGTCTTTCTGCCCGGAATGCCCATAATAAGGCTCGTTGCTCCAGTTCCTTTTCCTGCTCATTGAACTCTGGGTAGCGGCTTGCTTTAGCCCATTGATGCCAAAAGTCTGTGAATGAATTGGCACTCTTTTGATCCCGCAAATCATAAACGACACTTTCTCTAATGTTTTCTGGAAGGTATATCTTTTCTACTGCTTTCAATCCCTCTTTAACCATTTCTTGCCGTAAACGCTGAACTTGTTTGCCGGCCTCCTTCCTTGACATATCATGGTTAAGAATAAAGCGAAATACGATTGAAGGCACCACCATACTCAAAATAATAACAAGCATTTCTGCCAACACAATCATATCAAACTGTGCAGAGCTTACATTGTTAATAATCATATATACTAAGGCAAGTGTTACTGCGCCATGGACTCCCCCAAGAGCAAAAATTATACTTCCTTTATTACCCATCTTTGACAATAGTCCATAGAGATAACGAACAAGGAGATTAGTAATATAAAGTAAAATCCCAATCACAATCCATTGCGAATTTGTATTCCCAATAATCAAGTCATCGCGAATGATCCTGACAACCAATAATCCTAAAATAACGAAAATGGTATTATTTAAGAGTTCCCGCAGCAACCTTAAAAGCACTAGCCCATTATGAAATTGCCGGGGTGTTATAAAGCGACTTCGGATACTTTCACTATTCTGCATTAAACCTGCACAAACCACGGCAATAATCCCAGATACTTTTAATTCTTCAGCTATAAAGTAAATAAAGAATGGCGTACTAACAAATAATAATATTTGCGCATTATAAGCATCATGGTTAATTCGCCCTAAAAATTGACGAAAACTGATCATTACAAGAGCTGCCATAATGCCAATAATTATCCCGCCACCAGCTGAACGCAAAAAGTCAAAAAACGTTTGTTGATAGTTGAACTGTCCGTTTTTTACCCACAGTGCCATTGCAGTAACCAGGATAATACCAGAAGCATCATTAAATAATGACTCCATTTTTAGAATATTTTCTTGTCTTTCAGGGACAATCAACCCTTCCGAAACAGATTCGGTTGCAGTAGCGTCAGTTGGTGTACTTAAAGCGCCCATCAGAAATGCCAGGGCTAGCGGAATTCCCAAAAGCGATACACTAAAACCTGCAAATACCGTTCCGACAATTACTAAAAGAACAGCCGTCTCAAGGATTTGTCGCAATCTTTTTCCAATCAGATTAATTCTCGTTGATTGCCCCTCAAAATAAATCAGTGGAGCTACTATATACATAAATACTTCTGTGTGGAAAGGAAGAATCCGACCATTCAAAAAAGGAACTAAGCCAATAATTAGGCCGACGAAAATACTAATATAATTAATTGAGAAGTGCGGAAAGAAGCTGGAAATAATACTACTTAAAACTGCCGCTACCATTAAAACAATCGTTGAAACAAGCACTACAAAACTCTCCCTTTATAGCAAATAAGCTGTGACACCTTTTGTCGCAGCTTAAATCGCATTATTCAAATGATAATTCTAATAAATATACTTTCTTTTCTGGAATATGACAGGTCGTTGCCCAAACATCATGGTAATTTTTCTTTGTTCCATTGGTCATTGAAAAATAACTATCAAGAAGGTCGCCATTCTTTGCCACAAAATCATTTGACAAACGATTAACCATAAAACGATCAACAGGAAAATAAAATGAAGCATCGGCTATCTTTAAGGAGTCATCAAAAAGAATCAGAACCGTATTAGTATAACGTGGTTTAATGCTTTTGATTAACTCTGGATGATGCTTTAGTTTTGTTAAAACATAATAAATTGAATCAGAATTACTAGCCATATTCGTCCCCTCACTTGACTGTAATTATAACAAATAACTTTTTTATCAACAAAAGACCTGCTAGCTAATCTAGCAGGCCTTTTGTTAGAAGTTGGGCATACTGGTCTCGAACCAGTAAATTATGGATTCAGAGTCCACTGCCTTACCAGTTTGGCGAATGCCCAATAAAATAAACTTACAACGATATATACTATACATGGAAGTGGCTTAATAGTCAACTCTTTTTTATCATTTCTCTTCAGCACGTAATCGTTGGTGTTGACGGACACAACGCCATTTTGTAATCAAATCGATAACGGGATGTTTTTTAGAGTCACACCAATAATCAACATCGGACCAAATTTGTTTTTGCGTCCATTTGTCATAATCATGATGTAAGAAATTATAGTTTTTTAAGGCTGACTGCTTTTTCCAGATAGTTGCCATTATAAATTGGCTTCGTGTCCGTTGCACAGTTTTTTTAACCTGTGCCGGATCAACTGCTTCTACCCCTATTACTTTTGCCGTTCCAATTGGCGGAATGGGCTGACCACTTGGCAAGTATGGCGCTAAGGGAACATTGATCAATGCATCAAGAATCACCTCTTGCCAATCTTCTCGTGTCTCATAACGATGCACTAACCCCGGCTCAACATCATTAGCAATTAAATAATCACATGTTTTTCCCCAGCTTAGTTGAGTGTGAACCAAAAATGCTGTTGCCATTTTAAATACTCCTCCATCACTTTTATTAATATTTTACCGCAAAATCCTTTTACTTTGTGCAAAATATAACAAAAAAAGAAGCTAAGAATTATATTCCTTAACTCCTTACTATCCTATTTAAGCTTGAACAACATTCTCTCCCGCAATCTTAGTTCTATTTAGCAACAAGGAAGAACTAACAACAGAGACAGAACTAAAGGCCATTGCTAGACCGGCAAGCTCCGGACTAAGAGTAAAGCCCATAAATGCAAATAGCCCTGCAGCAATTGGAATACCAATGACATTATAAATGAGCGCCCAGAAGAGATTTAATTTAATCCGGTTAAAGGTCTTCTTAGAAATATCAAGTGCTCGCACAACTCCTCGTAAATCATTTTGAACGAGGACAATTCCACCAGAGTCAATTGCAATATCAGTTCCGGATCCCATCGCAATTCCAACATCAGCTGTCGATAACGCAGGAGCATCATTAATTCCATCACCAACAAAGGCGACTTTTTTCCCCTTGTCCTGAAGTTCCTTAATTTGTTGAGCCTTATCATTCGGCATTACCTCAGCAATTACTCTATCGATACCAACTTCATCAGCGATTGCTTGAGCTACCCGGTTATTATCACCAGTTAACATCACAGTCATTAATCCACGCGCCTTTAGCTCCTTAATTGCATCTTTTGAACTCGGCTTCGGAACATCTTGAATAGCAACTAAGCCGATTATTTCCCCATCAAGGCCAACATAAACAACTGTTTTAGCTTCGTTCTGTAATTTTTCAGCACGTGATGCCATTTCCCGGGAAATATTCACATCAACCAAAAGCCGATTGCTACCAACAAATGCTACTTGACCATTATAATTTGCGCGCACACCCTTACCTTCAATTGCTTCAAATTTCTCTACCTTTACTGGTGAGATTTCTTTATCTTTCGCTTTTTGAAGGATTGCTGATGCTAACGGGTGCTCAGATGATTCCTCAAGACTAGCAGCTATTGTTAATGCTTTTTTAGCATCTCCAACAATATCGGTTACAACCGGTTTGCCGACTGTAATTGTCCCCGTTTTATCGAACACAACAGTATCAATATTGCTTACTTCTTGGAGAACTTCACCATTCTTAATAAGAACACCCATCTTGGCACTTCTTGCAGTTCCAACCATTAATGCCGTTGGGGTTGCTAAACCTAATGCACACGGACAAGCAATCACAATTACTGAAACAGCAAATAATAATGCTTGAACAAATGTTGCACCAACAAAGGAATACCAAATCATAAAGGTTAGAATGGCAACTATCATTACTGCTGGAACAAAAATATTTGAAATTTTATCTGTTAAGTTCTGAATAGGAGCATGACTGGTTTGCGCCTTTTTTACTAAGTCAACAATTTGGGCGAGCATTGTATCGGATCCAACCTTTGTGGCCTTAAACGTAATCGTCCCATTATTATTAATTGTTGAACCAACAACAGTATCGCCAACTTTTTTCATTACTGGCATACTTTCACCAGTAACCATTGACTCATCCAAGGAAGTTACCCCTTCTAGAATTGTTCCATCGACGGGTACTTTTTCACCAGGCTTGACCCGAATAAGGTCACCAACTTGGACTTGATCAAGTGGTACTTTGACAAATTTACCATCTTTTAAGACCTCAGCATCTTTTGCTTGAAGGCCCATCAATTTACCAAGAGCATTGGAAGCATTGTTATGCATCTTCTCTTCCATCGCATCCCCCAGCAAAACAAATACAGTAACAAAAGCAGCACTTTCAAAGTAAACCGCCCTATCAGTTATCATTGCAAAAATACTATAAAAATAAGCGACAGCTGTTCCTGTGGCGACCAAGGTATTCATATTTGCACTATGTTTCTTAAATGCAGCGATCGCACTTTTCCAATATGGAAATGCTGAAATTGCCATAATAATAGTGGTAGTAATTAATGCTATCCAATTATAGGCAGGCATCATCCAGTGAAAAGGCATCGCAAACATTTGTATTAACATTGGGATTGATAATACAAATGAAATCCAAAATCGCTGAATGTTTGTGAACTTCATTACTTTACAACAACCTTTCCATGAAACATATCCATTCCACAAGCGTAGTTATAGGTTCCCGGCTTGTCAGTTGGAATATCAACAGTAACTTCTTTTTTACCGTCTAACTTCTCATCAATACCAAGTTCCTTAAAGACGACTTCATTCATACATCCCATGTTATCAGAAGGGATAAATTTTAATTGCGCTGGCTTTCCTTGTTTGAAAGTAACCGTTTCTGGTTTGTAGCCATGATTTTCTGCATTAACAACAACTTTTTTAGTTTGATCTTTTGAAAAAATACTCATTATTTAACAATCACCTTTCCATGAAACATATCCATCCCACAAGCAAAATTAAAAGTCTGGGCTTTATCTGTTGGAATATTAATCGTCGTAATCTTTTGCTTTGTTAAGTCCTTATTAACTCCTAGCTGTTCAAATACTACATGTGATAAACAAGCCGTCGAGTCATGCATATCAAAGTTAACTTGAGCCGGAATTCCCTTTTTCAAGATAACGGTTGATGGAGAATAACCACCATTAACGACAATTGTTGCAGTTTGTTCATCATTAACAATAGTTGACTTTCCCGCCGACTCTGTATGTTTTCCAAAGAACCACCAAACAATAAATGCAATTAAAATCAGTGCAATAACTATAGCGGCAATTCTCAATATTTCCACCTTCTTTTAGTTTACAACTGTAATCATATTATAGGTACAGCATACTATTAAAGTTTACAATTGTCAACAATAAAGAAAAAATATTAAATAATGGACGTTTTACTCTTTTTTAATTAGAATTTGAATACTAGGGGGTGTGACTGATTAAGAAGTCTAATTTCTTATTAACCTTATTTTATTTATTACTCTTTGGCGGAATCATTTGGTTTTATCAAAATAATTCTACCTTTCAAGAACAATTTAATATCGGCATTCATAATGCACAAGTGCTTACTCAATCGTGGTTACACCGAATAACTGGTAAAGAAGTTGCAACCCCAACTAAACAAAATGCTGACCAGCAAACTGGGACTCAAGATACACCTGCTGATGCACGCTGGGAACAAAATACTGCAACGATCTATATTAATATCAGTAATCCAGTATTAAAGAATGCAACAGAAACCGCAATTGCCCAATGGAATAACACGAAAGCATTCACATTTAAAGTCGTTAATGATAAGAATGCAAATATTAGTGTTTCCGCTGTTAATGATCCAAATAATGGGGCAGCGGGGCTTACCAATACAAGCATGAATTCCGCAACCGGATATTATCTGCACGCAACAGTAGAACTAAATTCTTACTACCTATTGAATCCTGCCTTTGGATACTCACAAGAACGAATCGTAAATACTGCTGAACACGAATTAGGGCATGCAATTGGTCTACAGCACACGAACAAGATTTCTGTGATGCAGCCAGCTGGATCATATTATCCCATTCAATCACGGGATATACAGGCTGTAAAGGCTTTATATTCACGAACTCCACAACCAATCATTGCTGAAGATAATTCCAACAGGTAGTCATAATTAAAAGGTCGAGCTCACTTTTCATAGAATTGGTATGGTAAAATAAAATAGCAAATCTAATTGGAAAGAGTATTTTTATGTCAAATAAAAAAGTTTTAGGTACGGCGATGATTATTACTGCCTGTACCTTTTGGGGTATTTCAGGGCTTTTTGCAAAGGCCCTTTTTAATGTTAGTAGTTCGATTACATCGATGTGGTTAACGCAGGTTCGAATGGTTTCAGCTGGAATTATTTTAGTCTTATTAAGTCAAATTCGTGGCGAGCATCCCTTTCAAATTTTTAAGGACCTTCACTCTGCATGGATTATCTTTGCATATGGTGTTTTTGGGTTAGTTCCGGTTCAGTACGCTTACTTTATGGCTGTCCAATATGGGAATGCTTCGATCGCAACTATTCTTCAATTTATCGGGCCCTTTTTTATCATTGCTTATCAAGCTGTATTTCGACACCTGCCACCACGACGAATTGAAATTATTAGTGCAATTATCGCCTTTTTAGGTGTTTTTATTATCGCAACTCATGGTCGATTTAACCATTTAGCAATGACGCTTAGTGTTTTAATATGGGGATTAATTTCTGCAATTGGTGTTGCAACGAATACCTTAATTCCACAAAATATGCTTCGCGAAGGTCGGGTTCCCTCATTAATTATTACAGGATGGGGGCTACTATTTGCTGGATTAACCTTAGTGCTTATTCACCCTAGTCAGCCTCATATCCCCAACATTCCCTCAGTTTGGTTATATGTGTTAGGTATTCTAGTAATTGGGACCTTAATTCCCTTTCAGCTAGCTAATAATTCATTAAAATATATCGATGCAACTACATTTAGTTTAATGGATGCATTCGAACCTTTATCAGCAACAATCGGTTCAGTCCTGATTTTTCATTTACAAATGACGGGTGCAGATATTCTTGGGTCGATTTTAGTTATTGTTGCAGTACTTGCGATTAATATTCGTATTCCACAGAAAAAGTTAAAGAGTAACTAAAAAAAGCGAGGCTGGGAGAAAACTTTTGTTTTCTCTCAGCCTCAACTACTTTTATGAACAATAGAAAGATAACGTGGAACTAGCTTCGCGTCGAAAAACAAAGTCACAAGTGCCTTCTGTCTCGCTCCCTCTTCTTTTTAGTTATCACGAATAACTGTCCCGACTTTACCGGCAAGAGCATCATCAAGACCATCTAATGAAGTAATTAATGCTTCTCGTTCTGGATGACCTTCAACAAATGAAAGACATGCTTCAATCTTAGGTAGCATACTACCAGCAGCAAATTGTCCTTCCTTCATGTATTTCTGAGCTTCTGCAACGTTTAATGTCTTAAGAGCTTTTTCATCTGGCTTACCATAGTTAACATAAACATGATCAACGGCAGTTAAAATAATCAACTTATCAGCATCGATCTTGTCGGCTAACAATGCACTTGAACGGTCCTTATCAATAACCGCTGGAACTCCTTCAAGTCCTTTATCAGTGATGATTACAGGTACACCACCACCACCACCGGCAATAACAAGCTTATCAGCGTCAATCAATGTTTTAATGCTATCAAGCTCCATAATCTTCATTGGTAGTGGAGAAGGAACGACTTGACGATATCCACGTCCCGCATCTTCTTTAAAAGTGTAGCCCTTTTCTTTGGCGATTTCATCAGCTTGTTCTTTAGTGTAGAAGTCACCAACTGGCTTTGATGGATTTTCAAAAGCAGGATCATTAGGGTCAACTGCAATTTGCGTTACAATTGTTGCCACACTCTTATTCATCCAACGGTGGTGTAATTCATTTTCTAAACTTTGTTGTAAATGATAGCCAATATAACCTTGACTCATTGCACCACATTCTGGGAAAGGAAAAGCAGCAGTCTTGCCGTGTTCAGCAGCAAAATTCATCCCTAAATTAATGGCACCCACTTGTGGACCATTACCGTGACTAATAACTACTTGATTTCCTGCAGCAATTAACCCAATTAATGAGGAAGCAGTATTCTTTACTAACTTTAATTGTTCTTCAGGTGATTTGCCTAATGCATTTCCCCCTAAAGCAACTACTACTTTAGCCATGGCAAATGCCTCCTAATTAGTTTTGTTCACCCAAAGTTGCAACCATTACAGCCTTGATAGTGTGCATCCGGTTTTCGGCTTCACGGAAGACAACTGAATGTTCACTTTCGAATACTTCGTCAGTAACTTCCATTTCCTTTAAGCCAAACTTCTTTTCAATTTCCTTACCAACTTCAGTGTCGAGGTTGTGGAATGCAGGAAGACAGTGTTCAAAGAGAACATTAGGGTTTTCAGTAGCCTTCATAACATCCATTGTTACTTGGTAAGGCTTAAGAAGGTTGATCCGCTTTTCCCACATATCATCAGATTCACCCATTGATACCCAAACATCAGCATAGATTACGTCCATACCTTTGACACCTTCTTTGATGTCATTAGTAACAACAATCTTAGCACCAGTCTTGGCAGCAATTTCATTAGCCTTATCTAGAGTTTCCTTAGTTGGTTCCAATTCCTTAGGAGTAACAACGTGGTATTCCATCCCCATTACAGCGGCACCAAGCATCAATGCATTTGAAACATTGTCTTGACCGTCACCTACAAAGGCAAACTTGATGTCCTTGTAAGGCTTCTTCAATACTTCGTGAGCGGTTAAGAAGTCAGCAAGTACTTGTGTTGGGTGGTCTTCGTCAGTTAAACCATTCCAAACTGGTACACCAGAGTACTTAGCTAAAATTTCAACATTGCGTTGTGAGAATCCACGGTATTCGATACCATCAAACATTCCACCAAGAACTCGTGCAGTATCCTTAACAGATTCCTTGTGACCGATGTGTGAACCTGATGGGCCAAGGTAAGTTACATGAGCACCTTCATCCTTAGCACCAACTTCAAAAGAACAACGAGTACGAGTAGAACTCTTTTCAAAAATTAAAGCAATGTTCTTACCTTCAAGATTCTTGCCTTCATAACCAGCATATTTTGCCTTCTTTAAATCTTCAGCAAGATCAAGCATGTATTCCATTTCCCGAGTGTTAAAATCTGCAAGAGTTAAGAAACTACGATTACGTAAATTAAAAGCCATTTTTATTTCCTCCTAAGGTCTTAATACAAGTACTATAATAGGCTAAAGTTTCATAATGCTTCAAAAAGATTCCATAAATAATAGAAAAAATTCAGCGTTTTTTTTGCAACAATCTCTTTATTCACAATGATGTAAGCGGAAACAGCTACACATTTGTAAAATAGCAACTCTATTGTCTATTATCTTCACAAAGAGTAAAATTAAATAGTGTTTCAAAATACTTCAAACAACATCAAGAAATCGGTGAAAATACATGAATTTTTATATTTTAGATAATGATAGTAAAATTATTCATTTATTATCCAATATTATTGAAAATGATTTCAATAATACTGTCGTCGGAACAACTTCTAACCCGCAACAGGCCTATGATGATGCAATGCGCCTAGGAATTGATATCATGTTTATCGATTATGCAATGCCAGCAATGGATGGAGTTCAACTTATTCAAAAAATTCAGGACAGTCATCATTATCCACACTTCATTATGACTGCTCAAGCAATTCTGCCTTCTGTCAAAACAAGTGCATATCAACATGGGATTGATTTTTTTATTGAAAAACCACTAAACATTGCAGAAGTTAAGTCAGTTATTAAACTAGCAGCGCAAAATATTAATATGTCTAACCGTCTTCTTCAAGTTTTGGACCTTGTAAGTGGTGCTGCGACGAATAATAATACAGTTACGATTAGCGGGAAAAACAAGAAAAAAGAAAACGCTCAGTCCATCTTACGTTTTCTCGGGATTACAGCTGGAAATGGCGCTCCTGCAATTAACAAACTTATTAATACGATGATTGAACGGGAAATTAGTTTTGATGAGGTTAACTTTGAAGAATTTTTCCAATGTGATGAGCATGGCAAAAAGATAATTTTCCAACGGATTCGACGCGATATAAAAACTGGTCTTAATAATCTCGCACATATGTGTATGGATTATCCAGAAAACGACATTATTTTGGAATATGCGAATAACTTATATGAATATAAAAATGTCCACAATGAAATTTCATTTCTCAAAGGAGAGCGTACTAATGGTGGGCAAGTGTCACTAAAACACTTCTTTAATGGATTGATTCAAGAAATAAATTAACAATAAAATAACGGAGAAAATGACCTTAAGACGGTTGCTTTCTCCGTTATTTACATTATCTAAGTTCTTTTAAAATTAATCGATCAATTGCAATCGTTGTTCCATAAAGCCAATCTCGCGGATCTTGTTCGCCGTAGCCAGGATGAGGCTGATGGAGAGCATAGCCATAGCTTTGTTGCGCAACAATCTTGCCATCACGGTCCATCGCTGAAACCTTGACTGCACTTGTATCTAGGTCAACCCCAATTACATATTCGTTCATTATAATTTCATTCCCTTCTTAACCAATTTTATTTTCAATTATCTTACCATTCTTCTCTTCACAATTTACAATCATCGATTATAACTTAAATTATGTTATACTAACAATAATATTAATAATAAGAAGGGATAACCATTATGATTGCATATAAAAATTGTACCCCTAACGAACTTGACTACACAGTTGGGAAGGGCGGGAAAACAACAATTAGTGTTAATGGTAAGGATATTGTTCTCACTTTTGAAGATATTCCCGCTGAAAACCCTAAATACATGGATATTAAAATATTTTCTGTTCCTAAACATGTAATGGCTTCAATCATAATTAATGCCTATCTTAAAGATAATACCGATAATTTAGATATAAATAAAAAGGTTAAAGAGAAATTAGCAAACTGTATTAATACAGCTGTAAGAAATCGTTTTGGTCTTATTTAATAGGAAAGAGAGGCTGGGAAAATAATCCAACCTCTTTACTATTTTAAAGTGTAAACTGCCAAAACGCAGTAGATGGCTGGATTATGAACGTTGATAAATCAACGTCCATAATGCCCCAATAGGCTGCTTCGCGTCGTAGCCATCCTTGCAGGGGTGGGACTAAAAACTCGAAGCAAGTTTATAGTCCCACTCCTTTTATTAAATTATTTTAAATGTAGGAGCTTAAATTCTAAATAACACCACAAGATAATTAGTAAAATACTATAAGCAGCAGAAAGCCATACCACATATTTTAAGAACGCTAAGATATGAAAAACAGTTAATATTTGCAGACAAATTGTTAAAACAATCCATACTACTAAATGATCTTTTACCCGATCCCGATGTTCAATTAATTCTTCTTTTTTCATAAAAATACTCCAGATAAAAGGAAAGAATAGCTATGTCGTAACAGCTATTCCCTTCTTAAATTATATTTAATTAATTTATCCTAATCGTTTTTATCCATCTTAGCTCGTAATTCTTTGCCGATCTCTTCATATCCTGGCTTACCAAGCAATCCGAACATATTAGTCTTATAAGCTTCAACACCCGGTTGGTTAAATGGATTAATACCGTTTAAGTAACCTGAAATTCCCATCGCAACCTCAAAGAAGTAAATAAGGTAACCTAAAGTATATTCGTCTTCTTGTGGGATATGAACAGTCATCACTGGTACTCCACCATCAGTATGAGCAGCAACTACCGCTTCATAAGCCTTGGTGTTAACATAATCCATTGTCTTACCTTCCAAGTAGCCTAAACCATCAAGATTATCTGGTTCTGTTGGAATTTCCATGTCATAATTTGGCTTATCGAGCTTAACAACGGTTTCCATTAAGAAACGGCGACCTTCTTGGATGTATTGACCAAGTGAGTGAAGGTCGGTTGTGAAGTTAGCTGAAGAAGGATAAATTCCCTTTTGATCTTTTCCTTCTGATTCCCCAGCTAATTGTTTCCACCATTCCGCAAACATCCGCATGTTAGGCTCGTAGTTTTCGAGTAATTCTGTTTCATAGCCCTTACGATAAAGAATGTTCCGGTAAGCAGCGTATTGGTAGGCTTTGTTCTTGGTTAGATCAGGATCAACATAATCCTTTTCCGCTTGTGCAGCCCCTTCCATCAGTTTATCAATGTCCGCACCAGAAGCAGCAATTGGCAAAAGACCTACAGCAGAAAGAACTGAGTAACGTCCTCCAACCCCATCAGGAATAACAAAGGTTTCATAGCCATGAGCATCTGCTTCAGTCTTTAAGGCACCCTTAGCCTTATCAGTAGTAGCGTAAATCCGCTTATTAGCTTCATTTTCCCCATACTTCTTAATTAAAAGGTCCTTAAAGATTCGGAAGGCAATTGATGGTTCAGTAGTTGTTCCTGACTTTGAAACAACATTGATGGAAAAGTCTTTATCACCAATTAATTGGATCAAGTCATGAACATAGGTTGAACTCAGGGAGTTACCAGCAAAGACTACCAATGGAGCTTTCCGGTCTTTTGCCTTTTGAGCTTGATAGAAAGTGTTGTGTAAGAAGTCGATTGCCATTTGGGCACCAAGATAAGAACCACCAATTCCAATAACAACTAAGACATCTGAATCACGTTGAATCTTATCAGCGGCCTTCTTAATACGGGCAAATTCTTCTTTATCATATTCGGTTGGTAAATGGAGCCAATCACGGAAGTCGGCGCCAGCACCAGTCCCATTCCGTAATTCATCATTAGCGGCGTTAACCATTGCTTGCATTTCACCAAGTTCATTTTCATGAACAAATTGCTTTAATGCGCTACTGTCAAATTTAATGTGTGTCATTCCAATAGCTTCTTTCTATTTTTATTTTTTAGACATTTAAATGATAGCGGATAATGAAGTCTGTTTCAATCAGAACTAGCAAATTTTTCTCATTAATGAAAATTGACAATCTAAGGTTAATTAGGCATACTGGAAACGCACAGCGTATCCGCTTACATAAATTGAAGGGAATAATTATTCATGGATAAAAATACTGAAAATATGTTAGCTGGGAAGCCTTATCGTCCTGGGACACCGGAACTCAATAAGTTTTCTCACCTTGCTCATCGTTTTTGTCGTGACTATAACTTAACAACTGATGAAGATACTGTTGAACGAGGAATGATTATTGATCGCCTATTTCCTCAGCATGCTGATGGAACATATCTTCAAGGACCTATTCATATTGACTATGGTCGTTTTACTAAAATAGGTAAGAATTTCTATGCTAATTTTAACTTTACCATTTTAGATACATGTCCTGTTACTATTGGAGATAATGTAATGTGCGGTCCAAACGTCTCGATCATTACAGCCATGCATCCTCTCATGTATCAGCAGCGTAATATTCGTCAACAAGCAGACGGTCAGTTCGATGACGTTGAATATGGCAAACCAGTTACAATTGGCGATAACTGTTGGCTTGCAAGCAATGTAACAGTTTGTCCGGGCGTAACAATCGGTAATGGTTGCGTTATCGGAGCAGGTACAGTCGTTACTAAAGATATTCCTGATAACTCTCTTGTCCTTGGGGTTCCAGGCAAAGTGATTCGTCCTATTACTGAAAAAGATCGCTTGGAAAATTTTCCTTATTAAATAATAATTTCGATATTAAAAGACCTTCATCAAAATCCGATGAAGGTCTTTTTAAGTTTAGTTTTAATATAATTTAAGCAAAAATAGTTAAAATACTTCCGGCAACAATAAAGATGATTCCGGCAATTGTAAATGACATTTCCCGCCGAGTCTTGTGTTCATGAAGAACTAAGATACCACCAATTGTTGCAATAATAACGTTCATTTGCGTGAAGACAAAGGCTGTATTAATTCCTAATGCCCGTCCAGCAAAGATATAAGCTAAGGCAGCAATTCCCCAAGAAATACCACCCCAGATATTGAGATATTGCTTCTTTTGCTTAAAGGAGTCAATATTACCTGAACAAATAGCATAAATAACAGATCCAAGTAAAATACCAAGCATTTCTGGAAGGAAGATTCCTAAAGAACTATCATTAGCAACCATTGGCATCTTTGGGAATGCTGAGTAAACCCAGTAACCAATTGTTGTAATAAGTAAGAAGAAGAAGTTTTGAACAGTAATCTTCTTCCCCGTACTTTCATCAGATACAGAGGTCATTAAAGCACCAACAATAACGATTGCTAAAGCGATAAATCCAACAGTAAGGGCACGTGCTCCACGCCATTCTCCAAAGATAATAACCCCAATCAAAGAGTTACCAACTAATTGAAATACTGTCGATAGTGGAATAGTGTTTGAAACACCCATCCGCTTAAATGAAACGAATTGTCCAATTTGACCAATTGTCCACAAAGCCCCGCACAGTACTGAGAACCAGAATCCAGTCGTTGTAACAGTTGGATGACCGATAATAAATGCAACCAACCCAACAATCGTAGCACCGGCACCAATACCAAACATTTGGTTAATCGTTGAACCACCGATCTTACCAGTGATCAGCGGCATAATTCCCCAACCAATCGCAGGGATTAAAGCAAGTAAGTAGTTCATAAAAAATTCTCTCCTATCAATCCGTAATATTATTACGAGATATAAGTGTATCATATGGTAAACGCTTCCACAAGCGCTTTCTTTAAATTTCTTTGGATTATAAAAATTGGTCTACAAAAAAGAAACGCTTTATTATCACAGTTAAAGCGTTTCACTTAAATCATTGGCTTACTTTTTGTCTTTATTATTTGTAGGTTGAATATTATGAGGAGCGTATTCACGATCAGGGAAAAAGATTGTAAATGTCGTCCCCTTACCATACTGACTTTTTACGTCAATTTTTCCGCCATGAAGAAGAACTAACTGCCGCACAATTGCAAGTCCTAAGCCAGATTCTCCGTACTTAGTATTCATCCGTGAACGATCAGCCTTATAGTATCGTTCCCAGATGTTTTCAAGTTGTTCAGGAGTCATCCCAATTCCATTATCTTGAACTTCAAATTGACTTCCCTTTTCCACACGTTTTCCCCGAATGTCAATAATTCCGTTATCAGTGAATTGGATTGCGTTTTGAATGATATTGAACATAATCTGTACAAACCGATCATAGTCTGCATATACTCGTAAATTCTTTTCTACATCCAAGTGCAGAGTATCCTTTTTCTCTTTTGCCTTTTTCGCTAACTGCTCTCGTAAATTTTCGAGTACTGCGGATGCATCAAATACTTTCCGTTCCATCGCAATTTGGTTAGTGCGAATCTTTTCATAATCCAAATTATCATTGACCAAGCGAATTAAACGCCGCGTATCATTTTGCATTAACTGGATACTATGCTTTTTATCCTCTTCTGGAATCGCATCATACTGTAACCCTTCAAGAATTCCATTAATGGTTGTTAATGGCGTCCGCATTTCATGGGCTGCATTGGCCATAAATTGGCGTCTCCGCTCCTCTTGCCGGCGAATTTCTTGTTGCGATTCACGTAACGAAGCAGTCATTTGGTTAAAACTCCGACCAAGGTCTGCCACTTCATCACGCCCATTATCGTCCACTTCAACATTGTAATTTCCTTGCGCAATTTGGTGAGTAGCCATCCGCAATCGATCAATTCGTTTGGTAATTGACCGTGCCAAGAAGTAACTAACTGCAAGCGTTACAAGACTAGCAGTCAGTAATGCCATTATTAAGTTAATCTTTATTTGATGCATATTTTGCTCAATTGTCGAGACGAAAGTTGCAATCGAGACTACCGCAATCATCTTTCCTTTATAGAAGTATGGTCGTGAAACTTCGGTCATTCGTGGAGAAACACCCTTTGATACTCGTGAATTAATTTTAGGAGTAATTAGCTTAGTACAAACGGTTTCTCCCTTTTTTAATTTTTTCCAATCACTTTTACTCATACTAGGAGCAAAGCCGTTACTGGCAAAGATTTTCCGGTGAGTTGTATCATAAATTGCAAAGTGAACATTTTGCCGTGTTAAAAGATTGGCATTGCTATTCAATGATTCTGTAGCAAACCCTTCAAAACTTTGGGTTGCCATATTGTAACGAATAGAATCCTGAATTAAACTATCAGAATAACTTTTCAATTGTTGCCACGTATTATGATACATAGTGTTATTAGTTACATTTATAAACGAAATACTAACAATCACCATTAGCGTCAGAATAATCGCAAAAAATGAAAGCATCAACCGATACATTAATTTCATTAGTCGTTACCCTCGTCATCAAATTTATAGCCGACCCCCCATACAGTCTTAATTACTTGAGGTCCAATATTTTCTAACTTTTGCCGTAACTTTTTAATATGAGCATCAACAGTTCGCTCATCACCATAATACTCATAGTCCCACACTAATTGTAAAAGTTGTGAACGGGTGAATACTTGACGTGGTTTAGAGGCAAGCGTCTTTAATAAGTCAAATTCTTTAGGTGTCAAGTCGCCAACCGGTTTTCCATATAAGAATACTTCTCTTGTCTTAGTATTCATCTTAAAGTTCTTTGTTTGAATATCGAATGTATCATCACTATCAGTATCTTGAACATCCTCAAGCTTGTTTAAATGTGTTCGCCGATAAAGTGCCTTGATCCGTGCAATCAAAGTAATTGTACTAAATGGTTTGGTTACATAATCATCAGCACCAATTTCCAATCCCAATACTTGATCACTTTCAGTATCACGAGCTGTTAACATAATTAAAGGAACTGTTGGTGATACCCGCCGAATATCAGCTGCAACCTGCATCCCATCCTTTTTAGGAAGATTAAGGTCTAGCAAAATAATATCCCATTTATGAGGGTCAGCGTTAAACTTTTCTTCTGCTTCCACGCCATCATAAGCAAATTCATAGTGCCACTTTTCTTTCTTGAAAAACATTGCCATCATTTCACAGACAGAATGATTATCCTCAATCATTAATATTTCCATTTAATTCATTCCTTTATATTTTATCTGAGCTCTATTTACTAATTTTCATATCGGAATACCTTCTTATGAACCCCACTAATTATCCTAATATTCTTAGCATTAAAAAAGACTGCCATAAACCAATGGCAGTCCTTATAGGCATATAGTGGAGATGACGGGAGTCGAACCCGTGTCCCCTAAAGGCTGCTATATCAACTATTTTATGTTGTTAGATGTTAATTATACAACACCTCTACAACATTTTAGTTTTTAAAGATTCTCAATAATTTTACCGATCGAATTATCTTTAATCGGGTGTAAATCATTATAAACTTTTATAGTAATTGTAGCATCTTTATGCCCTAACACACTAGCAACATCATTGACCGACATTCCATCTTCAATCAGTAAACTGGTGTATGTATGCCTCAGTCCGTGTGGTGTTACGTAAGAAGGGAGATTATACTTTTTTTCAATTGTATTTAACCATTTTCCAGGTTTCGATGGTGTCAATATACCGCCTTTTTGGCTTGTAAATACTAATTGATTTGGTTTAAAAGTATTAATATTAAAAAATTTCAGTTCTTGATATTGCTCAGAACGCCATTTTTTCAACACTTTAATAGTTTCTGGCCCAATAGGTACATCACGTACAGAATAAATATTCTTTGTTTTACCTATTATAAGATTATTTTTAGCATCACGGGTAACGGCTCTTTTTATATGAAGAAATCCACCTTCAAGATCAATATCATTCCATGTTAAAGCTAGAAGTTCTCCTTTTCGTAATCCCGTATGTGACAAGATAAAAAGAAAAGCAAACGCCTTATAATTTGTTGATTCATAATGCTCGTGCAATCCTTTTTTAAAAGTAATGAACTCATCTTTAGTAAATGATCTTACTTTTCTTTCATCATCCTTATCTTTTTTTGGATGCTCAATTAATTTGAAAGGATTATCATGGATCAATTTGTATTTAATACTTAGATCAAAAATACTTGTGGCATCATTGACCATTTTATTATAAAACTTGAAATCTTTAGCCCATTGATAAACTAAAGATTGACAAGTAGAAATACTGATATCTTTAAGTAATTTATCACCCAAAGCCGGTATTAAATGTTTATTACATTCCGTTTCATATTTTTTATAGGTTGAACCAGCTACCGTCTGCTTTTTATTATCAAGCCACCGATTAGTAACTTCTTCAAACGTTACCTTTTCATTACTACTAAAGCCATGGTTCTCAATTTCGACCATTTTTTGACGATACCAAGCTCGAGCCTCACGTTTAGTAGTAAAACCACCCTTATTATGTTGTTTATTATCTGGAGTTCGGTAAGCAACCCGATAACGTTTACCTTTTTTTGTATTATACCCATAAGGTTCCATGTAATTTCACTCTCTTTCTGCGTACATCATTTAAGCATGATTGAGCAAGGGAAACATCGAGAAGTGAATTACATTATATCTATCAGTCTAATTAGACATACTTAATTTTGTCAAGAAATCATCAATTTCTGCTAAATCTTTTTTCTTGTCATACGGTTCGTTACCTTCGGAAATTTGGTTCACATGAAAAAGAATCTCGGCAGACTTTTGTATATTAGAAGAATCATCCTGAAGGTTTAAGTTGTTTAAAAGTTTAAAAACTTGAGCAAGAAATCTCACTTGTGTGGGATTTAATTTCCCGTCAAAAAAAACACGCATTTCAGCTCCTAAGTCGTTTAATTGTTTATTCTGTATATTACTGTTTTTTGTCTTCTCATTAAGGTCACGAAGTCCAAGCATTTGACTTAATTCCAGTTGAATACTATTTAATTGTTTTTTATCTTCAATATTAGTAGATTCTGGTTGATTAATGATCTTGTTTAACAATTTTTGTTTTTCCTCAACAGTTGTAGTATCACCATTAACAAGAAATTCTACTGTTACATCGCCGAGTTTAGCAATTTCGCGTAAGCGTGTAGCATTAGGCTTTGTATCGCCACTTTCCCACCTTGAAACAGCACCTTTGCTGACTGCTGGTGTGAAATGAGCACCAAACTGCGATTGATTCTCACCTCTTTTTTGTCTAATAGCCTTAATTCTAGCACCTAGTGCTACTCGATTATACATATCTATCACCCTTTGTATTATCGTAAATAATATAATTACTTACGATTCATTAATCTTTAATTTGTTTGAGTGTCTTTGCTAATCTATTGCGTAATCCTTTGAATTCAACCCAATCATTAACTAAGTTAGCATAGTCACTATATTTTGCCAAGATAGTTGTATTCTTTGACTTAAGATTAATACGACTAGCGTATTCCAAAGTATAAAATTCTGGTTGGTCCACACATAATACAAAATCAGCAAAACGATAACTAATTTTTTTATTTGCTGGTAAAATAGCAATTCCAATAATAGAGTAATTCCCAGAACCACGATAATTAGGGCACTTACGACGATATACAATTAAGCTATAATTACTGTTTAAATTCATAACTTTAATCCCCTTTTTTTTTTTTTTTACAAAAATATAAAAAGTTGAGTTTTTGTTGTTGCTTTTAGTCTAATAATGTTGTACTATAATGTCAAGCAATACGTTGAGTATTAGTTGAAGCAATTGTATTGCTTATTATTTCACTATAATGTTGAGTTTTTGTTGAAAAAAAGAGGTGATTAAAAATGAAGAAAATCGTAACTAAAATTGAACTTCCAGATTTTTTAGCTACTGCAATTGAAAATACTGTGACAGAAGCAATTCAGAATGCAGCAAATAAGCAAGCTCTCAGTAATCAATATCATGTTTATATGTCAAAAGCTGAAGCAGCAAAGTATCTAAATATAGCTTCTAACACACTTGATTTGTGGATTTCTACCACTGATATCCCGTACAGACGGGTTGGTAAAACTTATCGCTTTAATCGTAATGAGCTTGATAAGTTTATGACTTCAACTAATAACCGAAATAAATAAATGGAGAACTTTTAAAAGCAAGGGAAACATCGAGGAGTGTTTATTATTAATTACATTATTAATTTGGACGAGAATAAAGAAGCTATTGTACAAAAAATGTTGTTAGATAAGCAATTTTGGCCTAACTCTAACTCACCCCAATCAATTAATCAGTTGGCCGCCTGGGCGGTTGACGATTATATCGATTACTATAACTCATTTACAGAAAAGAAGTGAATAATTTTGGAAAGTAAACTTACAGAGTCTACTAAAGACTTGATTTTAGTTGATGCACAAGTGATTTATCCAAACTGTGGAATCAAAATTACACTAGCATCTCCATACCGCAAATTACTTCAAATCAGTGAAAATTTTAAAACATGTGATCTTATGATTAACTCATCGCATGAAAATCAAAAATCTGAAGCACAAAAATCGCTCAATTCGTTAATGACATCTTTAAACTTAAAAGTTAGTGAATTAGCAACACATCAACCGCCCCAAGTTACAGCAGCAACTTATGCAAGATTACTTCAAAGCGTAAGCCTAAGCGGTTCTTTATTCACAAAACTGCGAGATGAGTTGCCATTGATTAATGTAGAAGCAAGTGAAGGCGTTTCTAACCACCATCATAAGAAGTATTTGAACTATACTTTTTACTCAATAAATAAGACTATTGAACGAAGCAAGCTACAAATCAACTACACCCCCTCCGATAGTTGGTGGTTTCGCAGTCAATTGCATCCCAAGTCCCTTGCCATTCTTCCAAAAGACTTTTTACTTTGGTTTGATGAAAACAAGCGCGATCGAAGTGATCAAAATGACTTTAGTTTAGTAGCAAAAAGCTTAAATATCAGTAATAATTACTTGCTTCAAGCTCTGTTTTATCAGATAAAGTTCGAGATCGCTGATGTTATCTGTTGTCCGCCATTTTATAATCGGCTTCCTCGAAATTTGCCAGCGAATATTTTTCAACGTGATACTCGTTTAAATAACTCTTTAACAGGACAGATAATTAAATATTATCGTTCGCATCATACGCGACCATCTGCTAAACAAATTTATTTAGCCGGTATTCACGATCGACTTCCAAATTATTGTTGGAATGGAAAATGGATAAGTGATCATCGCTAACGTAAAAGAGTGTCAAAAAGTAGCATCTTTGGGGACTCTCCCATAAAGAACCCGCTTGACACCGCGCTAAAATCGTTGAGAGAGTAAGCATCTATGGTAAATTCTGGGTGAACAACATTAACAAAAGTGTTCACCCAAAACAACAAAAAAGAATTAACCAAACCGCCATTTAGTTAATTCTTCTAAACAAAAAGACTAAAACACTAAAGTGAAGCATCATTACCAATTAAAAACTCACTTCAGTATTTAAAAAATTATAACATATAAATATTGTGTGTACTAATCGCTATTTAGTATAGTGTGGTTTTTAGTATTGCTTCCTTTAGTTATATAAGGAGGCTATAAATTTGAGTGGTGTTAATACATTAACAC
Organism: Limosilactobacillus reuteri subsp. simiae; assembly: GCF_020784875.1. GTDB lineage: Bacteria > Bacillota > Bacilli > Lactobacillales > Lactobacillaceae > Limosilactobacillus > Limosilactobacillus reuteri_H. The sequence goes on along the minus strand of NZ_JAJGUI010000107.1, from coordinate 8,562 downwards.
GGACTTTTAAAATTAGAAATTATAAGATTGATGATTATCAAAATCTTTCTAAATTAAAAAAAGATTATGACCTTGACGCAGTCTTTATTGCTGATGACAGTGAATGGGACACATCGCTGAGTCATAGTAATGATATTGACTATCGTAATCAAGACGATATTATTAGTCATCAATACGTCATAAAATATGCAGAATATCCTTCATTGGGGATTGTAATTTATCGTCAGCGTGGAGATAAACCATTCAGTTTCTGGGATCTTATTAGTGTTGTTCGATATTATCTTAACCATGTTGGTTACTGTGAAAAATATACAGACGGAGATTATCAACGACTAGCGCGACAATTAAGTTTAAAGAAAGATAAAATTAAAGAAAAGTTGAATAAATCGAATCGAGTTCCGCTGGTTGTATATGTAGGCTTCTTTGCAGGTGTCGACATTACCGCATATTCAGATTGGCAAAAATACCTTGATATTCAAGGTAAATCAAAGACAGATCCTAGTTTTATTGCTTTAAACAAGCAAGAATTTTTCAGCAATCCTTATTCAATCATGGTTACAAATCCTAATTCACGACGAATCAAGTATCCTATAACTATTAAATTTGTCGATACAATGGCCCTTGGTCCGCAAGGTGGATTAGCCACTTTAGGTTCAATCGTTAGTCAAAAGAAACTTAACACGAAAGATTGGGATCTTGAAGATAAATTGATTACTTCTAAGCAATACAAAGATTCTTATAATGGTGGCTATTATAAATCTCATATGCGTTCTTTATTAGAAAAACGTCCTGATGATTATTTAAACTATGCTCTAGGTGATTCCGAAGTTACTTTAAAGTACTTAGACGTTTTCATGGGAAATGTAATCGATGTATATAATGAAGAATTAATTAAAAATGTGCATATTCCTGCTACAGTAACATCTTTAGCGGATGAAATTAGTTCTCATTACTCTCAGGAACCTTATGATTCAAAAACGGTTAAAAATATTTATCAAGATATTTTTCGCGGTATTGATGTTGATCAATATTTACGACCAAAATTATACAATCAAGAACCACCCAAAGATATGAGAGAGTGGGTTAAAGTTTTAAGCGATGCTGTTGATGGTTCAGATAATTTTGAATTTCAAAAACTATTTGTTGAAAAACTAAAATCTTATCTCGCTCGAGGTACACTTGCTTACAAGAAAAGCAAGAAAGGATATATCTATCAAAAGTTAGTTGGTTCAGCACCTGCTAAAAATCAAAAAGGATCGCCTTCAATATTAGCCGATCGAATTAACTTTAATAAGCTATACAAAGATAATCCTAAATTTGATGTAAGCAATTTGATAAATCAGAAGGTCAAAGTCAGTAAGCCAAAATTTGCAATCAGTACTAAGTTACGTAATCAATATGCCGATCATGCTCATCAATTTAATTACACTCGTAATAATGTACCTCCCACCATTGATGACTTATTAGTTAAACTAAATAACGCTTCAATTTATAGTACAGTTTCCTGGTTTAATAACAAAGATGTAATTCGCTGGACTCCTGAGGTTTTTCTAACTACTCAATTGAACTTTGATCAAATGCGAAAAGGTTATAATTTTATTGAATCTAGTGCAGTTGATAAAAAGCATAAAAAAGGTAGTCATGATCAATTTAGTGTACATCCAGATGATGTTTATAATGATGGATTTAATATGGCAAAGCAAGCCTATGTTGGTGGAATGAACTTAGCCTTTAACCCTGGAATTATCACGAGTGCGTTTAAATATAAATATGATATTGATCTCAAATCAAGCTATGTAGATGCTGGTCACCTAATCCCAGATTTTAGGCTTGATTGTAAACCAATTTTAAATGTACATGACTTAGATAGCAACATTTTAAAAAATTACCGTAAAAATTCACAATATTTTGTAAATGGAGCGTTTACAATCGGTGTTGCTAATGTTTCTTATCACTTTCCGGACAATGTAAAACGCGTATCAGTTGGCTATAAGCCTTTAATAAAAGATCAAGGACCAGTTTACGTGCAGCAGGCAAACCAGGTTAATATGACTGTAACTGATATTATTAACATTATTGAACACGGAGGTACTGTCAGAGTTCATCGAATCATTATTCCTCAACAAAAGACACTTAATGGACACGTTACCTGTCTGGCACCAATTGGAAAAATGCAACACTGGTCATTAATCCATCGAAATGAAGCTAAAGCAAAACGTGATAAATTTGATTCTAACTTTGATGAATACCGAAAATATGACGCTCTTCAACTCTTCTATAAACTACTAGGAAATGGTGGATATGGTAAATCTGGTCAAGGCTTAGGGACTGGAGGTACTCGAGATTTCCTAACAGGAAATACCATGTATGTGCCTTTCAGTCGTAATACTAACCCTTTTACAGCCGCACAATACACCTCAATTGCCCGGTACCAAGTCAATGCGCTAATGGATTTAGTTGAAGAAACATACCCAAATAGTCTAATTCCCTCTATTACAACGGATGGTTTTATCTTCTGTTCTAATAATCTATTAGATGAAGAAACTATTCGAACAAAATGTGAAAAATGTTTTGATAAAAACTGGGTTTTAGTAAATAAAGAAAATTTCAACGGGCAGTTTTTTGAACTGAAGTCCCACAACCATGATCAAAAGTATACTACCACCGCACTAATCAACATTCGCACTCGTTTTAATATGACAGAAGATAACCATATTAAAGCGATTGTAGGATTACAGCCCAACAGCTGGACAACAGATCGACTAATCAAACTACTTGAAACTGGTACTGTGACATTTAAGGTTGATGATTTTAGAATGCAGTCAATAAATGACATGAAACACTCAATTGATAATAAACGCTATGTTAGTATGAAAACTTGGAAACAGTCTAAATGGCTTAATTTGAGTTCCGACGATACTTATCAACCAATTGGCTTTATACCTCAAGGCGATTTCGGTTATTATTTGACACGTCCCTTCAGTTCAATTGAAGAGTTGATGACGTATCGAAAAGAGTTAAAGAATTACCGTTCACTATTTCCAAATTTTCAAAAAAAATATGCTGAACAGTTTATGAAATTAGATCAAACTGTACGCGATTATCATCATGGTGAACGGATTGAGAAACATGTATCGTGGATTAAAGATGATGTGTATTTAAAAGGTAAGAATTATCCTGAAATTCTTGAAAATTATAAAAAAGAATATGTTCAAAAAGTGATGTTACGCTATTTAGCACAGCATTCAGATGAATATGACTTAAAGCTAATTTATAATGATTTATTTCAAGACAGTTATAAAGAATTCAAATCATTCAATCGTGCATTAAAGCGAAACAAAGATCAATTTATTAATCCACTATGCGTTTTAAGGGAAAGCATTATTGATACTTTAAGAACTTACCGAATTCAAGAATAATTAAAAAAATGTGTTTTTGCTAATGTTACTGCTAAGAGTAATGAGTTAAACAGGCTCATTACTCTTTTTATTCATAATGCGACCATGCTGAATAAATTGAAACGATTTTTTCTTTATCATTAACTACATATACTACACGATGTTGGACATTTATTCTTCGAGAATACTTTCTCGCCATTGGTGGTTCTAATTTTTCAAATCCTTGATTAGGTTCATATGGATTCTCTTTTAACTGCTGGATGACCCTATTAAAATTTTCTTTTAAATTGCTATGCTTAATCTTCCTTAGATCTGATTTAGCAGAATTCTTAATTTGAACTTTATACATTACAACTTATCCCAATCAATCTCATCTATATCGGTAAAGCCACTATCATCTTTCTCACGTTGACGAACTACATCACCAACTCCATTGTTTTCTAAATACATAGTTTCTTGAATAGCGTCCCAATCGCTTTTACTGATTAAAACAGCGTCTTCTTCTTTTTTACTTGAAGATATTGTTACTGGGGTATGATCTAAATTGACCTTCTTAATCAGATTATATAAATTTTTTCGCGCATTAGTCGGTGTAATAATGTTATCCATTTAATTAACCTTCTTTCACATTATAGTTATACCGCAATTATAACGTACGCAATAGTGTACGTCAACGGTTTAACAATAAACACATAGCTTCTAAAGTTTCGCGCTTTCAGCGCAGAAAAATTTATGAATTCAAAAATTTAGGAGGTTTTTTTATTATGCAAACAATGAATGAAATTATTGAAGAGGTTAACGAAGACTTGCAACTACAAGCGGATCTTCTATTAACAAATAGCGAACAACAAGCACTATTAAATAGCGGTTTATTATTTTTTACTGCTGAACGGATTAAACCATATATTGCCAAAATTAGAAATTATTTACGAGAAACTTCTTGTGAAGGTCGCGTATGGACAATGTATAAAGCTACAGATATTAGTAATAACCTTTTAGGCTTTTACACATTAGTCTTAAACGACGATTCAAACTGTAATTAATCTCAATATCTTATATTTAACGGAGGAATAAGTAATGAGCGAATTAAATCAAGTAATAGAAAAACATGTTAATACTGTTGTTAATGAAATAAAAGGCGCCTGTGGTTATCAACTTAATGATGCGCAAATAGATGAATTACGTCTTACAGGAAGAGTCGAAATAAGTCTAACTGAATTAGCACCATATTTCGACGCTTTGAATAAATTTATAAAATCACATCATATTAACTGGGGGCTTAGTCTTAATACTATTAGTAGCGACTTTGAAATTGAGCTTAAAGGCTGTCACCTGTTATTTTAAATAATTTTAGCCTCAGTTTTCTGGGGCTTTTTTCTTCAATTTTATATTTCACCATGGCTTCTAAAAGGATTTCATAACTACAATAATAGGCATCTGAAAATTTATAATTCCAAAGATCAATTGCGATACCTAGAACAATAACAGTAATAATTGCTGCCACAACATAAGGAATCAAAACATTATCTTCTCTTGAATGAAAAAATGAAAATACCAACCATAGTATGATTCCAAATACTGCAGTAAAATTCAAAGCACCATTAATTAATTTTATCATTGTACTAAATTGTAAATCTAAACTTTTCCTTTCTTTAATACGCTGAGTTAATATAAATTCTAGATATTCTGCGTTAAAACTACCTTGTTTCAAAATAATTTGTATACTCTTATTAAGCTTTCTGGTGGAATTTGAAAGTTCCTTATTCACCTTTATATGTAGCCTTTTATACCACAAATCAACAAGAAGAAAAGATATAATTAATATAAGCATTAAAGAGAAAGGTTTATTGATTTTAAACCAATTTGTTGAATAAATTATTGATATGCTTAAAAATACAACTAAAAGATATGTTCCTAATGGTACGTAAGCTTTAAGACGTTGATGTAAATAAGCCTTTTTAACATTTTTTAGATCATTTTGTATTTTCGCATTACTCAAAAACCTATCCAATTCCTCATTAACATCAAAAGAGGTTTGAGTGGGTATAGAATTTGATTTCTCACTATTCATTTGCTTCTCCAATTTATTAATTTCATTACCCATGGCATTAATATTCTCTTCTAATTTCTTTTGCTGAAAAATAAGACGCTTATACGATCTTTTTAATTTTAATAAATTATATTGCATTAGTCGCTCTCCTTATCAATCACATAAAAAAACTTGCTAATTTCAGTTAGCAAGTTTTTATTTATTACCATTCTTTCTTCTTTGTAACTAATCCTAACCCAAACATAGAAGTAAGAGCTCCTAAAGCAATTATTGCGGCTGAATTACTGTTACCAGTTTGCGGTAGTGTTCCGTTCTTATTATTCTTAGTCATCTGTACTAAGTTTGTCATCGTCTCAGCCTCAGCACGCTTATCATTTGCAGCCATTACCACACTCTTCTTTTCTTCGTTAGGCAACACAACAGCAGTCTTACCAGTAGTATCTAAAGCAACAGTATTAGCATTACCAGCAACAACTTGCTTGTTTTGAGCAGTTTGGTGATCGCTAGTCTTTGTTAATACTTGGTTCTTTAAGGCAGTTAATTCGCCGTCAAGTTTAGTAGCAAGAGCATTGTATTGAGCTTGGTCATCATTAACGAGCTTGGCTTGTTGAGCATCTAATTGACTCTTAAGTTGGGTATAATTATCGTTAAGAGCCTTAACTGATGCATCGTGATCAGCTTGAGCCTTAGCAATCTTAGCTTGGGCAGTTTTATCTAAGTTAGCCTTGTAGGCAGCTAAAGTGTCTTCAGCGTCTTGTTGAATCTTTTGTAAACGAGCTTCATGAGCTTGCTTTAATTGATCGAGCTTGTGTTGGCCATCTTGCTTAACTTGAGCAAGCTTTTGATCAAGTTGAGTCTTTAATTGATCGGTATTTTCAGGTTGAGCCTTAATAGCATTGACCTTAGTTTGAAGATCGTGGTTTAATTGGTCAACTTTAGCTTGGTAAGCATCATTTTCAGCCTTAACCTTAGCATCGTGATCAGCCTGTAATTTAGCGGCTTGATCACTGAACTTAGTGTTAATAGCAGTTAATTGTTGTTGATAACTGTTTTCTGCATCAGCAATGCTCTTTTGCAGATTTGCTAACTTAGCCTTAGCGTCATTTAAGGTTTGACTAACAGCATTTGCAGCCTTAGTTAATTGATCAACTTGGCTTTGTGCTTGGCTAACCTTAGCTTGTAAGTCAGCGATTTGCTTTTGAGATGTGTTACCAGGAATGGCGATTTCATCACGATAACCTGGTTGGTTAACCTTAGAATTTGGATCAGCGGCGTCAACAACGTAGCCTTCCTTAACTAAGTGTTGAATGTGCTTGGAAGAAGCATCAGAAATGGAGTTGAAGTGGAAACCACCAACGTTTGTTTGACCCCAAGCCTTCATCCCCTTGCCGTATTCAAAGCTTACACCAAGGTTGTCACCAGCAACGGTTAAATCGGAATTAGCGGCACGAACACCTAATAGGTCAGTGGCGTGACCGTAGTTTTGGCTAGCGTCTTGGAATAGTAACATTAGAATTGAATTGTATACACCACGGTAAAGATCATTTAATGTTAAATTATTGTAAACGTGCCATGGCCCGCCAAACCAACCGTCTCCAGCCCATGATTCACTAACAAGATCAGTGTTCCATTTTTCAGCAACTCGACTTAAAGCTTCTCCGTCGTGATTGTTTTCCCAAGTGTTCCAATTATCTTTACGATATTCGTTCGCAACATCTTGAGCAACGTCAATAGACGCGTTGGTGATCTTGTACGGTTCAACACCGATTGCTTCACGAATTGGGTTTAATAATGAAACAGCAAATTGCGTAGCTTTGATGATGTCATCTCGTGAAAGAGTACCGTTATCATTTAGGGTAACTGGCGTTTGCTTAGCGGTAGGGTCTGAATGATAATTCATTAGGTTATCATTGTATGCTTTTACATCTAATTGCTTAAGCTTCTTAAATAACTCTGGGTAAGTGCTTTCTGTTACTAAAAAGTCATCTTTTTCTTTAGTGTTAACATATTCTTTCCAAGCGTCAATGTAGCCAGCTGGTAAGTTGATAGTATTAGCCACATGTTCTTTTTGACCATCTTGTGCTTGAGCTAAAGCATTTTGACTAGCACTTAAGGTATTCTTAGCATTAGATAAGGCGCTTTGTGTGTCATTGTTTTCACCTTGCGCCTTATTAACAGCGTTTTGCGCATCATCAAGTTGCTTTTGGCTATCTGCTTGGTTAGGTTGCTTAAGATCATTCTTAGCGGCTTGCTCTTGTTGAGCATTTTGCTTGAGATCGTTAGCTAATTGATCGTTTAGCTTATTAACAGTAGCGTCATGATCAGATTTAGCTTGATCTAAGGCTTGTTGCGCATCTTTAGTGGCAGAGTCAATTTGATTTTGCTTTTGTTCAGGGGTAACGATGTGCTTAGCGGCGTTAGCTAATTCTTGGGCGTTTGCTTGTTGTTGGTTAGCAACGGCTTGATCGTTAGCCTTAGTTTGAGCGGCTACTTGAGATTGGTAAGCATTGTTTTCAGTGACGGCTTGGGCTTGTTCGGATTGGCGAACTTCAGCATTCTTTTGGGCATAGGCATCAGTAGCTTGTTGATTAGCCACGTTGATTTGATCTTGTAGTTGTTGGTTTAAAACCTTAGTCTTAGCATCATTTGATGCTTGTGCGTTAGCGAGCTTATCAGCATTTGTTTGTGCTGCTTGATTTTCAGCGGTAGTTTGCTGTTGCTTTAAAGCAGATAGTTGCTGGTTGTTGTTATCTTGCTTTTTGGCAATTTGTTTCTCCGGTGTATTTTGGCTTTGCGTTTTTGATGCCATGTCATCAGCATGAACCGTAACATTAGTAACTGCACTAATAGTTACAACTGATGTAGCAAGTAAAGTTGACTTAAGGATGGTATTTTTTCTATTCATAATATCCCCCAAAATTATATTTGTTATGTGCGCATTAAATTTCTAATAATTAAACCTAAATCGATATGACCTTTATTTTCTATTTATATGTATTTAACATCTCCCTAAATAAATACATGGTTATTACTAATCACTTTGAATAGTAAAAGAAGCTATTTACAATTAACATTTTTTATTATATTTTTCATCCACACATAAGTCAATATCAA
>NZ_JAJGUI010000106.1:0-6407 GCF_020784875.1 Limosilactobacillus reuteri subsp. simiae | reverse complement strand
AGTGAAAGCACATCTGCCTCCGTAAGTGCGAGTGAATCAACTTCAGCTTCAGTAAGTGCAAGCGAAAGTGCCTCAACATCGTTGAGTGCCAGTGAAAGTACTTCGGCTTCAGTAAGCGCAAGTGAAAGCACATCTGCCTCCGTAAGTGCGAGTGAATCAACTTCCGCCTCAGTAAGTGCGAGTGAAAGCACATCTGCCTCCGTAAGTGCTAGTGAAAGTACTTCGGCTTCGGTAAGCGCAAGCGAAAGCACCTCGGCTTCGGTAAGTGCGAGTGAATCAACATCTGCTTCAGTAAGCGCAAGCGAAAGTTTGAGTAACTCATTTGTTAAGAGTACTAGTACACATGATGCAACAAGTTATAGTTTGGAATCATTCCCATTATCTGGACTAATTAGTGAGAGCACATCAGTATCACAAAGCATTAGTACTAGTCAATCCCTTTCAATTTCTGAAAGCGGTAGTGCCTCAATCTCAATGAGTGAGAGTGCTTCCCAATCAACGAGCCTAAGTGAATCAGTTTCAACATCCTTGAGTGAAAGCAGTTCTACTTCCGCATCACTAAGTTCAAGTGAAAGTGCTTCAATTTCAGCAAGTACCAGTGCAAGCATTTCAGCTTCAACTAGTGCTTCAATATCTGCTTCGTTAAGTGAGAGCACATCAGTATCACAAAGCATTAGTGCTAGTCAATCCCTTTCAATTTCTGAAAGCGGTAGTGCCTCAATCTCGATGAGTGAGAGTGCTTCCCAATCAACAAGCCTAAGTGAATCAGTTTCAACATCCTTGAGTGAAAGCAGTTCTACTTCTGCATCACTAAGCGCAAGCGAAAGTGCTTCAATTTCAGCAAGTACCAGTGCAAGCATTTCCGCTTCAACTAGTGCATCGCTTTCCTCATCATTGAGTACAAGTGCATCGGCCTCCGCTTCAACTAGTGCATCGCTTTCCTCATCATTGAGTACAAGTGCATCGGCCTCCGCTTCGATTAGTGGTTCAAACTCAACAAGCGATTCACCGGTAAACCCACAACCAGATAATCCATCGACATCAATCAGTGATTCTGAATCAATGTCAATTAGCACTAGCGAATCAATTTCAGTAAGTGCAAGTGGTTCTACTTCTATTAGTGATAGTGGATCTACTTCATTAAGTGCTAGCGACAGTATTTCTACTTCTATAAGCGGTTCTTCATCTAATGGATCTGAATCTACTAGTGGTAGTCAATCACCAGTAATGCCATTCCCTGACAATAGTGGTTCTACTTCGATGTCAACAAACGGTTCTGGAAATGGTTCAATTTCGTTGAGCTTGAGTATCACTAATAGTACAAATACTTCTAGTCTTGAAAATACAAGTGCTTCCGTAACTGATAAGCACATGACTGTTGACTTAACTGCTCAAAACTCTGTCGAAAACGGCAATACAAACAAGCCAAGTCAGCAAAACAAGCGGCTTCCACAAACTGGTAATGCTAGTCAAACAACGGCTGAATTACTTGGTTTGATGTCATTAGAAGCAGTCTTACTCTTGCTGATTGCTAAGAAGAAAAAGAATAGTGAAGATCAATAATTTAATTGTCTGAGCTAAAACTAAAAACAGCTCCTAAGTTGGAATTTTCAGCTTGGGGGCTGTTTTTGTGTAATAAGCAATTTTTATTGAATTATAATTTAAATAATATTTCCTCAAATAATTATCGCTTGATTATAAATAAAATAATTTAAATAATCCTTATTTTATATAGCTTTTAGTTGCTAATTATTTTATTTCTCACAAAGAATGTTGTACACTTTTTCATGAAGATATTATTTATAAATTATCATTAGATTTATATAAAAGTATTCGAAGAGGTGGATTAAGCATGACTAGAAATAATAAAGAACAAGAAGACAAGAGTAAGGTAAAACTATATAAAACAAAACATGGTTGGTTTAGCGCATTGACGCGTTTTTTTAAAATCTTTGCGTTTAGATCGAAGAAAGAAGTTAAACCAACTAATTTTAATGATTTAGATTCGTTAAAAGATAATCAATCAGATCCAACAGATGCTTATAAAAAAGGGGCTGCTACCGTTGCGACATTGTTTGGTGTTGGTGCAGCGGGAGCGGTTAGTCCTACTGAGGCCCACGCGGCTACGACCACTGTTGATCAAAAATCACAGGTTATTGGGTCAGGTTCAGTTTCGACAAGTGCTTCTGGGAGTATCTCAACCAGTCAGGTAACCACCTCAACTAGTGGCTCAACCATTAGCACTTCAGCAAGTACTTCAACCTCGGATGTAAAATCTACATCTAGCTCAACGTCTACTAGTAATTCCACGACTACTAGTACTTCGGGTTCAACTAGTCAGTCAACTGCTTCCACTAGTGAATCAGTTCTTAGCCAATCAAATAGCACTTCAATGGCATCGGGGACAACTGCAAATGGAGCATCTACTTCAACGACAACGAGTACGGTAAATAGTACTAACGTTAGTCAAAACACAAGCAATTCTGGGGCCGCATCAACTACTATTCTCAATGATGAGACCCTTAACAACTCTCTTGGTACTACGACTAGTTCTGTAACCAATCCTAATGCAAATTATATAAATGCTAATAGCAAAGTTAATGCAACTAATCTTACGAATGCGGCGATCTTAACTAACTTAAAAGCAAACTTTATTCAAGCAAATGCCAAAAATACCGCTGAAGTAAGTAATAGCACCGAATTTCAAAATGCCCTTAATAATTCAAACATCAGTGTTATTCGACTAACAGCTGACATTGATTTAGGTCAGTCTGGAATGGGTAATCTCCAAATTCCACCTCGTGATCTTACAATTGATGGTGGGAACCATTCCCTTAATTTAGGTAATAACTGTATTTGGCTAAATGCTTACACAGGTATGAAGACCACGACAACTGTTAAAGACCTTAATCTTTATACCGCTAATAATCGTGGTGGGTTTGCCCTTACTTGGACGGGGGCCGAGACTCTAATCTATGATAATGTTCATGCAACGGGTGGGGCTGCAGTTTTTGCAGATACTTTTGCTCCCAGTGGCAATTTAAAGGTCTTTGAAATTCAAGGTCATACGACGATTGATGGCGTCAGCTCGTACCAATACAATGGCAATACTTATTCCACCAGTTCAGCTAGCTTTGTTGGCTATGGCACCTTGATGTACGCTGGAAATAACTTGATTGTTGATGACGATGCAAGTTTGGTTGTTAATAATAGTATGTGCCCATATGACGTTGCGATGTTAGCTAATAATGGCGAGCATGCGGTAATAGTTGGTAACAATGCGACGTTAACAATTAATAATACTTATAGCTATTCTGGCGGCCAAATTTGGAATAATGTTGGGAATATTGCCCTAACTAATCAAGACGGTAAATTTATTGCGGGGGCAAACTCCCATATCAATTTGCGCACTAGCGGTACAAACGTTTACTTTGCTAATGGCTGTGATAATAACACTGTTAACTTTGAACAGGGGACTAATACCACATTTTCTGGCAACTTAAACTTCTACTTCGGTGGATCTGGCAATACTGTTAATATTAATGATCCCGCTCATGTAATTTTAAATACTACAACCGGTACAACTTTCTCCACTAATTCTTCAAATGTTACGATAAATGCTAATAATACCAACGTTATCGTAACGCATAATGGAGTAACGACAGAATCAAATTACTTCATGAATAATCAAAGTACCGTTAATGGCACAACTTATACCATTGGAACTACGACTGGTGAACAAAATGATGGAAAAACACCAGTTAAGAACGTAATGGCTGATATTAATAAAACAGGTACTACTAGGGTTGAATATACGAGTGGTTCAGAACATTCAGAAAGTATAAGTGCATCAGCAAGTAATTCTGCGTCAACTCAAGAAAGCATTTCAGGAAGTATTAGTCATTCAATTGAAACATCAATAAGTGAAAGTCGAAGTGGTTCAGCATCGTTAAGCGAGAGCGCATCGAATTCAACATCAATAAGTGAAAGTCGAAGTGGCTCGGTATCGTTAAGCGAGAGTGCATCGAATTCAGCATCATTGAGTGAAAGTCGAAGTGGTTCGGTATCGTTAAGCGAGAGTGTGTCAAATTCAACATCATTGAGTGAAAGCCGAAGTGGCTCAGCATCGTTAAGCGAGAGTATATCGAATTCTGTATCGATGAGTGAAAGCATGAGTAACTCAGGAAGCATGAGCGAGAGTCTCAGTAACTCAGTCTCCATGAGTGAAAGCATGAGTGACTCGGTATCAATGAGTGAAAGCTTAAGCAACTCCGCATCGATGAGTGAAAGTTTAAGCAACTCAGTCTCCATGAGTGAAAGCTTAAGTAACTCGGTATCAATGAGTGAAAGCTTAAGTAATTCAGTAAGCATGAGTGAAAGTATGAGTAACTCAGTATCGATGAGTGAGAGCTTAAGCAACTCAGTCTCAATGAGCGAAAGCCTCAGCAACTCGGTATCGATGAGTGAAAGTATGAGTAACTCGGTATCGATGAGTGAGAGCATGAGTAACTCGGTATCGATGAGTGAGAGCATGAGTAACTCGGTATCAATGAGTGAAAGCTTAAGCAACTCCGTTTCCATGAGTGAGAGCCTCAGCAACTCGGTATCAATGAGCGAAAGCCTCAGCAACTCGGTCTCAATGAGTGAAAGCTTAAGCAACTCAGTCTCGATGAGCGAAAGTTTGAGTAACTCGGTATCGATGAGCGAGAGCTTATCTAACTCGGTCTCAATGAGTGAAAGCTTAAGTAACTCAGTCTCCATGAGTGAAAGCTTAAGCAACTCCGTTTCCATGAGTGAGAGCTTAAGTAACTCGGTAAGCATGAGTGAAAGTATGAGTAACTCAGTATCGATGAGTGAGAGCTTAAGCAACTCAGTCTCGATGAGCGAAAGCTTAAGCAACTCAGTATCGATGAGTGAAAGCTTATCTAACTCCGTTTCAATGAGCGAAAGCCTCAGCAACTCGGTCTCAATGAGTGAAAGCTTGAGTAATTCAGTAAGCATGAGCGAAAGTTTGAGTAACTCGGTCTCAATGAGTGAGAGCTTAAGCAACTCAGTCTCCATGAGCGAAAGCCTCAGCAACTCGGTCTCAATGAGTGAAAGCTTAAGTAACTCAGTCTCCATGAGTGAAAGCTTAAGTAACTCAGTCTCCATGAGTGAAAGCTTAAGCAACTCCGTTTCCATGAGTGAGAGCTTAAGTAACTCGGTATCGATGAGTGAGAGCATGAGTAACTCGGTCTCAATGAGTGAAAGCTTAAGCAACTCCGTTTCCATGAGTGAGAGCCTCAGCAACTCGGTATCAATGAGCGAAAGCCTCAGCAACTCGGTATCGATGAGTGAGAGCATGAGTAACTCGGTCTCAATGAGTGAAAGTTTAAGCAACTCAGTCTCAATGAGCGAAAGCCTCAGCAACTCGGTCTCAATGAGTGAAAGCTTGAGTAATTCAGTAAGCATGAGCGAAAGTTTGAGTAACTCGGTATCAATGAGTGAGAGCTTAAGCAACTCAGTCTCGATGAGCGAAAGTATGAGTAACTCGGTATCGATGAGCGAGAGCTTATCTAACTCCGTCTCAATGAGTGAAAGCTTAAGTAACTCCGTCTCAATGAGTGAAAGCTTAAGCAACTCAGTCTCAATGAGCGAAAGCATGAGTAACTCGGTATCGATGAGTGAAAGTATGAGTAACTCGGTATCAATGAGTGAAAGTCTCAGCAACTCGGTATCAATGAGTGAAAGCTTAAGCAACTCCGCATCGATGAGTGAAAGTATGAGTAACTCGGTATCGATGAGCGAGAGCTTATCTAACTCGGTATCAATGAGTGAAAGCTTAAGCAACTCAGTATCAATGAGTGAAAGCTTAAGCAACTCCGTTTCCATGAGTGAGAGCTTAAGTAACTCGGTAAGCATGAGTGAAAGTATGAGTAACTCGGTAAGCATGAGTGAAAGTATGAGTAACTCGGTCTCAATGAGTGAGAGCTTAAGCAACTCAGTATCGATGAGCGAAAGCTTAAGTAACTCGGTATCGATGAGCGAAAGTTTGAGCAACTCAGTCTCAATGAGCGAGAGCTTAAGCAACTCGGTCTCAATGAGTGAGAGCATGAGTAACTCAGTAAGCATGAGTGAAAGCTTAAGTAACTCGGTCTCAATGAGTGAGAGTTTAAGTAACTCAGTCTCAATGAGCGAAAGCTTAAGCAACTCAGTATCGATGAGTGAAAGCCTCAGCAACTCGGTATCGATGAGTGAGAGCTTAAGTAACTCGGTATCAATGAGTGAAAGTTTAAGCAACTCCGTCTCAATGAGTGAAAGCTTATCTAACTCCGTTTCAATGAGTGAGAGCATGAGTAACTCGGTATCAATGAGCGAAAGTTTGAGCAACTCCGTTTCAATGAGTGAGAGTTTAAGTAACTCAGTCT
>NZ_JAJGUI010000105.1:0-58500 GCF_020784875.1 Limosilactobacillus reuteri subsp. simiae | reverse complement strand
AAAGTATGAGTAACTCGGTATCGATGAGTGAAAGTTTAAGCAACTCCGTAAGCATGAGCGAAAGCCTCAGCAACTCAGTCTCAATGAGCGAAAGCTTAAGTAACTCCGTATCGATGAGCGAGAGCTTGAGCAACTCCGTTTCCATGAGTGAGAGTTTAAGCAACTCCGTTTCGATGAGTGAAAGCTTAAGTAACTCGGTAAGCATGAGTGAAAGTATGAGTAACTCGGTATCAATGAGTGAGAGCATGAGTAACTCAGTAAGCATGAGTGAAAGCTTAAGTAACTCGGTCTCAATGAGTGAGAGTTTAAGTAACTCAGTCTCAATGAGCGAAAGCTTAAGCAACTCAGTATCGATGAGTGAGAGCATGAGTAACTCGGTATCAATGAGCGAAAGCTTAAGCAACTCCGTTTCCATGAGCGAAAGTATGAGTAACTCGGTATCGATGAGTGAAAGCCTCAGCAACTCGGTATCAATGAGCGAAAGCCTCAGCAACTCGGTCTCAATGAGTGAAAGCTTAAGCAACTCCGCATCGATGAGTGAAAGTTTAAGCAACTCGGTATCAATGAGTGAGAGTTTGAGTAACTCGGTAAGTATGAGCGAAAGCTTAAGCAACTCGGTATCAATGAGCGAAAGTTTGAGTAACTCAGTATCGATGAGTGAAAGCCTCAGCAACTCAGTCTCAATGAGCGAAAGCATGAGTAACTCAGTATCGATGAGCGAGAGTATGAGTAACTCAGTATCGATGAGTGAAAGCATAAGCAACTCAGTCTCAATGAGCGAGAGTATGAGTAACTCAGTATCGATGAGTGAAAGCATAAGCAACTCGGTATCAATGAGTGAAAGCATAAGCAACTCAGTCTCAATGAGCGAAAGCCTCAGCAACTCAGTTTCGATGAGTGAGAGCATGAGTAACTCAGTATCGATGAGTGAGAGTCTCAGCAACTCCGTTTCAATAAGTGAGAGTTTAAGCAACTCAGTCTCGATGAGTGAGAGCATGAGTAACTCGGTATCGATGAGTGAGAGTTTAAGTAACTCAGTATCGATGAGTGAAAACTTGAGTAATTCAGTCTCAATGAGTGAAAGTCTCAGCAACTCGGTATCAATGAGTGAAAGCTTAAGTAATTCCGTTTCAATGAGCGAAAGTCTCAGCAACTCGGTCTCAATGAGCGAAAGCCTCAGCAACTCGGTATCAATGAGTGAGAGTCTCAGCAATTCGGCATCAACCTCACTCAGTCAAAGCACCTCCGCCTCATTAAGCACCAGTGAATCAGTTTCCGCTTCAATCAGTGGTTCAACTAGTGATTCGGCAGTAAACCCACACCCAGATAACCCATCTGAGTCAATCAGTGATTCAGTATCAATGTCGATTAGTACGAGTGAATCGATTTCGATAAGCTCAAGCACATCTGCTTCGACGAGTGCTAGTCTTTCACCTTCAACAAGTGAAAGCACCTCGATTAATCCTAGTGAAAGTACTTCAACCTCAATTAGTAATTCTTCATCGATAAATGGATCAGAATCTACTAGTGGTAGTCAATCGCCAGTAACACCATTCCCAGATAATAGTGGCTCTGGTTCAATGTCGACGAATGGATCTGGAAACGGCTCATCTTCATTGAGTTTGAGTATTACTAATAGTACAAATGCTTCCGGTCTTGAAAATACAAATACATCTATTGCTGATAAGCACACAACTGTTGACTTAACTGCCCAAAACTCAGTTGAAAACAGTAATGTAAATAAGACCAGTCAGCAAAACAAAAAGCTTCCACAAACCGGTAATGCCAGTCAAACAACGGCTGAATTGCTTGGTCTAATGTCATTAGAAGCAGTCTTGCTCTTGTTAATTGCGAAGAAGAAAAAGCACAACGAAGATAAATAATTAGGTGCATACAAAAAGCAACCCCTAAGCTGGAAATTCCAACTTAGGAGCTGCTTCTTTTTTATCTTACAGGTTCTCGTCTGTATTAAAGTTTAATTCACAATAATCAGTCATCTTCGTAATTAGCTCAAGGCTTAATTTCTTATATGCGTTCAATGTATCGGTAGCATAACCGTCACTTTGCCGCGTTAAGAAAGTTGCTCGTGCTTCTCCTTTGAGGCTTGGGAGGCGACGATCAGTTTCCGCAATCATCTTAATGGCCGCGGCGTTTCGTTCCTTTTGTACGTCCCGTAATAATGGAAGGAAATCGTGCAGGTGGCTGTCAACTAGCACACTGGCATGTTTAAAAATCCAGTAAGCAGAGTTGAGCTGGGCCGGCAGCTTCCCACGCTTGTAAGGGGCTGGCGTATCAGTAATGCCGTTGAAGAATGGCACATAGGTACTTTCAGCAGCGACCCCCATTGCTAACCAGTGAATATTAGCACCCGGCCGGTTCATCTGTAAAATATGTGACTCTTGGGTCTTAGCTAAACTGATTGGCCGGTACTTATGAGCGTGTTCACCGTGACCAAGGGGATCGAATTCGGTTCCCTCATAGTGGTTACTGAGATAGTTCTGGGCATCAAAAATCGACAATTTATGATCCGGCTTCATGATAAATGGCAATTCAGTTGATTCTGGGGTCTCCTCTGTTGCTTGCCGGGGACTAAACATTTGATGACCAGCCCATACCCGCGGTTCAGAGTAAATTGCGTCTGACCGATCAGCAGTCCCAAAGATTTTGCGGAAATTGAAGGAGGATGGGTCAGGATTTAAGTCATGTTCTTCCACAAACTCTTGAATTCCAGGATGAAACATGAAATTATTCGTATCATTAAAGTCAATTTCTTGAATTGCCAGTTGGTTGGCAACCACCGCGTATGAATCATCCGGAATTCGTTGTGCAACCCAGTAGTGACCTGCACCGGTTTCGAAGTACCAAGCTTCGTCATTATCAGCAAAAAGTACCCCGTTCGTTTCGCCGGTTCCGTATTTCGCAATCAAATTACCAAGGCGTTGGACTCCTTCACGTGCCGTCTTAACGTATGGTAAAACCACGGTAATCATTGCCTCTTCGTTTAGACCATTTTCAACTAGTGGATCATAGCCCAAAACGAGGGGATTAGAATAAGCACTTTCAGTCGCACTCATTGCCACATCGTATTCATTAATCCCATCTTCTTCAAACAACCCGTCTTTATCTGTCCATTCCGGAGTTGCCGTATACTGAGCGCTTTCTCCTGGCAAGTCGAGCTCTAAACGGGTATCCTTAGAGATGAAATGGCTGGGCATCTCCCCACGGCGGTGAACAACCATATGCTTGGGCCAGGCAGCTTTGGCATCTTCATTTCGACCGATCATGATTGTGCCGTCGATGCTGGCCCCTTTACCAATTAAAATACTTGTACATGCAGTTAATTTATTCCCCATAGATAATACATTCTCCTTTTGCGTATTGTATTAATTGTACCGCGAACCGTGATTTAAGTCGATTTAGTTGGAATATTTTAATTTCAAGTTAAGAAGTATATAATATTGCTGTATAAAATAGGAAAGGAGAGGATAATATGCAACAATTATCACTGTTAATTGTTATGTTAGCGGCGTTAATTATTCCTATTATTATGGCACGGTTTAAGGTTTCCTCGATTCCGACGGCGATTGCGGAAATCTTAACCGGTATTATTCTCGGAAAAAGTTTTTTTAATATCGTTAACCCCAATTGGACGTTGAATTTCTTGTCGTCGTTGGGGGTTATTATGTTAATGTTTTTGTCGGGGATGGAGATTAATTTTGATCTTTTTCGTAAGACCCCCGGGAAAAAACGTGATAGTAAATCGCCAGTAATTATGGCTTCACAGGCGTTTGGCCTCATTGTCGTTTCTTCATTTGTGATTGCTTTAATTATTAGCCGTTTGCACTTATTTAGCGATATTTTGTTAGCGACAATTATTTTTTCAACCGTCGCCCTCGGAGTTGTTATCGCGACGTTAAAGGAAAAGGATATTTTACAAAAGCCAGTGGGGCAGACCCTACTACTGACGGCGGTATTAGGGGAAGTGGTCCCGATGCTTGCATTGACCTTCTATGCATCCATTAATGGGGGCAATGCCAAGCGCTTGGGCTTAATTGTCTTCCTCTTCTTGGCGGCCTTTTTCCTGTTGCGGCGGTTTAAGCAACCGTTTATTTGGTTTAATAAAATTTCCAAATCAACCAC
This sequence comes from Limosilactobacillus reuteri subsp. simiae, assembly GCF_020784875.1. GTDB lineage: Bacteria > Bacillota > Bacilli > Lactobacillales > Lactobacillaceae > Limosilactobacillus > Limosilactobacillus reuteri_H. The sequence goes on along the minus strand of NZ_JAJGUI010000105.1, from coordinate 54,360 downwards.
TCAACTTGATATTCGGTTAGCTTTCTTCTTGATCTTCGCCTTAGTAACAATCGCCGAGACAGTGGGAGCGGAAAATATCCTGGGAGCCTTCCTAGCCGGGATGGTCATGAAACTGCTTGAACCAAGTGAAGCCACTGAAGACCGGTTAAACTCAATTGGTTATGGTTTCCTGATCCCGTTCTTCTTTATCATGACGGGTGACCGCCTTGACTTGAAGAATTTATTTGCTAACCGCCAAGCACTAGCCCTGATTCCGATTTTGGTCATCGGCTTTTTGCTTGCTAAATTGCCAACCATGTTTATTTATCGGCGCCGTTTTAAGCCTCGCAATTCATTTGCCGGCAGCTTTTTAGTAGCGACAACGATTACCTTGGTATTACCAACCTTACAAGTTGCGCGGAATTTGCATGCAATTACTAGTGCGCAATCCGATGCCTTTACATTGGCTGCCGTAATTGTCTGTATCATTGCGCCAATCGTCTTCAATTCAATGTATAAGCTTGAAAAATCTGATTTGATCAAGCAAAAGGTTAATTTTATCGGAACCAATACCTTAACTGTTCCGATTTCCCAACAACTATATAAGAACTGGTATGACGTACGGATGGTTACGGACAATGAAAATAACTTCAAGACCTATAATAGTCAGGTGAAGCATTTAGAGTACCTGCCGAAGCTTGATGCAGAGGCCCTTGAGCAAGGGGGATACTTTGATTGTGACATTGTTGTTGTTGGGTTCTTAAATGATCATAAGTCAGCGCGGTTAGCTCAGATCGCCAAAGAGCATGGGGTAAAACGGGTAATTGCCAGTCAAAACAATCCGCGGCTAGACCCGAAAGAGATTGCTGCGTTGCGGGAAAAAGGCATTGAAATCTTTAACAGCTTTAATGTCCAGAGTAGTGTGTTGCGGGCCTTGATTGAATCACCATTGATCTTGCGGATGTTGACCGATACTGAAGCTGGCCTATACGAAGCAACCGTCCTTAATTCACGTTATACTGGACGTGAACTGCATACATTGCCATTTGTTAATAACATTACGATTAGTCGGATCTTCCGGAAGCGCAAGCCAATCGACCCGCATGGTGATACGGTTATCGAGTATGGCGATCATATCCTCTTTACTGGGGACCGGAAAGCAGCCGAAGAGGTTCGTGAAGCCTTGCGCGGCGTTAATTAAAATATTTTTCGTTAATGTAATTGCCGTAAAAGCGCTCTTATGGTAAGATTTTAAATGAATTTAGAAGGAGGCACGGATTATGCCATTAGTTCATATTGACTTAATTGAAGGCCGGACCGATGAGCAATTAAAGGCTCTCGTAAAGGATGTTACAGCAGCAATTTCAAAGAATGCCAACGTTCCTGCTGAACGGGTGCATATCGTGTTGAATGAGATGCGCAAAGACCGCTATAGTGTAGCTGGTAAGATGGTCAGCGACAAGTAACAACAAGAGAGTCATCGGGGAGGCAGTTCAGTCTTTGCACGGTGGCTTTTTTGTATGATCCAAAATCCATCAAGTTTCTTCTTATTATATAGGTAGAAACTGCTCGCAATTAGCAGCGAAAGGATGAATATAATTGAGTGAACAACAATATATCATGGCGATTGACCAGGGAACGACGAGCTCACGGGCGATTATCTTTGACCATGACGGAAACAAGGTCGCAATCAGCCAGCAGGAATTTCCCCAACACTTCCCGCAACCAGGGTGGGTCGAACATGATCCCCTGGAGATTTGGGATAGCGTTCAGTCGGTGATTTCAAACGTAATGATTAAGTCCCAGATCAAACCCTATAAGATTGCGGCGATTGGGATTACTAACCAACGGGAAACGACGGTTATTTGGGATCGCCATACCGGGAAGCCGATTTATAACGCAATTGTCTGGCAATCGAAGCAAACAAGCGATATCGCCGAACAATTGATTAAAGATGGTTATAAGGATATGATCCACAAAAAGACCGGCCTAGTGATTGATTCATATTTTGCGGCCACCAAGATCAAGTGGATCCTTGACCATGTCCCTGGTGCCCGAGAAAAAGCGGCGAAGGGAGACTTGATGTTTGGGACCATCGATACTTGGTTACTATGGAACTTATCGGGACGGCGGGTCCATGCAACAGACGTGACCAATGCCAGCCGGACGATGCTTTTCAATATTCATACCCTCGACTGGGATCAAGATATCCTCGACTTGCTTGGGATTCCGCAGTCACTTCTGCCAGAAGTAAAGCCAAGTTCAGCCATTTACGGTTATACTGGCGATTACCATTTCTATGGTGTCCAGATTCCAATTGCCGGGATTGCGGGTGACCAACAAGCGGCCCTCTTTGGTCAAGCAGCTTATGATAAGGGTTCAATCAAGAACACCTATGGGACAGGGGCCTTCATCGTTATGAATACGGGGCTGGAACCCACGCTTTCGGATAATGGCTTGTTGACAACGATTGCGTACGGTCTGGATGGACAAACCCATTACGCACTTGAAGGGAGTATCTTTGTGGCTGGTTCTGCCGTTCAATGGTTGCGGGACGGCCTCAAGATGTTTAAGAAAGCCAGCGAGTCCGAACAAATGGCTGTCGATGCCAAGACCACTGGTGGCGTTTATGTCGTCCCCGCCTTTACGGGATTGGGAGCACCGTACTGGGATCAAGAAGTGCGAGGCGCAATGTTTGGCCTTACCCGGGGAACTGAACGGGGACACATTATTCGTGCAACCTTAGAAGCAATTGCCTACCAGACCAAAGATGTTGTCGATACGATGGTCAAGGACACCCAATTACCACTAACAGCACTAACGGTTAATGGGGGAGCATCACGGAATAACTTTATGATGCAGTTTCAAGCCGATATTTTACAAACGCCAATTAAGCGGGCAGCAATGGAAGAAACAACCGCCCTGGGAGCAGCCTTCCTCGCTGGATTGGCCGTTGATTTCTGGGAAGACCAGGATGAGTTACGGAAGCTATCACGGATTGGCGACCAGTTTGATCCGCAGATGGATCCGCAAAAGGCAGCTGACTTGTATCGGGGATGGCAACGCGCCATTGCAGCTGCGCAGTTTTATGGGAGAAATTAACTAAACACACTGATCACCATTCAACAAACTAATATAAAAGGAAAATGAGAGAAATGAAAATGAAAACACCGGTTCAGATGACTGATGATTTGGCACGCTTTATTAAGGAAACCCGGGAAGACACGGCTTACCCTCATGAATCACTCTATGTTGATTTGTTAGAACAGTGGAAAATTTTGAGTCGTTACCAGTTAGAATACGCTGATAAGGAAAGTAAACGCCTCTATAATGCCTATTGGAATTCCATGGCACGGTGGTATGAGGTTTTTAATAACGAACGGAACCACTTATTAGACCCAACTGCTGTGCCAAGCGAGGATTTAATGGACTTCTATGCTGGTTTGATTGAAGACCTCATGGATCACGTCCTTGATTTGGTACCACCATCGCCTCATTCGACGATTATTAAATTAACTGACTTCCGGGTCTTATTGAGTAATGAGTTACAAAAAATTACCCAACTCGACCTCGGAATTCAAGGCCCCATCGACTTTGCAATGATCATGGATTATTGGAAAATGTTGGGGGAAAGTTTGGATCGGGAAAGTATCAAGTAAGAGAATAGAAAAAGCAGGCCTGGAGCAATCCAGACCTGTTTTTTAGTTAATCCACTTTTGCAAGTAGTCAATCAATACCTTCGCATCCTCTTTTGTCAGTGCAAAAGTATTATCATGGCTGATATTATCAAAATCAATATTTGACACCAGCATTTGCAGCTCAGGCTCGTCAGCGTTCTGATAAATGCTAAGCTCATTAACGCACTCATCATCACGATCTTCGCCGTCATACTTAATATGGAGCCACTTAGCTTGATGGTCGATTTCATGTTTTTCCACATTCTCACCTCAAAACTCTCCTTTCATTTTAGCACGAAGCTGGTGGGCACGGGTAATTACTCCGCGTCGCCACTGTGAAACGGCTGCCCGGCTGACCTGGTACTCATCCGCAATCTGCCGGTCACTCAAATGGTGGTTGAGTTTGGCAATCAAGTACCGTTGTTGAACGCGGGGACAGTGGTGGTAGAGGTAGTTAAGAAAGTCGCTATTTTCCAGGTGAGCAAATGGGGCGGTCGCTGTATGGTCAACCATTGTCTCGTCGTAGTCATGATCATCTTCCTCATTGTCGAGGGTGTAATTAAAGAGGAAACTTTCAAGTTGCTGCCGCCGTAACCGGTCTAGCAACCGCCACCGCATCCGTTGGTAAGCAAAGCACATCAAGTCCCGTTCGTTCTCGACTTCATCTTTCTCCTGCAAGAAATCAGTGTAGGCCTGGGCAAAGATAATTGAAGCATCTTGGACAAAATCATCATAGTCGTCCCGGCGCGGTGAGACCCCGAGACTCTTTAATACCCCATGGACAATCGTGATCCGCTTATCACTCATCAGAAAAGTTAAACCGTCAGAAATTTTTTTATAATTCATTATTGAGAACATCCTTTGAAAATATTCTCAAGAGCTCTTGAGTACCGTTAACTTACCAAAAAATCTGCCGTCTTAGCGAACGATAAAATAGGGCGAAAGTGTCCTAAAAAGACGTTGACAGGGCAGATTTATCTCAGTATCTTAATATTCATATTAAAAGTGAAACGTTTTACAGCGAATTTGCACTTTTTTATGATTTGCTTGGAGGAGATAATTGTGGTTCGTAAAACAATTGATATGACCATGCTGAATAAATTAAAAATTGATGGGGAAGTGGCAAACTACCTGGTTCGGTGGGATAACACCTTACTGTTAACGGCTTACGATCAAAATCGAACGTTTGTCTTAACTGCCGATGGGGAACAGCTGCTTATTCGGGAACGGTTGAAAGATGTCCTTAGTCGCTTTGCACAGGCGAATCTAATTTATGAGTATGAAATGGAAGTGCATTTTGCTAAAGTCGGTTGTCAAACACGGGGGTATGTTGCTGGTCACCATCGCCTAGTGCCAACTTGCGGATCATCAAATGAACAGGTTATTTATTACATGGTTCATTTGATGGAGGACGCTAGTGAGTTAGAGAGTGATAAGAGGGTGGAAATGATTATGAATGGCCGAGCGGGAGATAAATACCACGTCCAAATTGCTACTTCTGAGCGCACTTTTCGACGAATTGTAAGTGCTGCTGATGAAGTTGCTAATGACCAGCTTTCTCTCTTTGAATACTGGATGCATCGCCTGGGGAAGGTGAAAAGGGAGCTCTTCGAACGAACCTACTTTGGTGATTATTGTGTTTATACGAAACTTCGTAAGTTGGCACTTGATCTCTTTATCCGAACAGTTTTACATATTCTGAACAAGGCTCATAAGAAGGTATATGGCGAAGAAACACCCGCTGAACTTGTTAAAGAAGTAAAACGGGTGATAAATAAGTTCTGAGAGAAAAGACAGCACAAAAATGCACAATAATTAAACATTAGTCCATTAGCTTGTTATAATAGGTGGTGAAGAGGAGTAGCTTAAGTAATAGAATGGAGCATTTTTATGACTGAAAAGAAAGATGAGTGTGGCGTAAAATACACACTAGATGTTTTAGAAGATCGATGGCAACCACGGATTATCTTTTGGTTAGGCTTTCGGCCATTTGCCATTGAGGAATTACATCAATTGCTACCAGATTTAACAGATGTTGCTCTTAAAGAAGAAATAACATCCTTGCAGAACTTGCGAATTGTTAATCCAGTTGTTGATGAAGAAAACAAGTATTCATTGACCGATGATGGTAATGACTTGCGTAACATGATCCTAACCATGAGCGTCTGGGGGCGACAACAAATGGATGACTCTGCTAACCGAGTTTCCACGCAGATCGTTGAGCCGGAAAAAGATGCCAGTATGTCAGAGCTGATTAAATATAATGAGAAGCTTAATGAATATATTTAACGAACGGTGAGCGCCTAAGGAAAATTTCCTGGGTGCTTTTTTGTTAGGCTAATAGTCAAATTTGAATTTGTAACTAAAATGAAATAAACAGGTGATTAACGATCAGAATTCGCGATTTACCCGTTAAAAGGCTGATATAATCACAAGGAAAGCGAGAAGGAACTTGATGATTTGACGAAAGTGTGAAAAAGTTATGAAATTCGTCCTTGACTATCCATGTTACATTCTTAATAATGTATTAAGTAATTATAAATTTGATTGACTGACAACTGATATTAAAAAAGTTCGCAACTCGTTATTTACAATTGTTAGTGTAGGTTTCCAGTAATGTAACTTGTTGCACTAGTGGATTTTTTTAATTACGGCGTTAGTCAAAAATGGGAGAAATTTTTTATGTCAGACGAAAATAATCGACCCTTGAATAATAACGATGATGGTATGCAACAACCGGAACATCACCATCACCACCACAGACATCATCGGCGTCACCGGGGATGGAAGATCTTCTGGTCAGTTGTAGGGGTATTAGTCCTCGTCGCCCTGTTCTTTGCGGGGATGGCATGGCACAACTTAAAGTCAACGACTGATGATATGTACAGTAGCGCGGGTGCTACCAAGTCGCGGGATGCACAAAAGGTTCTTGACCAAAAGAAGCCTGTTTCAATCCTCCTGTTAGGAACTGATACTGGAGCACTCGGTCGGGATTATAAGGGTCGGACGGATACGATGATGATCATGACCTTGAATCCGAAGACGAAGACAACCACGATTGTTAGTCTTCCTCGGGATATGAAGGTTAACTTACCAGGTTATCCGCAATATTCACCAGCAAAGATCAATGCTGCTTATACCTATGGGGGAGTAAAGGAATCAATTAATACGATCCAGGACCACTTCAATATCCCAATTGACTACTATGTCTTAGTCAACATGGGTGGCTTGGAAAAGGCCATCAACCAAGTCGGTGGAGTTGATGTCAAGTCCCCATTGACGTTTGATTATGAAGGCTATCACTTTGAGAAGGGTGAGACCTACCACATGAATGGAAAAAAGGCCCTTCAATTTAGTCGGATGCGGTATGACGATCCTGACGGTGACTATGGTCGGCAACAACGGCAACGATTAGTAATCACTGCTTTGCTTAAGAAGTCCGTTTCATATAAGACGGTTCTTAACCGGTCATTCTTACGGTCAGTATCTGATAACTCACAAACTGATTTGACCTTCAATGATATGATGCGGTTAGCGCAAAGCTATCGTGATACTAATGAACATATCGTTCAAGATCATGCGCAAGGGCGAGGGCAAAATGAAGATGGTCAAGCCTTTGAAGTTGTGCCAACGAGTGAGCAACAACGGATCACTAACTTGTTACAAAATAGTCTAAAAAATTAATACATGAGGAGTAGAAGTCGTGAATAGTTCACAACAAACAGCGAATAATACAATTGATTTGCATCGGTTAATGATGCTCTGTCGTAAACATATTAAGATGTTAATTATCTGGACATTACTAGCCGGAGTACTGGGGTATGTCGTGGCCCAGTTCGTCGTGGTACCAAAGTATACGGCAACGACAGAAATCTTAGTTAATCAAAAACATGAAAATAACGATAATGGTCAAGCTTATACGAATCAACAAGCGGATATCCAAATGATTAATACCTATAAGGATATCATTACTAACCAAGTGATTTTGAGTAAGGCTAGTAAGCAACTTAAAAATCCAGTGCGCGTTATCAAACCGGCTCAACCAGCAGAATACCGTCGCAACGCAGATGGTACACGGAAGTTGATTAAGGAAGCCCAACCAGCAGTCGTTGAACGTGGCGGAAAGAGTTATAGTCTTTCAACCGATGAATTAAAAAAGGCAATTAGTGTTTCAACTCAGCAGAATTCACAAGTATTTTCACTTCAAGTTAAAACTGATGATCCGCAAGAGTCAGCAGTAGTTGCTAATACCGTTGCTAATGTCTTCAAGCAACAAATTAAGAAGATCATGAGTGTCAACAATGTAACAATCGTTTCACGGGCAAGTACACCAGATGAACCATCATTCCCTAATAAGAAGCTATTCGCCTTAGCTGGTGCTGTATTAGGCTTAATCCTCAGTTTCCTATACATCTTGATCGGCGACTTAATGGATACCAGTGTGCACGATGATGATTACCTTACTAATGAACTAGGCTTAACTAATCTAGGCCATGTGAACCATATTGAGATGAGCCGGGACTTTAAAGTTAATAATCAAGAGAGTCGGCGCCAAAATAATGGTAATCGACGGGTTTAAGGAGGAGAGAATATGTCATTATTTCATCGAACACAACAACAATCAACAGATACCATGGATAATGGGGCAAAATTGATTACCGTTGCTCACCCGAAGAGCCCAATTTCCGAACAGTTCCGAACGATTCGGACCAACATTAACTTCATGGCGATCGATAAGCCGATTAAGACTTTAGCAATGACCTCTGCCAATGTAAGTGAAGGAAAGTCAACCGTAACGGATAACGTTGCCGTAGTATGGGCACAAACAGGACAAAGGGTATTATTAATTGATTCGGATTTACGACGCCCAACTCTTCACGCCACTTTTAGCAAGAGTAATCAACATGGATTAACGACGATCTTGACTAGTGGTACTAATTCCGTTGATTTACGAGAAATTATTCAACCAAGTGGGATCGATAACCTCGATATCTTAACAGCGGGACCTATTCCACCTAATCCAGCAGAGCTCTTGAACTCACAACGGATGAAAACATTATTGGATACGGTCAAAGGTATTTACGATATGGTCATTGTGGATGTACCACCAATGTTAGAAGTTACTGATACGCAAATTCTGTCACGTCACCTTGATGCGGTTGTCTTAGTTGTAAAGCAAGGACAAACTCAAAAATTAGCCGTTAAGCGGGCCGTTGAATTATTAAACTTAGCACATGCTAATTTACTTGGTTACGTAATGAATGATGTTAATGCCGATGGTGATGCTGCCTACGGTTATGGTTATGGCTATGGTTATGGAGAAGATACAGGTAAATAAAAAATTAAGATAATAAAGGGGGTATGGACTTGTTAGAAAGTAAGGCTGTTTCGCTCAATAAAAAGCAAATCAAATCACGCTTTATGTATCACAGTATTAAACGGATCTTTGACTTTATGGCAGCTATATGCGGAGTTATAATTTTAAGTCCTGTAATGCTTGTTATCGCAATTTTAATTAAGGTTGAGGATCATGGTCCCGTTTTTTACAAACAAGTACGAGTAGGAAAAAACGGGAAGACATTTAAAATGTATAAATTTAGGTCAATGTTTGTAAATGCTGACCAAATGTTAGCTAAACTAAAAGAACAAAATGACGTTGAAGGACCAATGTTTAAAATGAGAGATGATCCACGAGTAACTAAAATTGGTCATTTTATTCGTAAACACAGTCTAGATGAATTGCCCCAGTTCTTAAATGTAATTAAAGGCGATATGAGCTTAGTTGGTCCTCGACCACCGCTACCATCTGAAGTGGCAGAGTATAGTGATTATGACAAGCAGCGGTTATATGTGACGCCTGGTTGTACAGGATTGTGGCAGGCAACTGAACGGAATGAAGTTGGTTTTAATGAAATGGTGCAATTAGATATTCAATATATTCAGCGTGCTAGTTTTATGTTTGATTTATGGATTATCTGGAAAACTGTTGAAATAATAATTAAACCAAATGGATCTTATTAGGGGGAGTATTTGTGAAAGGAATAATTTTAGCCGGTGGGTCAGGAACCCGCCTCTATCCAATTACGCGTGGTATTTCAAAACAATTGATTCCGGTTTATGATAAGCCGATGATTTATTATCCGCTGTCGACCTTGATGCTAGCCGGAATTAGGGATATTTTGGTGATCTCGACACCAGAATATTTGCCACTATTTGAAGAATTATTGGGTGACGGGTCCAGTTTGGGCTTGAACTTCTCCTATAAGGTACAAGACCAGCCAAATGGACTCGCCGAAGCTTTTATTCTCGGCGAAGATTTTATTGGTGACGATAGTGTTTGTTTGATTTTAGGAGACAATATCTATTATGGAGCTGGTCTGTCTGAATTAGTTCAATCAGCAGCACAAAAAACGGATGGCGCCACGGTCTTTGGCTACCATGTCAATGATCCGGAGCGTTTTGGCGTGGTCGACTTTGATGACCAGATGCACGCCTTATCGATTGAAGAAAAGCCGGTTCATCCCAAGAGTAATTATGCCGTGACTGGTCTTTACTTCTATGATAATCAAGTAGTTGATATTGCTAAAAATATCAAGCCATCAGATCGGGGCGAACTTGAAATTACTGATGTTAATAAGGAATACCTGCGTCAAGGTAAACTCGATGTCAAGTTAATGGGTCGTGGCTATGCCTGGTTAGATACCGGCACCCACGATTCAATGCTTGAAGCAGCCAATTTCATCGCCACAATTGAAAAGCGGCAAAACTTAAAAGTGGCTTCCTTAGAAGAAATTGCTTATCGGATGGGTTACATTAATAAGGACCAATTGGTTGAACTTGCTCAACCATTAAAGAAGAATGACTATGGTCAATACTTATTACGTTTAGCACAACAGGACTAGGAGTGAACAGATAATGGGAAAATTAAACGTTCAAACAACCAAACTACAAGACGTCAAAATTATTACTCCCGCCGTCTTTGGTGATCACCGGGGTTTCTTTGAAGAAACTTACTCTGATCGTGACTTTAAGGCAGCTGGGATTGATTTTGATTTCGTTCAGGACAACCAATCACTTTCAACGCAGGCGGGTGTTTTGCGCGGACTACACTTTCAACGGGGAAAAGCAGCCCAAACAAAGTTAATCCGGGTAGTTACCGGCGCTATTCTTGATGTGATCGTTGACTTACGGAAGGGTTCACCAACATACAAGCAATGGGAAGGTTATATCTTATCCGCAAGTAACCACCGTCAACTCCTAGTCCCACGTGGTTTTGCCCATGGCTTCTTGACGCTAACTGATAATGTTAACTTTGTTTACAAGTGCGATAATTATTATGATGCGGAAGCTGATGGGGGAATTTCCTTTAAGACGCCAGAATTAAACATTGACTGGCCAATTGAATTTGATAAGGCCATTACTTCCGAGAAAGATGCCGCTCAACCAACCTTAACTGAATTTGAAAAAGATAACCCATTTGTTTATGGTGAAATTTAAGCGAGGTTATTATGGAAGAATTTAAGAATATTATTGTTACGGGGGGAGCCGGTTTTATCGGTTCTAACTTTGTTCACTACGTTGTTAACCACCACCCGGAAGTTGAACACATTACGGTTTTAGATAAACTGACTTATGCTGGTAATCCGGCTAATCTTGATGGCTTGCCAAAGGATAAAGTTGAACTCGTAGTCGGGGATATTTGTGATAAAGACTTAGTTGATAAGTTGGTAAGCAATGCTGATGCCGTTGTGCATTATGCGGCGGAAAGTCACAATGATAATTCCTTGATTGATCCTACCCCGTTCATCCAAACTAATATTGTTGGGACTTCGGTTTTAATTAATGCTTGTCGCAAGTATGACGTCCGTTACCACCATATTTCAACGGATGAAGTTTATGGCGATTTACCATTGCGGGAAGACTTACCCGATCATGGTGAAGGGGAAGGAGAAAAGTTTACGCCTGAATCACCATACCGGCCATCAAGTCCTTACTCTTCATCAAAGGCTAGCTCTGATTTGTTAGTACGGGCCTGGGTCCGGTCATTTGGTTTACGGGCAACGATTTCCAATTGTTCCAATAATTATGGCCCTTACCAACACATTGAAAAGTTCATTCCTCGTCAGATTACCAATATCTTGAGCGGTATTCGCCCCAAGCTTTATGGATCCGGTAAGAATGTCCGCGACTGGATTCACACTAATGATCATTCGCGGGCGGTTTGGGATATTTTGACCAAGGGTAAGATCGGTGAGACTTACCTCATCGGAGCCGATGGTGAAAAGAACAACAAAGAAGTTCTGGAAATGATCTTAGAGTTAATGGGCCAACCTACAGATGCTTATGACCATGTTAAGGATCGTCCCGGACATGATTTGCGTTATGCCATTGATGCCACGAAGCTCCGGACTGAACTTGGTTGGGAGCCCGAATTCACTGACTTCAAGACCGGCTTACAACACACGATTGATTGGTATACGGAACACCAAGATTGGTGGAAAGATGAAAAAGCCGCAGTTGAAGCAAAATATGCGAAAAACGGTCAATAATTAATATGGTCAGGTGACCAATGGTTACCTGACCTTTTTATAGGGATAAAAAATGAAAACTATTTATAATATTGTATATGCTACTGATGATACATTTGCTCCAGTCTTAGGAACTTCTTTGTTGTCGTTATTGAGAAATAACAAGGAAGCTGAAAAAATAAATTTTTTTATTTTGGATAGTGGTATTAGTAAAGAGAATAAATTTAGAATAGAAAAAATTTGTGATAATTTTGTTAATGCATCCCTGAAATGGATCAAAATAGAATCAATATCTAAAAAAATAGGAATTGATGTAAAAAATGATAGGGGATCTTTTAGTCAATACTCTAGATTATTCATTGGGGACGTCTTGGATAATTCAGTAGAAAGGGTGTTGTATTTAGATTGTGATACATTAATTCTTTCGTCACTGAAAGATCTTTGGAATATCGAGCTTAAAGGAGATATAATTGCAGCATTAAAAGATGCATTTAGCAAGTACTATCGTAAAAATATTAACCTTGTAAATGATGATTTAATGTTTAATTCTGGAGTAATGCTTATTGATTTAAAAGCGTGGAGAGATAATAAAATTAAAGAAAAGGCAATTTCCTTTATAAGACAGCGCCATGGAAAAGTACAACAGGGGGATCAAGGAGTTCTTAATTCAGTGTTAAGCAATAAAACGTTTACCCTTGATCCTAGATATAATCTTGTTTCTATTTTTTATGATTTAGATTATAGAGAAATAAAATTATACCGATCACCAGTTAATTTTTATTCAGAAAGGATAATAGCAAAAGCTAAAGAAAATCCAGTAATATTACATTTTACTAGTAGTTTTTACTCAATTCGGCCATGGTTTAAAAATAGCAATCACCAGTGTAAAAAAATATGGTTGAAGTTTTATCAAGAAACTCCATGGAAAAATCAACCTCTGCAAATAGAAATGAGTAAAAAGAAAAAATTAATTAATATTCTTTTTGAGTATGGATTAAAAGATACCATTTTATTGGGTGCAGGAGTCTTTCAGAAATATGTAAGGCCATTAAAAAATAGATTTAATTAAGGAGATAATCGTGAAGACATTAACAATTTCAGTTGCAGCTTATAATGTAGAAAAAACGTTAGATAAAACATTAGAGTCATTCAATGATGCTCGAGTTTATAATGATTTAGAGGTATTAATTGTTGATGATGGTTCTAAAGACAATACAAAATTGGTAGCTCAAAAATATGAAAAAATTGCTCCACAAACATTTAAATATGTAGAAAAAGAAAATGGGGGACATGGCTCTACAATTAATAAAGGAATTTCATTAGCGACAGGTAAGTATTTTAAAGTTATTGACGGTGATGATTGGGTAGATACAGATGCGTTAATTAAATTTATTGATGAATTAAAGCATTTAGATTCCGATATGGTTTTAACGAATCATGTTGAGGTATATCCAAATCGTACCAATAAAGTTTGCTTAGTTAAAGGAATGGAAGCAAATAAAGAATATACTTGGAATAACGACTTCGATATCAAACGAGTAGTTCTCCACACTTTAACTGTTAAAACAGAGTTATTGAAAAAAAATAATGTTCATATAACTGAAAATTGTTTTTATGTTGATGTTGAATACGTGGTTTGGGCAACCTATGTTTCTCAAACAATTACATATTTAAATCTTTATTTATATATGTACCGATTGGGGAGTAGTGATCAAAGTGTTAATAAAAATAATATGTTGAAGAATGTGGGAATGCAAGAGAAAGTTTCATATCAGTTAGTACGGCTCTATGACAAATTCACAAATAATGGTATGAAATCAAACCAAGACAGTACCATATTTAATACATTTAAGCGATCTATTGGAAGTACAATGAGAACATATCTTTTGTTAAAAACAAAGATAGCTAAAAATAAAATAACTATATTTGACCAGAATATTCATAATATTTCTGAAGCAAGCTATCAACGATTAAATGATGATCGGTTTATTCACTTAATTAGATCAAATAATTATGCATTGCTCCCCTTTACAAAAATTCTATATCGACTTTGGGTGTTAAAATATGGCTATTAATCAAAATAAAGCTGTTATCATGATGACTACTTATAACGGCGCAAAATATGTAGAAGAACAATTAAACAGTCTCGAAAATCAAACTTTTCATAATTGGGATTTGTATATTAGTGATGACGGTTCAAGCGATCAAACGCTTCAAATTTTAGAAAAATATATGGCTCAAGATGATCGTATAAAGAAGATCTTACATCATTCTGATCATCATGGTGCATTTAATAATTTCTATAATGTAATGAGATATGTTAAATCACTTCCTAATGAGAACTACCAATACTTTTTTTATTGTGATCAAGATGATATTTGGATTAATGAAAAAATGGCAATTGAAATCGAACGTTTAGCTGATGAAGCACAACCTTCTCTTTGCTATTCAGATCTTGAATTTATGACTGCTGAAGGTAAAGACACAAAAACAAAGATGTCAGAATCAACTAATATTGATGTCACGGGAAATCCATACAATCTTTTCTTTAGTTATCGCTATATTTGGGGAACTACAATGGCTCACAATCGGCAATTGTGGGAACAAGTCTATGTAGATGAAAATACTGAAAAATATAATATGTCTCATGATAATTATATTGGTAAATACGCTGCCATGACTGGGAAAATTAAATTTATTGATCGTCCTCTTGTTCTATATCGGCGAACTGGAAATAATGTTTCTGGAACACCAGGGAACTACGGTAAACTAGGTATGCTAAAAAGATTATTTACTAAGTTACCACAAATAGTAAATCAACATGCAGCAGTATACTGGGATGACTTGTACTTTATAGAGACACTTAGTAAGCAGAATGCTTTTAGTACAGAGTTACAAGCAGCATTGAATAATGGTGGAATAAAGTCTTTGCGATTTTTAAAAAAATATAGAATTAAAACTTCTAATAGTGTGATCAGCAATGCATCAATTAAAACTATTTTGTTGTTTAGATTGTATAAATATACAAAGACTTTTAAACGGAAAATAATCTAATACTGCTTGAAATGATTATGGAGGAATAAAGTGCTTTTTTATTTTATACAGATATTTATTTTTCTTTGCTATTCGTTCTTCTTTTATTTAATAAGGCCTAATCTTGAAAGAACCTACTATGTTTTGGTAGCCATACATTTTTCAATAATTATGGGGATGAGGTCATATTGGGTTGGAACTGATACTTCACAATATGTTGGGATTTATTTACAACGTCTTACCGATTTTAATCAAGGAGGAGGAGCTGTATATAATTGGATAAGTAACATAATTTGGATTTTGACAAATGGTAACTATCATGTATTTTTAATGGTATTATCCACACTAACTGTTTCTTTATATATTTTATTTGTTTATTTAGTTAAAACTAATTATTATGAAGGATTTCTAAGTATATATATATATATAACCTTCTATTATTATTTTAATGCGTTTAATATTCAGCGCCAAATGTTAGCAGTTTCAATATCTCTGATTGCAACATATTTATGTATTAAAAACAGATGGCTGTGGGGACTGCTGTTGTTTTTAATAGCAGTAGGTATTCATAGTACTGCAATAATTTGTTTTATTAATATAGTTATTTTAAAATTAAAAAAATCAAAAAAGACATTAATAATTGCTGTATTATTTTCAGGTATTTTTATTTTTGCTTCTGGAAGTCTATTAAATAAATTTGCAAGTATTTTTGGCCACTATGAAATGTATCTAAATACCTTCAATTCAAATGCGTTATCCTCTAAGGGGGGAACAATTATTCTTGGATTGTTTATCATGGTATTTGTGGTTATAACGCCTTTATTAAGTCCTGATATTTTAAAAAATAAGATATTTTCAAATATTTTGTTTTTCTCAGGTATTGGTGCAATGATTTATATTGCAGGTTATAAATTACAATTACTTATTCGAATGGCAGATTATTTTGCTATATATTCAACTGTTCTTTTACCATTTTCTGTTGAACAGATTATAACTAAATTTTCTAATCGTAATACAGCTAAAGCTATTCTAACTTCAACTATAATGATAGCTGGTTTTATCCTTTTATATTATAAATTATCAAAGAATATGGGAGACATTATTCCATATTCATTTAATAGTTAACTTGAGGTAAGATATGCAAAAAGAATTAAAGAAAAATTTTATCTTTGCTTTTTTGGCACAAGGAATCTCCCTTATTGTTAGTTGCAGCACTAATTTAGTTTTGCCTAAAGTATTAAGTGTAGTTAACTATAGTTATTGGCAGCTATTTATCTTCTATAGTACATATATTCCATGTTTAGCATTAGGATTAAATGATGGTGTTTATTTAAGATATGGTGGTATTTTACGGTCCAAACTTGATGGGAATGCTGTTAAAAGTCAATTTGGAGTAGGAATAATTTTTCAGACTATTTTAGGAATACTTGTTGGGACAGTTATGATTCTATTTTCTGACTCAGCAAATCGTCAAAAAGTAATTTTCTTAGTAGTTGTTTATTATTTATTCTATACTTGTCATAATTTTTTGGGATATATATTTCAAGCAATTAACGAAACAAATATCTACTCTAAATCAATAATTATTATTCGGATTGTTTTTCTTTTATCACAAATTATCCTGATGTGGTTAGGATATACAGAGGCGTATCCTTATATAGTTTTATATATTGTTTCAATTGCTCTTGCCTTAGGATATTTGTTGATTCGAATTTATCCCGAATTTAGTATATCTCAATTTGATATTAATCTTGGAATTCGTGAGTCTTTAATTAGTATGCGGGTTGGAATTAGTTTGATGATTGCCAATATTTGTTCCTTGCTAATTTTGGGCGTAGGTCGTCAAATTGTTGATATGAAATGGGGATTAGTTGCTTTTGGTAAAGTTTCCTTTTCTCTAACATTAATGAATTTTGCTCTGACATTTATCATGCAAATTGGATTAGTCCTGTTTCCGGCATTAAGAAGACTATCTTCAGATGAACTAAAAGGATATTATGGTAAATTAACCTTAGGATTATTCTATATTTTACCTTTGATGTATATTGCGTATTTACCAGTTCAATATATTCTAGAATTATGGTTACCAGATTATAAAGAAAGTATTAGTTATTTAGCAACAGTATTACCAATTTGTTATTTTGACAGTAAGATGAATTTAATCGGCAATACTTTCTTTAAAGTATTAAACAAACAAGTATTATTACTAAAAATTAATATTATCACTATTGTTATTAGTTCAATTTTTGGATTAATTTCTGCATACATATTTAACAGTATGTATTTTGTGATAGTGGGAATGGTATTGGCAATCATTTTTAGAAGTGTATTAGCTGATACTTTATTAAGCAAGGATATTAAGACTAATGTCAGTGCTTTAGAAGTGGCAGACGTTATCCTTGCTATTATTTTTATGTTTGTGTCAAATAGTTTTGACTGGAGAGTAGCATTAATTATAATATGTGCTTTATATATTCTCAGAATCTTTTTAGTTAAGGCTAAGATATTAAAAATTAAGGAGTTTAATTAATAATGAAAAACTATGATTATTTAGTAGTAGGTACGGGCCTTTTTGGTGCGACGTTTGCCTATGAAGCTGCTAAACGTGGTAAGCGTGTAAAAGTGATTGAAAAACGCAACCACATTGCTGGTAACATCTATACTAAGGAAGTAGACGGTATTCAAGTTCATCAATATGGTGCACATATTTTCCATACGTCTAATAAAGAAGTATGGGATTATGTGAACCAGTTTGCGGAATTTAACCGCTATACGAATAGTCCGGTAGCTAATTATAAAGGCCAAATGTATAACCTCCCATTTAACATGAATACTTTTAGCCAGATGTGGGGTGTACGGACACCGGCAGAAGCAATGGCAAAAATCAATGAGCAACGCCAAGAGATGGCTGGTAAAGAACCACAAAACTTGGAAGAACAAGCCATTTCCTTAATCGGTCGCGATATCTATGAAAAGCTCATTAAAGGTTATACCGAAAAGCAGTGGGGACAAAAGGCAACTGAATTACCAGCCTTTATTATCCGGCGTCTGCCAGTGCGGTTAGTTTACGATAACAACTACTTTAATGACACCTATCAAGGAATTCCGATTGGTGGTTACACCCAGATTGTCGAAAAAATGCTGGATAGTGATTTGATTGATGTTGAAACTGGAGTCGACTTCTTTGATAAGAAAGATGAATACCTTAAAGATTATCCAAAGATTGTCTTTACTGGGATGATTGACCAATTCTTTGACTACCAGTTAGGCGAATTACAGTACCGTAGTTTACGCTTTGAAACTGAGAAAAAGAACATTGGCAATTATCAAGGTAACGCGGTAATTAACTATACTGATGCGGAAACACCATATACCCGGATTATTGAACATAAGCACTTTGAATTTGGTAAGGGTGATAAGGATAAGACGGTGATTACTCGTGAATATCCGGCTGATTGGCATCGTGGTGATGAACCATATTACCCAATTAACAATCAACGAAACAACGACTTGTATAAGCAATATGCAAAATTAGCGAGTGAACAGGCTAATAATGTGATTTTTGGTGGTCGCTTAGGTCAATATCGTTACTACAACATGGATCAAGTATTACATGCAGCATTGACAGCTGTTAAGGAAGAATTTAAATAAAATTTAATCTTTTTATAGAATTATGCATAATTCTTTGTTACAATAGCTAAGCAACATAATTAAACTTCATTGAATTGGTGTCTGTCGAAGGACGCCTTTTTCTTCTTAACACTAATGTTGTAATATGTGTGTCGAACCTGTATTTATTGCAGGTTTTTCTTTTAAACTACTACCAAAATTTTAGAAGATATTTTATACTAATATGGTAGCTAAATAATTGCATTAGGCGATGTCTTTTCTTTTAGATGTCGCCTTTTGTTTAGTAATTGGGAGAGGTAAAAATGGCAAAAATTTTAATCACTGGTGCCAATGGTCAACTTGGTTCAGAATTACGGATCCTATTAGATGAACACGGAATTACATATGACGCCTTTGATTCTAAACAAATGGATATCACTGATCAAGCCGTTGTAAATGAAAAGATTAGTGCGCTTAAACCAGAAGTGATCTATCATTGTGCTGCTTATACCGCCGTTGATAACGCTGAAGATGTTGCCAAAGATCTCAATTGGCAAGTAAACGCCGATGGTACGCGTAATGTTGCCGAGGCCGCTAAAAAAGTTGGCGCTAAGATGGTTTACATCAGTACCGATTATGTCTTTGATGGGACCAATGAAGGCGAGTATGAAGTTGATGCGCCCACTAATCCACGAAACGAATATGGTAAAGCTAAACTTGCTGGTGAAAAAGCCATCCAAGAAACCTTAGCGGATTACTACATCATTCGGACATCCTGGGTCTTTGGTAAATATGGTAAGAATTTTGTATACACAATGCTTCGTCTTGCCAAAGACCATGATCAGCTCACCGTCGTTAATGATCAATTTGGCCGTCCAACGTGGACTAGAACCCTGGCAGAATTTATGACGTACTTAGTTGATCATAATCAGTCATTCGGCACCTACCAGCTATCTAACGAGAATAGTTGTTCCTGGTACGAATTCGCCACCGAGATCTTAAAGGATAAAGATGTTGAAGTCGCTCCCGTTGATTCATCAGCATATCCAGCCAAAGCTTACCGCCCCCGCCATTCAGTTATGAGCTTGAAGAAGGCAGAGAGCACGGGCTTTGAGATTGTGGATTGGCAGACTGCGTTAGGTGAGTTTATGGGGGAGATTGAAGAGTAGAGCGAAAACCGGCTTGGACGCCGGTTTTTTGTGTGGTATAATTTGAACATATGTTTGAGCTTAGTGATTATGTATTGGGGGAGTAAGGATGTATTTGAAGAGCCTATCAATAAAAAATTATCGAAAATTTGAAAGTTATGGAGAATCTGGTGAAGGTCAGATTTTCAAGTTTGCACATAGTAGGTGGCCAAAAAATATTACTAGTGCAAATAACGAAAATATTGAAGAAACGGAAAAATACATTTCACAAAGTACCTCGTTATTAGTCGGAAAGAATAATGCAGGAAAAAGTACTGTTATTAAGTTATTAAATGTATTACAAAGTAAAAGATGTGGCAGTCGAAACGCCTTTAGTTATACCGATTTTAATTTGAACTACTTACATAAATGGTATGATGAATATATTTTAAATCCTTCATTGGATAAGAAAATCTCACCTAAAGATTTACCGTATATGGAATTTGAGCTAAAAATTGGGATAGATGATGGAAATGATAATATCTCAAGTTTTAAAGATGTATTAGTCATTGGCGGCTTAACTGAAATAGAGAATAATAATGTAGACGAGGATATTGCCGAAGTGACGATTATAATTAGATACGAAGTTGCAAATGCAGAAAAATTTATAGCTGAATTAAATATCTTAAAGGAGTCTGAACATAATAAAGGCAATAGTAAAGAAACCTCATATTATAAAGAATTAAACTATCGGAAATTTTTAACTCTTTTTGATGATGATTATTATGTTCTCAATTTTTATCCTCTTGAATCAGATGAACCAGCTGAGCAGTTTTCGCTAGTACCATTGCTTAAAGTTGATGTTGTTGAGGCAAACACTGTTAAAAATGCTGATACTTTATCAAAGGCATATAGTAAAATCGTGCTAACGTATGCAAAAAATAATCATTTAGATGGTATTAATGAAATAGTCGATAGTTTAAGTTCTCAAATCAAAAATATGGTAGATGAAAATGTTAAAGGGATTTTACAAAATGCTGTTTCAGCAATTGAATCATCAAGGAATCTACAGATGAATCTATATCCAGATGTTACTTTAGAAAAGATCTTTACTAATAACATAATTTATGAGTACCAGGAAAATAGTAATAATATTCCAGAATCTCAATATGGAATGGGTTACACTAATTTGATGGTAATTATTGCTAAAATTGTCGATTATCTTGAGCTTTATAAAGAAGATGATATTAATGGCGCCATCAATATACTTTGTATTGAAGAACCTGAATCATTTATGCATCCGCAAATGCAAGAACAATTCATAAAGAATATTGCAAAAGCAATTGCCATGCTTTTGGGAAAAAAGAATGAATTTGACACCTTTCAACTTTTAATTACTACGCACTCTTCGCATATACTAAATAGTAAAATTCAATCTGGAAATACGCTCAATAATATTATTTATTTAGGTTCGCCTAATGGTCAAAATATAATTGTAAATATTATGGATGAAATTTTAATAGATGGAGAAGATAAAAAGTATGAATACATTAAAAAGTATTTACGTTTAGAGGCAATTGATGTCTTTTTCGCTGATGCTATTATTTTAGTAGAAGGGATGTCTGAAGAAACTTATCTGAGATACCTTATTGATAAAGAGGAGCTAAATACATATCATATTAAGGTTTATAGAATAGACGGCGCTTTTGCCCATAAATTTATTAGCCTATTAAAACTCATCAAGGTGAGAACTATTGTATTAACTGATTTAGATATAAGAAGAGAGAAAGATGACAATAACAAACCTATAGAGGACAATATAAAGGATTTAGCGGGGCATTGTGCAAATAGCAATGAATGTTTAACGACAAATGGTGCACTAAAGGCATTTATAAAACAATCTAATAATATTGCTGACGATGATAACAACGCTATAAACGAGGAGATAGTTGATTCTATTGGCGAAAAGGAATATCTAAAAATTAAACTTTCTGAAACTGACATTTCTATTTACTCTCAAGGAAAAATTAATGGTAGTTATGCTACTAGCTTTGAGGAAGCTATTATTTTAACTAATGGTAAAGATTGTAATCTTCAAAGTTCCCTCATAACTTTGTTAGGTGATATCCATCCTCGGGCATACTCTCAAGAAAAATTAGAAAAGGAATCTTTTTTAGAAAATTCATTTAAATACCAGTATGGGATAGCAAGTGCACAAGGAAAAGAAAAATTTTCAACTGACTTAGTCTATTATCCAGTAATAAAAGATGGCTTTGTGATAAAAGAGCCCGAATATATTTCTTTAGCATTGCAAGAGTTACGTGAATCTTTTGAGGAAAAGTAATATGAAAAAAGAAATTACTGAGGCAAATCGAATTGAAGAATTAAAAATTCAAGAACAAATTAATAAGTGTATAGATAATTCCGAGAGTTTTTGCTTTGATGCTGGTGCGGGTGCAGGGAAAACATATGCACTTGTAAAGTCGATTGAGCATATTTTACAAGATCAAGACAAAAGAAGACTATTAAAAGATCGCAGTCAAAAAATTTTATGTATAACATATACTAATGCAGCTAAAGATGAAATTCTTGACCGAATTGGTTATAATTCCGAAATAAAAATCTCTACTATTCATGATTTTTTATGGGACTTTATTTCTATACAACAGATCTTACTAATCCATGAGCATAGAAAAAAGCTGAAGGATGAGCAGATAAAGGCTGAAGAACAAGAAGAGCAGTTTATAGAAAATTATTTGTTAGATAAAAATATTTTTGAGGAAAAAGTGAGCGATAAAGGATTTTTGGATGTCTTTTATAAAAATTATCATGGGAGGGCTGATCCTTTTTGGAAAGCTATTAGAGCGCATGATGATTTCTGGGGGAACTATAAATTTGGCTTTGGAAAATTTAAGGATGCAGTTAAGGCTGTCAATAGGATGGTGAAGTACTCAAAAGCATTAGAAGATAATCCTAGTAAGGTTGAATATCGCCCAACCCAAAATAGGGATAATTTGGCGAAAAATATTATTAGCCATGATACGTTATTAGATTACTGCAAAAAAATTATCGAAGAATATGATATATTACAGCAAATGTTATTAGATAGTTATCCATATATTTTTGTTGATGAGTATCAAGATACTGATATAAAAGTGATTGATATAATTAGCTGTGTTAAGAAGTATGCTGAAGATAAAAATAAGTCTTTTACGGTTGGTTATTTTGGAGATGCTTTGCAGAGTATTTATAGGGATGGAATCGGAACTTTACCAAATATTGATGAATATGAGCTTATTCAAAAGAAATTTAATCGCCGTTCAACAACACAGATTATCTCTGTTATTGAAAAGGTTAGAAATGATGGATTTGGCCAACAATCTATCTATGAAAACAATGAGGGTGAGTCCTGTGAGTTTTATTTAACAAATATAGATTTTGATTTATCTGAATTCTTAAAAAAACACGATCTAACTGAAAATGCTGCATGTTTATTATTAAAGAATAATGATATTGCAGCTAAGAGAGGATTCAGTGAACTTTTAGATGTAATTAGTAAATTTCCGAGATTTAGCGAGCAAAATTATGGCAACATAAACAATGAGTTTTTACAGAAAAATTCATTACATATTGGATGGCTTTTGCGTGAGATACTAGAATTTGTGAAATTTATTGAATGTGTCATTGACGATCGCTCAACCGTAAATCAGGTTATTCATTTTATGCCAGAACTAACCGCTAGTAAAATTACATTCGACAGATTCAGTAAATTAATTAAAAATATTAGGCTCAAGTTAGTGAATATGGAAACAATGACTATTCAAGAGTGCATAGTGCAGTTGTGTCAAATTGACGAGGGCGATAAGGCTATTAGAAATATTTTTTCAATAAATGATGAAAATGATGATGTTATGACTTACATTAAAAATAGGGCATTTGACTATTTATTCTTCTCAGACGAGGGAAATTCTGAGTCATTAGATAAGTTTTTTGGAGTTAAGTTCAAACAATTCGAAAATTGGTATAATTACATATTTGACAAAAGTATGGATACAGGAATAAAATATTATACCTTACACGGGTCTAAGGGCCTGGAATTTGATAATGTTATAGTTGTTTTACAAGATAATTTTGCGAGAAGGGATGATTATTGTAAACAGTTTTTTGAAAATTACAATAATAGTATTCTTAATGAAAAAGGCCAGAAACGATTTAATGAGGTGCGAAATCTTTTGTATGTTGCTTGCTCTAGAGCTAAGAAAAAGTTGTATGTAATATATGAAACTGAGAAATTTAAAGATGATAAATTAGCTGAAAAGATTGGTAAGATATTTCCGAATGTTGAACGTATTGAGACGGAACAGGAGTAGTGTCTGATGATTGAGGCACCTGTACTTTTAATGGAAGCTAATGTAAATGAAATTAGTACCTAATATGTTGGAGGATGCCTTTTAGCTTATCCAACAAGCAAACAGGACAGGAAAACGTAAAGATATTCGCTTGGCGCGTTGTAATTAATCTGTTCTAGCTTATTTAAGCGGTAATCTAACGTCGAACGATGAATTTGAAGATCAAGAGCGGTCTGTTTCTTATTCTCGTGATTTAGAAGAAAAAGTTTCAGTGTTTTAAATAGTTCTGAATTTTCTTTTGCTAGTTTTTGTATTTGGGGACTTAGATAATTATTCAAAGACTGATCTTGGCGGATATGATCAAGAAGATCTAGAGCAATGTAATCATGATATTGATTAAACGAATTTGCTTCTCCAAGTCGTATTGCTTTAACTGCTTGTTGATAGAATTGATTAAACTGGTGCAGATGAGTAAAAGAATTGCTCAGTCCTGCACTGGTTTTATTTCTAATTAAATAAGGGGCCAACTCTTGCATAATCGTTTTGGTGATGACCGGACTGCTATTTTCCACCATATAAACATTGTAATCATCATAGTGGAAACTAATAAACCTCGTTAGGATCGTTCCCAATGGTTGAATATTAGTTGTGGGTGCCTTTATACATAACACACTTAATGGTCGTTTTAGTTGATGAGGGTCAAATTGGAGACGATTTTTAATAGATTGATTAAAGATATTCCATGGTCGTTTAGTTTGCATATTCTTGCTACAGAAGATGCTTCATTTGATTCTTTGTGTGAAAAAGATCCATATTTTAAGCGGTTTATTGAATATCATGATTTAAAACTTTTTATTAGAGAAATAAAAGAAAAAGGTTGACTCACAGATGAGAAAGTGGCAGATTATTTGAAGACTCAGTTTAACTTGTATACATTTCCACTTCAAAAAGTTCAATATTATAGTTATGCTGACTACTTAAAGAGTGTACGGGGTGAGACATAATAATGCTTGAAGTATATCATGGGACAACAAAAGAAATTGCTCAAAAAATCCTAAGAGAGAATTTCAAAATTATTCATAAGGAAGTTACCAATGATTTAGGAAATGGTGTATATACATATTGCCCTGACGAAGAAAATATTTGGGATCCTCAAAATAACGCTAGAAGATACGCTATTCAGTATAAAAATGGAAAGACGCAGGTGCTAGAAGTAACTATAAGCGTATCCTCTGATGTTTACTATATAGATCTTGATGATGAAGAATTTAAACAAAAATGGAATCAAATTAGGGCGTCCCTCGAACAAAGAGCCAATGAAATATGGAAAAAATATCGTAGAGGGAATGCTAAGAAACGTCATAATATTGATGGGATAATATTAGAATTAGCTATTAAAAAAGGGATGTTTGATGAGACTCCAGATTTTATGGTAAAGTGTACATATACAAGCTTTATTCCTAATACCACATCAAACTTTCCAAATGGACGAGAACTCGTCATTAGGAATCTTGATATTATCAAAAAAGTTGCAGAGGTGTAGAAAATGTCAATATTTGGTAATGCTAAAAAGGCTAAATTAAAAGAAGAAGCTCTGGATACAAAGAACTGGATATCAGATGAAGAGATTTATTCTGCTTTTTTTGATGATAAAGATGACAGTAATATTATTGATGAGTTAAATAGTTTGATAATGGCTTCATCGCAAGATCATAATCTAATATCTGTAAATACAAATTCAGCATTCAATGAAACTAAGACAATTGAACAAAAGGTTGCTTAATTATGGATTCACAAAATAACAAAAGTATCATTCAGTTTACAAATCCTGAGTTAGTAGAGTCCATATTTATGGAAAATCCTAACTATAAAGGTAGTTTAGATATTTCTCAAAATATGATGATAAGCACTAACCATAGTGATATTCAAATAGAAAGTAAATTTAATAAAAGCTCCATTGTCTCTCTAACAGTTTCCAATTTTAATCAAATAAATATGAATAGTAATAAACCGTTCTTTATTAGACAGACGATGAAGGCAAAGTTTATTTGGAAAAAAGGATTGAGTACAGAAGAGGAAGAAGATCTTTTAAAGGTAAATGCTGCTTCTCTACTTCTGTCCTATATCAGACCACAAATTCGTAGTATTACCTCACTTTCTAAATTTCGTGAACAGAATATACCGTTTATAGATTTTACAAGTCAGTTATAGAATTACTCTCTATTTAAAATAATATTAGCATTCTTCTTATAAAATATAGATATTATCTCACATCAGATCCATTTATAAATTAAAATCACATTAAAAACACCCTTGACGAATTCGCCCTCGATCGTTATACTAGTCGTAATTTATATGAGAATTTGCTGAGATCGAATGAGTAACTAATTATAGATTTAATAGAGAGCTGTGACTGGTGCAATGCAGTATTTCTAGAGTTAGTGAAGATGGTTCGTGAGCGATTGATCGGTGAATAATTAGCAGATCACGGCGTTGCTACCGTTACCCAAGCTGCAAATTTATTACTATGAATAAGTTTGTTTGAGTGCAGGATTTTAAATTTCCTGAATTTGGGTGGTACCGCGTATTGATCGTCCCTTGAAAAGACTAGTTTCTTTTTGAGGGGCTTTTTTATTTACGAGGAGGGGATAAAGATGACAAAGATTACTGCAGAATTAACTAAACCATTACTAATTGACGGCGCAATGTCAACGGCTTTGGAACAATTAGGTGCTGATACCAATAACTCATTATGGACGGCGAGTGTTTTAGCTAACCAGCCAGCATTAGTTAAAAAAGTTCACCAGGAATATTTTAAGGCGGGGGCCCGATTAGCAATTACTGATACCTACCAGGCAAATGTTCCGGCATTCATAAAGAATGGTTATTCAAAACAAGAGGCCCATTCATTGATCCAGCGGGCAGTCGTCTTGGCTAAAGAAGCGCGTGATGAATATCAGCAGGAAACCGGTATTTATAACTATGTGGCGGGAGCGCTTGGTCCTTATGGCGCTTATCTTGCTAACGGGAGTGAATATACTGGTGATTATCACCTCAGTACAATCGAATATCAACAATTTCATCGACCGCGATTAACTGATATTTTAACGGTTGGCGTTGATGTGATTGCGATTGAAACCCAGCCACGCTTAGATGAAGTTTTGGCAGAATTAGACCTTGTTAAAGAACTGGCTCCCGATATCCTATGCTATGTCAGTTTTTCCTTGAAAGATTCCACGTATTTGCCAGATGGAACACCATTAGCAGTGGCGGCTCGAACCGTTGCGAAGTATCCAAATGTTTTTGCGGTGGGAGTAAATTGTATTCCGTTAGAAGAGGTAACGGCAGCCATTGAGACGGTCCATCAAGTCACTGATAAACCAGTTATTGCTTATCCTAATTCGAGTGCGACTTATGATCCGATGACAAAAACGTGGAGCTATCCTCATGGGCGTCGCGGGTTAGTCGATTACTTACCACAATGGCTCGCGGCTGGACTGACAATTGTTGGGGGATGCTGTACTACTACGCCCCAAGATATTGCCGCCTTGCATGCGTACTTGGAAGGAGGCGCCCATCATGACTAAGAAGACGCATTTAGCCCGTGAAATGAGTGCGCGTCATATCCAAATGATTGCGCTTGGCGGAGTAATCGGGACCGGCCTATTTCTGAGTTCTGGTTACACGATTCATCAGGCTGGACCGTTGGGAACCGTTATTGCTTATTTGATTGGCGCGTTAATCGTCTATGCCGTCATGCTATGTTTAGGTGAGCTGAGTGTTGCGATGCCGTATACGGGGGCTTTTCATGTTTACGCCAAAAATCTGATCGGACCTGCTACTGGATTTACCGTTGCGATCCTTTATTGGTTGACTTGGACGATTGCGATGGGCTCCGAATTTACCGCGGCTGGCCTAATTATGAAGCGCTGGTTTCCTCAGATTCCGGTTTGGTGGTGGAGCTTGTTATTTATCATCATTATCCTCTTATCTAACATTTTTACTGTCAAAGCATTTGCGGAAAGCGAATTTTGGTTTGCGGTGATTAAAGTGGTTGCGATCTGCGCGTTTATTTTGTTGGGGGCTTTAGCAGTAATTGGCCTTATTCCGATTCAAGGTTATCATCATGCGCCTTTGCTAAATAATTTTACTAAGGACGGCCTATTTCCAGGTGGTTTTAGCGGATTATTTATGACGATGTTAACGGTTAATTTTGCTTTCTCTGGGACTGAATTAATCGCCATCACCGCGGGGGAAACTAAGCATCCTGAAAAGACCCTCCCTAAGGCGATCCATACTACTTTATGGCGGTTAGTGATCTTTTTTGTCGGGAGCATGATCGTTATGGCCTCTTTGATTCCTTATCAAAAGGCGGGGGTAACGCAAAGCCCATTTGTCTACGTTTTTAGCCAACTTGGTATTCCATATGCTGCTGATTTAATGAATTTTGTCGTTCTCACTGCGATTATCTCTGCCGCTAATTCTGGCCTATACGCATCAACCCGGATGTTATGGTCATTAGCTAATGAAGGAACGATTCCAGCTGTCATCGCCAAAACCAATAAACGCGGGATTCCGGTTTTCGCATTGCTCTTAAGTATGCTTGGCGGGGTGTTAGCTTTGCTTTCCAGTATCTATGCGGCTGGAACGGTCTATTTAGTCTTGGTTTCTGTTTCTGGATTGGCGGTTGTCTTTGTATGGATTGCGATTTCCTTATGTGAGCTTATTTTTCGTCGGCGCTTTTTAGCAGCTGGTCACCAGTTAAGTGAGTTAAAGTATCGCACGCCATGGTATCCGGTTGTTCCATGGTTTGCATTTATTGCTAGCAGCCTTTCTTGCATCTTAATTTGGTTTGATCCACAACAACGAATTGCCTTGTATTGTACGATTCCGTTTGTAATTGTTTGCTATGCTGCTTATTATTTACAGACCTTGTGGCGCAAGTATACTACGAAGAAAAAGGTTTCAACAGTTGTTAAATAGATGTAAAAAAGCTGTAATTAAAAAAATCATAACGTGTAGTAAAATGTACGGGGATAATTTTTAGTTAGGAGATATAAAATGCATTCACTATTTTTACTACAGTTGATTCAGGCAGTCTTAGTAGCAATCCAATTAGTAATGATCTTCTCAGCTAATAGAATTAAGCGAGAATGGTTAACTGTTAGCCAGCTTTGTATCGCGGTCGTAATTTTAGCCGACTTATTTTCAGAATTAATCTTCTTTAGTTATACAAGTGTCCTTACTGGCTGTGTATTATTCCTCCAGCTATTCTTACTCCCAATGTTTTGGAAACAGCTAAAGGCATTTGAAGAATAATATAAATAGGTATAAATGAAAACGCACTTCTTGTGAAAGAGGTGCGTTTTTGTATATGCAGTAAAAAGTATAAAATTTTTGCTATAAAATTTCAAAAAAAACTGAATTTTCATCCATTTTCAGCAATTACTAAAAATTAAAGTAACCTTATCGGTATTCGGCTCTATATCTACAAAATAAATTAACCGGCATTTCTTTTGTAGAAAAAATGAGTAATAATAATCTATTACAAATTGCTGATTTTATTCCACGGCCTTTGTTGTTACATTATGTAAAGATAGGGCAAAAAAAGAGTGATCCCAGTATTTATCAAAAAATTAGACGAAAGAGATATGATGGAGGACTAATTTATAATGGTGCTGGAAAATACGGTGTAGTTTTAATCGATTAAAACTATCAATTGTGTTTAAGGTTTGTTATAATTATAATAACGAATGGGATTAAAGATTAGTTTCAATGCTTCGGCAGCCCATTATGTGAAATGAAAACAGGTAATTTATACGGGCGTTAGTATTTATTAATACTTCATGATTGGGTTCATGTTGTCGCCTAAGAAAAAGAGGTAATGTGTATTTAACATATTATCTCTTTTTGTGTACATCATAAAGTATGCTAAAATGATAAAGATTATTAAGACCAATCAACGTTATTCGCTGACTGGCCTTTTGTAATTTTAAATATAATTAAGTGGGTTTTATTTATGAAGAAAAGAAAATTAAAGAAGAGTTTAGCAACAACTGCGACGGTGATGGCTGTTACAACGGGGGTGGCGGCCATTAGTAATTCCGCCAAAGCTGATACAGTGCAAAATAATAAAAATACTATTCAACAAACGCTGCCTGATGCGAACCAACAAGCTCAGCAGAATGTCTGTGCAGCCCAAGACGCGGTGAATAAAGCCAATGCTGACGTAGCAACCGCAAATAATGACCTTAATATTGCTAATCAAAATTTGGCAGACGCAGATTCTAAAGCAAAGGTACAGGAAAAAATAAGCAATAGTTCAAATCAAGCTGTTACTAATGCTCAGCAAGAATTTGATAATGTTCAAAATGACTTAACAAAGTATCAGCAAGAGTATCAGCGAATACTGAAAGTTCCAGTATTCTATTTAAATACTATGATGAATTCAGACAAACCTTTAGTATTTGACTTAGCAAACTATGATGGTTACAAAGGACAGAATGCACAAGCGGAAAAGAATTTTAAACTCAAAGCATATCAGGATAATATTGATCTCTTAAAAGAAGTTATTAGAAGAAACCAGAGCTTTGTTGACAATGATTATAAAAATACGCCGGCTTATTATAACTTAGGCACCATTAATTATGAAATAAATGCAGTTAATAAGGAATTAACTGAGCTTAATCAAATAATGATTGAAAAGAAAAAGGGTACTTTTAACCAATATCAACATTATCATGATTGGATTACAAAGGATCGTTCGCGTTCATGGCTAGATTTAGAATCTGCGGATATCAGTGATATTCAAGAGATAATTGATTGGCATCATAAAATAATAGAAGAAGACCAAAGGAAGACTGCTGAGATATTGCCAATTGCGAAAAAAGAATTAGAAACTGGAAATTACTATTTAAGTGTTTCTAAGAATCTTTTGCCGCAACTTGAAGAAGTGACTAACAATCTTATTGAGACACAAGAAAAGCTTACATATGCTAAAAGCAATTTAGATTCAACAAGACGGAAAGCTTGGCAAGATAGTGTACTCTTATCACAAATTGAAGGAAATCGCGCTAATGCTCAATCCCAAGCAATCAATGCGCAAACCAAGCTCTTGCAAGCCTTACTCAATAAGACAAATTCACAAGAAAAGTTAGCGTCAGCAAAAGAGAAACTTCCTGCACAAACCGATGCCTTAAAGTATAGCTCGCTAATTAACCTTGAACCACTAACAGTTGAGCCAGGAGTAACTCCTGCTCCTAAAGTTACGACGGCGATTGCGGTTGAAAATGACGATCATCAGAATAAAGCTGTTATTACTTTGCCCGGCGATGAACAAGAAAATAAGCTACCCCAGGGAACAAAGGTAGTGTGGAAAGATGATGCTAAAGTTGCAGCCGACCTTCAACATCCCGGAAAGCATATTGAAGATGTCTTAATTGTTTTTCCTGATGGATCGGTGATTTTAACTAACGAGCAAGTTACTGTTACCGCAATAGAAAAACAGGTAGACGCTGATAAAGAGACTTCGCTTGCGCAGAAAACGATTGATAGTGCCCAAGAAAATAATATGCGTGCGAATGATCTTTCCGCCCAGGTAATAGAAGTTAATGATAATAATCAAACCTCAGCACCAGAAATATTGGTGACTTCGCAAACCAAGCAAAATACCGTCCAACCAAACGGAGTAATAAAAGGTCAGGCGGCCCTAAGCAACATTACTCAGACTTCATTAGCTAAGTATTATAAGGCCAAGACAACAAATGATGTTTTGCCACGAACCGGGGATGAATCGTCACTTTCGATTATTGCCCTTGGCGCAGTTATTGGGCTAGTAGGAATTGGGGCAATACTCAAACGGTACGAATAAATTTGTTTTTCGTCATGCTAGTCTATATAATCAATGAAAATACAATGTTTGAAAGGATCGACACATGAGTAACTGGCGTAATCTATTTGCACAACGAATTTATGAACGAGGGAAAGATTACTACTATCGCGGCAGAGTTAAAAGCTTAGTCCTTGATGAAGACGATAATTTTTCAGCAATCGTTAAGGGAAATCGGGCTTATAAAGTAACTGGTAGATACCATAATGGAAAGTTTTCTCAACTTCATTGTGATTGTCCCTATGCGCAGGATAACCATCGTTGTAAACACATGGCCGCGGTTTTAGAGGCGATTGATGATGATTCGGTAAATATTGAACCGCAAAAATCATTAGGGGAAGTTTTTCAATCAGCTTTTCCGCCAAACCGTTTACCAGTTGATCCGCAAAGTTTTCTAAGTAAAGAAGTCTTTCCGCTACGGCTGATTGAACATGTCTTTACTAATCTTGACGATGTTCAAATCATTTCTGAGATCCTAATTAAAGCTGCAGATGCTTATTTTACAATTCCTGGAGCTAAGTGGAATTATTCAGTGGCTGGGCGTTTTAAACAATATTACTTTTCAGTGCTAGTTGCTTTTAATCGAAAAACGATTGTGGACGTCCAGGTAAACTTTGTAAAGACAAGAGAAGGACAACAGATCGCTAAAATGGTTGCCCTTTATTACTTATTAAAGTATCTTGATCAACATAATATTGAAGAGAATACTAATGAAGCGGCCCGGCAAATGCTAGCTAATTTTCTTGATCGCGATCCTGATAGTCAGACGATCATTACTGCTAATATCGGTGAATACTATGATGGTGGTCAATACCTTTACTTCCGGGCAGGTGTACCAGACCATATGTATAAGTTTCCAAACCTGACAACTTTAACAAATGGGATTGCCCGTGGTGAGCGGCTTCATTTAGGAAAGTTCTTTGATCAGCAAATTACCCCCGAAAACCTTGATAAAAATAGTAAACAATGGTTAGACTTGATTATCAAGCTATCCTCGACCGCTGATTTAACGCGCGATGGTTATTACGAAGCATCCGTAAAAAATGCGCTGCCCCTGGCTGGCGTGATTATGGATGAAGTTGACCAAATACTAAAAACCGGCAATACGCTTTATAATCGGTGGAAAGTGCCTATTAAGCGGGAAGAACATGTGTTAAAAGCGGCAATTTCAATTAAAGCAAATGGTGCCGATGACGATCCAAGTCGTCACCTTGATGACCATACCTGGACTGCTTTTACAGGAATAGCCCCTGATAAATTAGACCCTGTTTTTCCAGTAACCAGTGACCTTGTCTTTGGTGTTGATACTATGGCTGAGTTTTACCGCTATGTGTTACCCAAGCTTCAGTCGATGTTTTCAGTCGAGTTGCCCCAAGATCGTGACCTATCAAAATTTTTGCCTTCATTACCAACAGTAGTTTTCTTATTGGATTATCATGATGAACAGATTTATTGTGACTTGGCAACTGAAACTGATGGCAAAACACAAAAGATTAAGAAAATTGATGACCTTCCGCAATTTTTGATGCAAAGAGTTGAACAGGTACTAGCTAAATATTTCACCAATTTTAATCAAACCGGGACAAGAGCAGTTCTGTTAGTTGATGAGGCAACAAATTTGCTAGCAACTGGCGTCAATGAATTGCAAGAAATAGGAATTACTAAGGCTACTCTTGCATTTAATGGGTTATACAAACAGCCGTTTACTAAGGTAAGTGTCGGTATCTCCATTGATTCTGGCCTTTTAAAGCTTGATTTTGGTGATGACCAACTAACCGCTAAAGAAATCAAGCAAATTCTAAGAGATTTTCGACCGCATAAGCAATACTATCAATTGGGCAAGAAAACCTTGAAGATGGATGAACCTTCGCTAACTGAATTAGTTGAGATATTGCGCAAAATGGGAATCTCATCACGTGATTTTACTGCGGAAGAACTTAAATTGCCGGTGTATCGTGCTCTTTATCTTGATGATCTTTTATCCCACCAAGAAGCATTGAATTACCGTACTACTTCAGAATTGCGCCGGCTAGTTACTGATGTTAAAACTCCCCAGAAAGATTTTAAGGTGCCGGCAAATCCTCATGCAACATTGCGTCCCTACCAATATGATGGTGTCCAGTGGCTAATGACCTTAATGAAGTATCATTTTGGTGGACTGCTGGCGGATGAGATGGGACTAGGCAAGACCCTGCAGATTATTACTGTTCTATTAAGTGAACAAGGAAACGGACAGAATTTAATTGTTGCCCCAGCGGCAGTTATCTATAATTGGCAAGATGAGATTAAAAAGTTTGCGCCAGATCTTAAAGTAACTGTTCTTGATGGTAGTAAAGCTGAACGACGGAAACAGTTTGCGCAAAGTACAGAAAGGGATATCATTATTACTTCCTACGATGCCGCCAAACGAGATATTGATTTTTATGAAGGGCATGTTTTTAATATTGAAGTTATTGATGAGGCCCAATACATTAAAAATCCCCAAACTGCTGCCGCTAAAACAGTCAAAGCGATCAATGCTAAGCAGCATTTTGCTTTAACCGGAACTCCGATTGAGAACCGGTTAAGCGAACTTTGGAGTATTTTTGACTACTTGATGCCTGGCTTTCTCGGTTCTTATCAGCAGTTCCGCAAACAGTATGAAGGACCGATTATTAAAAATCAGGATGAGCAAGCTCAGGACGACTTAAAACGTTTGGTACAACCATTCATGCTCCGTCGTTTGAAGAAAGATGTCCTTAATGATTTACCGATGAAAAATGAACAGGTATTTTTAACGCCCATGGTTGGTAAACAAGAAAGCCTATATCAGGCACGTGCTCAAAGATTGATAAGACAGATTCAAAAACAGAATGATGAAGAATTTCAGCAGAATAAATTAGCAGTCTTGGCAGAAATTACTCGTCTTCGTGAACTATGCTGCAGTCCCCAATTGTTAGATAGGGGGTACAGTGGTCCTTCGGGAAAAATTAAGGCAACTATGAACTTAATTAAGGATGAAGTGGCGGATAATCATAAAATTTTACTCTTCTCGCAGTTCACATCGGCATTAGCAATCTTAAAAGAAAAACTTGCTAAAGCAGGAATTAAGTACTTTGTGATTGAAGGAAAGACAAAGAAAGCAGATCGTTTACAATTTGTTGATGAATTTAATTCCTATGATCAGCCAGCCGTCTTCTTAATTTCTCTGAAAGCCGGAGGAACGGGGTTAAATCTTACGAGTGCTGATGTTGTCATTCATTTTGATCCGTGGTGGAATATTGCGGCTGAAAATCAAGCGACTGACCGGGCTCATCGTATTGGTCAAAAGAATAACGTAACAATTTACAAAATGATTGCACAAAACACAATTGAAGAGAAGATTGTTGAAATGCAACAGAAAAAAGCAGCTCTTGCCAATTCTATTCTTTCAGGAAATGAGCTAGCAAATGCCGTCATCAACAAGGAGACCCTTCTCAACATTCTCAAATAATATGGATTTTGTGAAGTTTTATCCTAAGTCCCTATAAAATCCCGCTATAACTTGCTATACTTAAAATATTAATATGTGAAAAAAGGGATGAGAAGAATGGTAATGGTTGATTTACATTGTCACCTTTTGCCGGGGATTGATGATGGTTCAAAAAGTATGGAGATTTCATTGCGACTTGCAAAAGAAGCAACAGAAAACGGGGTTACCCATGCACTTTTGACTCCTCACCATATGAACGGGCACTATGTAAACCATAAACAAGATGTTTTAGCGCGAACAAAAGAATTTCAAGAAGAACTAGAGAAAAATAATATTCCATTAACTGTCTTTCCGGGACAAGAAGTGCGAATTAATGGTCAGCTAATTGAAGCCCTTGATAATGATGATATTTTATTTGCTGATGAGAGTGGGAAGTATATGATGCTGGAATTTCCAGACAATGATGTACCCCATTACACTAACCAGATGATTTTTAGCCTTCAACAACGAGGGATTACGCCAGTGGTTGTTCACCCTGAACGGAATACCAAGATCATGGCTGAACCAGACTTGCTTTATCAAATGCTGGAAAAAGGGTGCTTGTCGCAAATCACCGCTAGTTCCTATGTTGGTACGTTTGGTAAAAAAGTCGAAAAATTCAGTAAAAACTTGATTGCGGCTGGTCAAGGATATATCTTTGCTTCTGATGCCCATGACCTTCCAGGACGAAAATACGAAATGCGGCAGGCCTTTGACAAATTATCGCGTGAATTTGGCGCTGGCGTTGCTCAAGAATACCAAGATAATGCGCGAGCTATCATTAACGGGGATGAAATTGGTCGCCATCAGATTAAGAAGGTTCAGCAGCGTAAGAAATTGTTTGGGTTGTTTTAAAAAGCTAAGATTAGTTTAGAGACTGTGACATAAATCAAGTTACTTTTATAAAAGACAAATAGCGCAGTACAACAATGGTCTCCAACGCCCGGTTAAACCGAACATTGGAGGCCTATTGGTGCTTGCGGGGACTCAAAAGAGGGATAAATTGATGGCATTATATTTTACAGACGTTTTTTCCGGAAGTGCCGACTGGATCGTGACTGACCCTCATGCACAAGGCACGATTGTTAAAGTATCACAAGGGACGGGCTACTTAAATCCAAAGTATCAATATCAATATTCGTTGGCCCGAAATGCTGGTCGACTTTTAGGACTCTACCATTATGCTGGTGGTGGCAACCCGATCGCGGAAGCAAATTATTTTTTATCGCATATTCAAGATAAGCTCGGCCAGGCAGTTTTAGCCGTTGATTGGGAACAGTACCAAAATGCTGCCTGGGGTGATACGACTTGGGTACGGCAATTTGTTGATGAAATTCACCGCCAAACAGGGATATGGCCGTTAATCTATGTTCAAGAATCAGCAATTTGGCAAGTTGCCAATTGTGTCAGTGATTGTGGCCTCTGGGTAGCCAAGTATGCTTCGATGGATTGGCATTCGTGGACAGTTCCGGCAATGACAGTTAATACGAGTCCATGGCAGACATATACTCTTTGGCAATTCGCGGGGGACGATGAGGACCGCTCAATTGCAACGGTTGATCGTGAGGGCTGGGAGCGCCTTGCTAATCCAAGCGGTCAAGTTGATGTTAAGCCAACCCTGACACAAAATGATTCGTCAACGTGGACAGATTCCTTGGGCGATGAGTGGTACCGTGAAAAGGGACGTTTTATCACGGATCGCGTTCTTGATTTACGCTGGGGTGCACTGCCGACATCTTCTGTGATTGCGACCTTGCCAGTTGGCTCCGTTATTGATTATGATGCCTGGTCACGTCATAATGGCTATGTTTGGTTACGTCAGCCCCGCGCAGATGGGCAATATGGCTATCTTCCATGCCGAAACGCTGATAGTAATGAGGCATTTGGTAAATTTGAACCACTTAGTTAAGAATCTAGTTCCACGTATTATTCGTGAAAAAAGGTGAGGCTGAGAGAAAATTTTTCTCCCAGCCTCACTTCTGTAAAATACAAGATTTTAAGTGGATTTAACGATTCTTTGCGTATATATAATATTAGAGACACTATTTTTAGGAGGAACTTATGCGTTTTTTACATACGGCTGATTGGCATATTGGCAAGACCTTAAACGATTTTAGCTTGCTTGATGATCAGCTAGCAACCTTTAAGCAGATTGAAGCAATTGCCAAAGATCAGCAAGTTGATGCGATAGTGATTGCGGGAGATTTATATGATCGGTCTGTGCCCAATGAAGCAGCGGTTAAGCTTTTAAACCAGATGCTGCAAAAATTAAACTTGACTGATCATTTTCCTTTATTGGCAATCAGTGGGAACCATGATTCAGCGGTCCGTTTAAGTACGGGGACCGATTGGTTTGCTTACCAGTCATTTTTCTTAAATACTGACATTAATGATGCTTTTACCCCGGTCACAATCAAGGATACCCAGTTTTTCTTATTGCCATTCTTTGGGATTCAAGAAGTTCGCAACTACTTTAATGATGACAAGATTAAAAATGTCAATGATGCGATGGCGCGGATTACAACCGAGCTGGAAAAACATTTTGACCCTGATAAAAGGTATGTCCTCGTCGCCCATTTCTTTGCGGCTGGAAGTAAGCGAACGGCTGATTCTGAAACTTTGATTGAGGTTGGCGGATTGAGTGCAGTCACGACAGATGTTTTAGCTCCCTTTGATTATGTTGCCCTTGGTCACCTTCATAACCGCAACGCTTTAAATGACGAAAAAGTTAGGTACAGTGGCTCTCCAATGAAATTTTCAGTATCGGAAGCCAAGCAAGAAAAGGGCGTCTGGATTGTTGATACAGCACCTTTTAAGGCCAAGTGGGTTCCACTATCGCCAGTTCATGATATTCACCTTTTGAAAGGGAGTTTTGCTGAACTGGCTACAAAACCCGCAGAAGCATTACGAGAAGATTTTTATGACATTGAATTGACCAACCAAGAACGAATCCCCGATGTGCTAAACAAGTTACGCGAATATTATCCGAAGATTGTCAGCCTTCACCGGACATATCAGGCCAAGCAGGTTCAACTCAACCTTAGTAAGAAACGTGCTCGGGAATCACCCCTTGATTTGCTTACGGATTTTTATTCCCAAACGATGGGAAATGATTTAACGGACCGCCAAAAGAAATGGGCAGAAAAGGCTTTGACTCAAATTATGAAAGGGGAGGAATAGGATGCGTCCATTAACGATTGAACTACATTACTTTGGGCCGTATGAGCATCAAGTGATTGACTTTACGCAGTTCACAGAGCGTTCCTTATTTCTGGTAGCAGGGAATACTGGTGCAGGAAAAACCACGATTTTTGATGCAATGTGTTATGCACTTTTTGGTCAAACAATCAATGATCGTGATCGGTCGGCTGCTGCTTTACGTTCTGATTTCGCACCAGCTGATCAAGAAACAATGGTGAAGTTTACCTTTGAACACCAAGACCTTAAATATCAAATTATGCGTCGTCCTAAACAGGTTTTAAAGGGACGTCGCGGTAATTTAGTTGAACATAATCAAGCCGTTGACCTTATCTATCCGCTTGAAAGTGATCATCCCCATGAAATTACTAAGATCAAGGAAGCAGACACGTTTATTACTGACCTGCTCAACCTAACCCGTGATCAATTTAAGCAGATTGTTCTTCTCCCTCAAGGAAAGTTTCGGCAGTTTCTTGATTCAGATAGCAATACGAAGGAAGCTCTTTTGCGTGACCTCTTTAATACGTCCCGTTATGAGCAGTGGGCAACGCAATTAAAAAACGATTTGCGCGAACAGAAGAAGTCATTGACGACCCAAGAAACAAAACTTCAATCATTAAAGGAAACAGCAACCGAGATTGATGCGCAATTAACAACTAAAGAATGGTTAGCGGAAGCAAAAAATTATTTATCCCGACTAAAAGCTAATCTTGAACACTTGGGCGATGATGAGCAGCAACAGCAAAAGAAAGTTGATCAGCTTGATGCCCAACTTCATACTGAGCAAGAGTTGAAAAAGAACATTGAGGCATTGGCTGAGCTTGTTAAGGCTGGGGAAATACTGCAAGCTCAAGCAGGAGAGATTCAAGAAATAAAGCAACAAGTAAGATCCCTTGACTGGTATCAAGAACACCAGACAGAATATCAACGGTGGAAAGATGGCGAAAAGCGTCTCCAAAAATTAATAGCGGACAATGAAATTCTCCATGAGAACCTGTGCAACCTTCAAAAACAACAGCAAGTAATTGAAACTGAACTGCAGCAAACGAGTCAGCGCCAAGAAGAGATTGATCAGCTTCAAACAGAGGTCGCCGACTTGACGAATAAACTACCATTATTCGATGATCGAGATAAGCTAAAATCAGCTGTCGATGAACTACAAACACACTTAAATCAGCAGAAAAAACAGCAAGCTGCTTCCAAGAAGAAGTTGCAAGACGCTCAACAGCAATTGACGGTTATTGCTAATAATTTAAAAGAGTATGAAAATTTGGGGGAGATTCAAGTCCAACTAGCAAAGAAGGAAGGGCTTCAGGAAAAATTAACGACTGTTGGAAAAGATTTAAAGCAATTAGAAACAAAACTTTCATCTGAAAAGGAAAATTGCGCGAAATTAGAGCAAAAGCAGGGGGATGCTGAAAAGCTCGTTCAAAAATCGCAAAGTAGATTGGATGACTTGAATGATCGCTTTGCCCGTCACCAAATTGCCATTCTTGCTCAAAAATTAAAGCCAGCCACCCCTTGTCCAATTTGTGGATCGCTTGACCATCCCCATCCAGCAAATTTAGCAGATGATGGTGAGTTAGTAACGGAAGCGCAAGTTAAAGCAGCAACCGTTAAAGTTCAACAAAATCGTAGTACGTTTGACCAGTTAAAAGAGCAAGTTCGCCAAAGCGTTGCCCAAATTGCTAACTTAACGACACGGGTAGAAACCAAGCAGGCAAATTTAGCTGAACTGTTAGGGGATAATGAATTACCGAGTGATTGGGAAGGACAAATTGAAAATCACGCTCAAAAACTAGCAGAAATGAAGACTGACCTCGATAGAATAGAACAACAGGTTAAAGAATGGCGCCAAGAAGAGGAAGAATTGCAACAAGAATCCAAGTTCTCTCAAAAAGAATTAGATAAAATAGACGAAAGTGTGAACCGCTGCAAACAGGATTTAATCGCCAAGCAGACTATTCTGAAAGAAAAAACAGCTTCTTTACCAGCAAAATTTACTACTAAAGAAGCTGCTGACAAGCAAATTCAAACTGATCGACTAAAGATTAAAGCCTTTAATAACCAGCTTGAATTATTGCAACAACAACGACAAGAAAATGCCGAAAAATTAGCAGGGACAAATAGTCGGATCGACCAGACTAAAGAAGAAATTACTACCCAAACGACGCAACAGGATAACTTACACCAATATCTTGTGAACCTTTTAGCCCAATATGATGTCCAACTTAAATGGAATTTCTGGCAAGAAGCTAGTGAACAAGTAGCAACATTGTCATCATTACGTGAACAGGTAACGACCTTTGAGAATCAAGTCCAGGATAATCAGTCCCAACAAGAGCGGTTGACTAAGGCCATCAATAATCATCCCATGCCAGATATTGCGTCAACGCAGACCAAACTTAATACTGAGCGTGAACAACTTCGGCAATATCAGCAAGAAATGGGTCAGTTAACTGCTCAGTATAAGCAATTAGAAGAAACGGATCAAAAGATTATTAAGGTAGTTGAAAAAACAGGAAAACTTGATCAAGAAATTAATGAATTACAAACATTAACAGACGTCGTGACTGGGAATACCGAAAATCACGTTAGCCTAGAACGGTATGTATTACAGGCATATTTTCAAGAGGTCTTAGTTGCAGCCAATGTTCAGTTAGAACGGTTAACTAATGGCCGCTACCAGTTTGAATTAGCAACGGAAAGTCATGGTGCTGGGGCCAAGTGGAGTGGACTTGAAGTTAATGTATATGATGATAATGCTGGCAGAACGCGAAGTGCCCGGACGCTTTCTGGTGGTGAAAGTTTTATGGCTTCACTTGCCCTTGCTTTAGCTCTTTGTCAGATTGTCCAAGAGCAAAGTGGGGGAATTAAGATTGACGCGCTCTTTATCGATGAAGGATTTGGTTCTCTTGATCAGCAAGCTCTTGAAGATGCTCTTCATTCCCTTCAAGAACTCGAAGGCCACCGGATGATTGGAATTATCAGTCATATCACTGAACTGGAAGAACAAATTCCAGATCAATTAATTGTTCGATCACGAAATGGCCGTAGTTACGTCTCATACCAGCATGAAATATAAGCGATGATGAAATTAGATAAAAAACTTTAAAAATAAAAAGTGCAAAAATTAGTTTTTTTCGTATATAAATATATAGGGGAGGTGATTTGCGAGATGAAGACTTGTTCGTTCATAAACTCCTTTCCCCATTGTTTACTGTCTTCATTTGTAAGTCACTTTTCCTAAATGGGAGCTGGGACATGAGTCAGGTTGCTTTCGCAGAGGCTAGTTTCGCGCCAAAAAACGAAGTAACAGGTGCTTTCTGTCTTGCTCTCTTTCTTCTCCCACAAATCTTAATGTAAAGATCTCTTATCTGCTCTTTTACGAACCACCAGATAGGAGATCTTTATTTTTTAAATAAAAAGTGCAAATGTTATCTTTTTACGTATATATTTAAGTGAAGGTCTAAAAATGCATTTAATGCTCTTTAACTCCATATTATCTTCCACAGTCAAATAGGCCTTCATTTTAAAAGCTAGGAAATTATTCTTAGCTTTTTCTTATAATATAAAAAGCCATTATTGTGGGGAAGGCAATAATGACTTTGAAATTATTTATCTTAATGATTTGCGGTATCCAGCGGCTTGCGCTTCTGCTTCTGAGTTAAAGTAAACCGCATTTGCCGAATTCATATGATAGCCTTGCTGATCAGGCGTATGGTAGATTTTTGAACGAGCATTACCAACGATCATACCGGCTTGATCGGTTCGCATATCACCATTATTCGATGGTGCGGTTGAACTGCTGCTTGTATTAACTGCTGAACTTTCCTCACTACTGCTGCTCGATGATATTTCTGAAGATGATTCGCTTTCAATAACTGGTTTTACGTAAGTAGTATTAGTAACCGTAAAACTTGTTTTGGCGCTTTTATCATCATCACCATTAGTGGCGGTAATATCGAAACGACACTTCTTGGTACTAGTAGCAAGTTTTAGACTTTTACTAAAATTACCATTATCATCGGTTTCAACAGTATAGTGACCGTTGTTTCCGCCATGCTTCACAATTTTAATGGTTGCATTGGCTTCAGTCTTTCCTGAAAAAGTGACAGATCCGTCTGCTTCAGTATCAATCTTAATCCCTTTGCTTGTCGCTTGCGCATTCTTACCGTCTGGGATATTAACGGTAAGTGGTAAATCACTGGCAAGTACTGAGTGTTGGTTAATTGGAATAATAAATAAGCATATTCCAGCAAAAAAGCTAGTAAAGATTGTTGCTAGTTTTCTCACAGTATACTTCCCCCATGTTCTTTAATAGATGTTTTTCCCCTCTAA
The DNA here is from genome assembly GCF_020784875.1 of Limosilactobacillus reuteri subsp. simiae. Lineage (GTDB taxonomy): Bacteria > Bacillota > Bacilli > Lactobacillales > Lactobacillaceae > Limosilactobacillus > Limosilactobacillus reuteri_H. The sequence goes on along the minus strand of NZ_JAJGUI010000105.1, from coordinate 11,141 downwards.
GATCATATCATATAAAAGGCAATTTAAAAAGTTAATCTAGTCTTGTTGTATGCCCTTACAAAAATATCAAAATTACTATAAAAATTAACTTTTGGTCATGATAAAATTAAAACAACTTTTAAGCTATTGTCCATTGTATATTTATAGAGGAGTTTTTTATGAAGAATAATAGTTCAAAATATTGTTTATTATTAGGGACAGCGCTGTTAGGATTATATTTCCAAGCTAATAGTGTTCATGCGGATGTGACTGGTACCACAGCTAATGGAGAAACTACCCATAGCAATGTTACGCCAATGGTTCAGACTAATAAGGATGAGGCAAGTACACCACAAACAACTACTGATTGGTCTGACCCAGCCAAATATCAAAATGACATTCCAGTTCAGATTTTAGGGATCAATGACTTGCATGGTGGGTTAGAAACGACTGGATCAGCTACGATTGGAGATAAGACTTATTCGAATGCCGGGACAGTTGCACGCCTAGCTGGCAACCTTGATGCGGGGGAGGAAAGTTTTAAGAACGCTAATCCGACGGGAACTTCAATTCGGGTAGAAGCTGGAGATATGGTTGGGGCTTCTCCAGCAAATTCTGCCCTTCTCCAAGACGAATCAACCATGCATTCTTTAGACGCAATGCATTTTGAAATCGGAACTTTGGGAAACCATGAGTTTGATGAAGGATTAGCTGAGTATATGCGGATTGTTAATGGTGGTGAACCTACTAAACAATATAATGAAGCAGAAATGGCTTATCCTCATGTGAAAACAGGGATTAATATCATTGCCGCCAATGTTGTAAATAAATCTGATGGTCAGATCCCGTTTGGAATGCAACCATACTTGATTAAAGAAATTCATACTAGTGATGGTAAAGTTGCCCGGATTGGCTTTATTGGGATTGAAACTACTTCCCTACCAATTTTAACCTTATACGATAATTACAAAGATTATGATGTTTTAGACGAGGCTGAAACAATTGCAAAATATGATCAAATTTTACGTAAAAAGGGTGTTAATGCAATTGTAGTTCTTGCCCATACGGGAGTTTCAACGGATAAAGATGGTAACACTAAGGGCAATGCTGTCGATATTATTAAGAAGCTTTACCAAATTGACCCAGATAATTCTGTGGATCTTTATATTGCTGGTCACTCCCACCAATATGCTAATGCTACTGTTGGGAGTGTAAAATTAGTGCAAGCCATTTACACGGGTAAGGCTTACGATGATATTATCGGTTACATCGATCCAGCAACTAATGATTTTGCGCCCAATAGTCTCGTTTCGCATGTCTTTCCGGTACTATCTGAAAAGGATGCACCTAATATCAAAACAGATGCAAACGTTACAGCAATTGTTGAAGATGCGAACAATCGAGTAGCACCGATTATTAATAAGAAAATAGGGGAAGCTGCTACAACAGGCGATATTCTTGGACGACTCCATAATACTCCTACTCGTGAAAATGCCGTTGGTGAATTAGTTGTCGATGGTCAATTATATGCCGCTCATAAGGTGGGCTTACCAGCTGATTTTGCGATGACTAATACAGGAGGTGTTCGTGCAGATCTGCATGTTAATCCTGATCGTTCCATTACATGGGGGAGTGCCCAAGCGGTTCAACCATTTGGCAATATTTTGCGGGTAGTGGAGATGACAGGGGCACAAATCGTTGAAGCTTTGAATCAACAATATGACGAAGATCAAGCTTACTACTTACAAATTTCCGGGCTTCATTATACTTATACTGATCAAAATGATCCTAACCAACCATATAAGGTCGTTCAAGTTTATGACCAACATAATCAACCTCTTGATATGAATAAGACTTATAATGTTGTTATTAATGACTTTTTGGCAGGTGGCGGAGATGGCTTTTCTGCATTTAAGGGTACCAAAGTTGTCGGGATTGTTGGGCAAGATACAGACGCGTTTATTGACTATATTACTGATATGACTAATGATGGTAAACCAATTACTGCACCAACAATGAACCGTAAGATTTACTTGACTGCTGAACAAGTAGCAAAGGCAGACGCAGACACACAGTCGCAAACAGGAACTAATCAAAACACTCAAAACATTGCTAATTCCCAAACTGAAGGAAATCAGCTTCAAGAAGTTCCAAGCCAACCGGTATCTCCAACAGTAACCTTGCCAACAACAGCTGGTCAACCAGCCGAAACTGTTACATTACATGCTCAATCTAAGCAACAAACCGTAGCTGCTAATAATCAATTAATTAATTTGACGCCTACATCACTCAAGGGCCAAAAGCAAAAAACAGCTGACCAGCAAGAAACTTTACCACAAACTGGTAACGATGAAGATCTTGCATTACTTCTTCTCGGAAGCTCATTAATGGCAGCAACTGGATTGACAATTATTGATCGCAAGCGTAAACATGCTTAATCGTTTAAAATAAAATAGACTGTTACTTTCATTATTTGGGAGTTAGCAGTCTATTTTTCATTATTTTATTTTCTCGCTATAATGGAAATGATAAAGTAAAAATGGAGTAAGAACATGGCAGAAAATATCATCAATATTTTAAAAACCAATAACATGACAGTCGCATTTGTCGCTCAAGAAAGCGGCCTTGATGTTGCACAGGTTAACGAAACACTTAAACGTCCTGTTGCAACTTGGTCAATTCAGATTCTTAATGCACTAGCAGATGCTTTAGGAGAGCGTCCAGGAGAATTATTAGATCGGATTCAGGACTTTGATTTTCACTTGCATACTGACGATGATCAATTAACGATTCAGCACGTGCAGTTCCAAACACCTTCTTCTTATCAACAAGTTCGGTTTGCAGTTGAAAGTAATGTTTTAGAGGGATGGGAACCTACAGCAACAGAGGTAAGACAATTAAAAGAGAGTGCCGAAAATCCAGATGATGAAATTTTAATGGAAATTGAGCAGCTATTTGGTGATGAAGATGACTGATGAAGAACTTCAAGCAAAATTTTTATATGATAATGGAACACTTCGCAATAAATTTGCAATTAAAAATGCAGATGAATTAAGTTTAATCGAGTATCGCGGTGTAGCAGAAAGGGAAGTGGCCCTCCTGCAACAACAACCGAAAATTAAAAGCTTTGAAGATTTACAGACAATTAATAAATTCCTTTTTGGTTGGCTTTATGACTGGGCGGGTGAGTTACGTAACTACTACATTTCAAAAGCAGGTTTTGATTTTTTGGAATATGGTCGCTTTGATAATGCAATTAAGTATATTAATGATGAAATTGGGCGATTGAATAAGAAAAAGCAGCCTACCATTGAGGATTATGCTGCTCTCTTAAATGATTTGAACTATATCCATCCGTTTCGTGAAGGAAATGGGCGGTCAACTAAATTATTCATCCAGTTAATTGCCCTCCATCATAGCCAGGTAATTGATTACCCAGCAGACAACGCGGAAATGATTGCCGGGTTAAACCAATCAGATGTCGGTATTATTGCCAAGACCATGGCATTACAAAAAAGTGCTGGTTAATTTAGTTTACTAGCTGCTTGTTTATCAAGAATCACTGTTACGTTTGGATGCTGTTGGAGGGCTGATGCCGGAACAGCAGTCGTGATTTTACCATTGACCATTTTGTTGATTGCGTCTGCTTTTTGCTCACCAAAAGCGAGTAAGATGATATGTTTTGCTTGCAAGATTGAACCAATTCCCATCGTGTAGGCTTCTGTTGGTACATCCTTGCTTGAAGTAAAGAAACGCGCGTTGGCATTGATAGTAGCAGGGGTTAACTTTACTTTATGGGTTTGGCTATCAAAAGGGGTTCCAGGCTCATTAAAACCAATATGACCATTATTGCCAATTCCTAAAATTTGTGTATCAATAGGGTAAGTAGCCAAAATCTGATTATAGTGATTAATTACTTCAGTGGCATTTAGATTACTGCCATCCGGAATAAAACTTTTGGCAAATGGCTTTTGAGCGAAAAGATGATGTTTCATAAAGTAATGGTAACTTTGAGGATCATTTGATTTAAGACCGACATATTCATCGAGATTAATAGAAATAAGGTTGGAATAATCAACTGAACTATTAGTCATTTTTTGATAAAGACCTAATGGAGTGCTTCCCGTTGCGAGGCCAAGTACCTGGGCGCCGTTTATAATATCTGTTTGAAGAAGTTCAAAAGCGTTTTTGCTTGCTTCTTCTTTATTTTTTGTTACAAGAATTTTCATTCTTATCACCTCACGATCACTGTAATTCTTTTAAGGAAAAAGAAAAGAGTAACTATTAATGTTTATTCTTTAGATTTGCCAAAAATGTTATTGAATGCGCTTACAAAAATGTGTAAAATAAGGGAAAGAAAATAGCAGCAAATAAGTAAAATGAATTATCTTTCAGCAACATATATGATTTATTGCAATTATCAAATTATTATTCGGGGGACTCTTTGATCAGAAATCAGGGAGTCCCTTTTTGGAAGGGAGATAGTGTCAATGGGGAAGTTAACTGTCAATATGTTTAGAGAAATTGCTGAAAAGCAGCTTCCGGGTTTAGCATTATTTGAAAATCGAACTGGCTCTGGGAAAACAACGGGTGCCTTGCAGTGGGTAACGGACATGCTAATGAAAAGTAAGAGCTCCGATGTCATTATCTACATAACTCCCAACAGACAGAATCGGGACGAAGCATGGCGGGGATTGATTAGACAATTAGAAAACCATGGCAAAGATAAGCATTTTGTTGACCGAAATGTCATCTTACTTAAATCTGAAGTTGATGAGGTTAGTGATTATTTAAATAAAGCGATCTTTAAGGGGCTTGAACCAACCGATACTGATAGTATTTCTTCTAGAGTTACGAGTTTTTTATCACCGTTTAAACACCGTTATCCATTATTTGCGGAAACATTGAAGAGCGCAATAAATAGGTGTCAATTTTATTTCTTTCAAAAAGGTCTCCACTTTTCTCAAAATAAACATGTAGATGATGAAGATTTCAGTAAAACAGTTCCGCTTTTGAAAAAGAATTTAGTCAGAGATATTAGGAAGATGTCCCTTTCTAAGAAGATTAGTAATAATGATATCTTACAGGAAATAACTGCAAACATTCCATGGGTATTCAAGATGTTTCCTGAACTTAAATTAAAAGAGAAACGGGTTGTCTTTATGACGAGTAGAAAATTTCTCACCCTTATTAAAACTCCTAAAGCCAGTACAATGCATATATGGGCTGCCTTTTCCCAGAAAAAGGTTCACTTAATTATGGACGAGGTCGATGAGATCAAAGAAGATTGGAATAATTTCATCATCGACCAGATTACTGACAAAAGTGATTTAGCATTTAGGGACCGTCTTGATTTGTTTCATATTTACCGGAGAATAATCATAAAAGTAAACGACTGTATGACAACCTTACCACAGCAGATTATTGATGCACCGGGGATAAATGGTAATAACGACAATAAAGATATTCTAAAAGTTATGCAACAAAAAATATGTGATACTTATCAAAATTTAAACTTATTATATCGAGTCAAGCTTGACGATTCGTTAAAGGATGAGAACCAGCGCTTTATCTTTAATACTGGGATGCAAAACCAACTGTTAGGCAAAACAGAAGCTGAAAGGTATTTAGTCATTCAATCAGATCCTCAACAACAGTTAAATTTGATCAAGTCTGATAAAGAATTATATCAACATAGTGAACTGAGGCTTTCTCATGTTTTAAAGCATTTGCAAAAATTAGTTCGTTTTTTCGTCCAAAATGCGCAGAAAATAGGCCAAAACGTAACCAGAGCGGAAAGAAAAGACTGGACGGCAAACGAGGCAACAGCCTATATCATCCGCAGTATTTTAGATGAAAGTAACGAAGAAGACAAAACAACGTATATATTGAGCCGTCTTCAAGATGGGATAACAGGGAAATTTGATTTGACGACTGAGAAATTGTTTGGTGACAACCAAAGTATTTATGCAAATGGTTATGAATACTTACAGATAATGAGTAATGACGATAAAACATTTGGCGATCACGTTTATTGGTACCATTCCAACTTTAGTGCTGAAAGACTCTTGGCATTTTTAGCAAACAAATGGCATGTATATGGTTTGTCTGCAACGGCTAAAAGCCCAACAATGCTAAATAATTTTGATTATCAGTGGGTTAAAGCGCATGTAAAGAATAATTATCAATTATCTACACAGCTGGAGAAAGAACTCGATAAAGAAAATAAAGATTATTTGGCGACCGAGAAAAGAGCCGGGATTAGTGTTTCGATTACGAATGTTGATTTACGGATTAAAGGGCAAGACACTATTTTTGCAAAAGATCTTTTACAAAGGGTCCTGATGCTTAACCATATTCCTTCCGAACTCTTTACCGTATATCCAGAAGAAGGAGGGTTAAGGCCTAATGACGTAATTTCATTAGCGGGGGATGGTCAAGTGAGTTTTACTCTTTTGCGGAACCTAAAAACAGTCAAAGCTCTTATTACATTTGTAAAATTTTACAATGAGCGGCTCCTTAATCCAGCATATGTATTATTCAAAAACAAGAAAGTTAGCGCAGAGTTATTGCATTGGTATAGGTTATGTTTAAAGGCGATAGGGATGGGGAACGTTTCCTTAACTGTTGTTGATGCTCAGAATGTTCAGCAAAAGATTCCTCTAATAAAAAAGGATTGGACAAACGGCAAGCTTAACATTATGGTAACCACTTATGCTGCTTTGGGAAGAGGGATTAATCTTCATTACTCAATTGATGCGGAAACATTAACAGAACTAGTCAAAAGTAAAAATGGAGTAATAATCGGCAAACAAAAGCAGAACTTATTTAAAGACATTGATGGCGAATATCTTGAAGCCCCTACTCATATTGCGACTTGGATTGGCAGAGGCGACGAACAGTTTTCAATAACGAAAATGCTGCACATAATCGGCGAACAAGATGCCTTATATGGAAAAGGTCATATTACGAGGGCAACTTATCGGAAAAATTTGTATGCTTATATAAATGGTGGCCCAGTAAATAATTATCGACAAAATGATTTGCAACCAGTAAAAGTCGCGGGAGGTGTTTATATGGAGCAAGCTTTAGGAAGAATGGCACGGACCAATATCAAGAGTAGCCGTCCCTTGGTCTTAATAGATAATGTCGCAAAAAAGAATCTTGCAAGTAACTATTTGAAGAATAAACGAACTACTTTAGAAATGGCCGCAGTATTAACCAATATTGGTGAGATAGAAGCGGAACTTAAGAAAGAAAAAGCAAGGCTACTTTATGAAAAACTCAATATGGCTAATGAAATCCAACATCGTTTTACAGTTTGGTTGCCATCTCAACTGCAACAAGACCGGCAAGGGACAAAAGAGCTTTGGCAAAGAGCGCGTGAATTAATACTGAAGCATCCATTTGGTGATGCTGCACCTGTAACCATTCAGCGCCTCCATTGGCAGTTCGAAAAAGCAGTTAATAAATATTACTTTGCTATCGAAGGAGACTATGATCGGTTACTTGCTATTGATGCTGTTCCAATCCAACGTTATAACCAGCATCAATTTGATTTTGCCCATTATGGAAAGACTTTAAATAAAATATATGATGCAAATTCGTGGCTCAAAGAAGATTTTGACCTATTAGGTTACTATCATGATTTTGAAAAGCCGCACCATTATCAATTATTACCAGGAATCTTTAATAATTTTTATCGTCCAGCGTTAAGCGAGGAGGTTTTTAAGGTTATTTGTAAATACTTAGGGATTAAGGTCTATCCAATGACAGATAATGAATTTGAATTATTTGATTGCTACCTGCAAACAAAAGATAAGAAGAAAGTTTTTGTTGATATCAAAGATTACAATGAGATCACTAATGCCACCGAACAAACGGAAGTATTTAAGAATGCGCGCCTAAAACTGGCTAATTGTACAGAGAAAAATCCAGTATACTTTATTAATTTTCGCCAACTTCAACCTAATAGTAAATATGAACAAAAATTATTCAGCCCACAATCAGATCGACAATTCTTTACATGTTCTAGTATGTTTTTAGCTGACGGGAAACTTAACAGTCAATTAGCAAAAAATTTATTGGATTATTTTGAATAAAAGGAGACAGAAATGATAACAACTAATCGTCTTGCTAAATTTAATATTAATACTCGCAAAATTCTGACTAACTATGACATATATTCAGTTGACCAAAATTTAGAAGAGCAACGTTTTATTCCAAGAAGAATTTTTAGTATTAATATCGATGTAGAAAATGGCCTCGGTATTAATGCTTTAACAGGGAAGAAAATTAAAAAGAATGTTTATCGTTTATATTTCATCACTAAAAAGTCAGCGGTAAATGTCCAGGAGATAAGAAGGACAATTGAGAAGTATAGTCAACATACTTTTAGGGCGTCAAAATTAGACGAGGAAGCAGTCTCTTCTTTAGATAAAGCAGTTATCCTCCGCCTATTTTTTAATATGTTACCCTTCTATGGAATTAAGGGGACGGGGATGCTTGGTAATCTTTTTCTCACACCTTCGAAGCCACGTCTTACACAAAAGATTTACCTTGATTTAACAAAGTTAGTGGTTGGCGATGATTGTAGCTTGTTTTTATCAACTTCCCGGTTTACTAAAGTTAAAAGTTTTATGGAACATGGAATTAGTTTGTTTAATAATATAGAAAGAAAAAGTCTTAACAATGCTCCATGGTTTGATATTGATTTGAAAAAATGGCAAATAAAGCAGGTAAATAAATATAATAAGAACTTAAACATCGAAAATTGCTTTATTAATGCTCCTTTATACCCTAAAGATAAGCCACACCAAATGCTATTTTGGTCAGATGGCAAGTTAAATCAAATACAGTCAACAAAGTTTTATCACTTATATAACTTAATCAGTGTTTTTAATTCAGTCTTTAGTGAGTATTTTTCTGAATTGAAATTTGAAAAAGTAGATACAGCAAAGCAACTTTTAGGACAACTATCACAAACTGAATGGGGGAATCAGTTAGACAAGCATATCGAAGAATTCTTTGCGACGAATCAGTTAAACTTAATCGACAATCGGATCGTAAGGGATGAACGGATAGAAGATATCAAGGCCGCGTTGGTTCAGCTTTTGCCAACCGTTAAAGTCAATATTAGACCGACCGTTGAAGATAACTTTGAATATAATCTAGTGGTGATTAATAATAAGCGGTATTTCCAAACTCATGAAGATGTTAAAGATAATTATGCGAGAGACTATCAGCAGGCAATAGTACAACATTTGACAATTGATACCTTTAGGAAGGGTGCTTTAAGAAGTACGCTAATTAATTCATTAAAAGAGTTGATAATAAAGAAAGATTTGAAAGAAAGAAGCTTAAGCCTATATCATTCACCAGCTTTAATGGCGGGATGGGAGTTTTATCAAGTAGCAAAGGGAGCTAATGGTGCCCAAGCAGTCTATCTATTTAAAATGATTAATAGTGATGAATTCGAGGTGAGACGGTTAGATTTACAAGAAAGCGCAAAATTTATTAATCCTGATAATGCAGACCTCCAGTACCTAATTAAAACTCCTGCTAATACTTTCTACACTTTAAACAGAAAAAACATCTTTACCTTACCTAATGCTGAGCTTTTTGGCGATATCAACGAGATGATTAGTCATCAAAATTGTTCAGCAGTAACAAAGGAAGAGCTTAAACAGGCTTTGAATGATTTAAGTAAAAGGTACCCTAATTACAGAACCAAATACAAAAATCTTATTTCTATCATTAATAAAAGAGAGCTGGATTCATTTAGTATCAATGACTTAAAAGATGAATTTGATTTTATGAAGAAAAATAAAATCTTAAGTCCAATTGCAATTAATTTGTTATTAGATGAATTATATGAACAATATGGACTAGTTTTGAAAGTGAAACCAAAAATAAAAGCTCATGTTCAAAAGTATCTCTCTGGGTTAACTAATATTAACTATTTTTTGGATAAAGACGATCCGAATATTGTTTACTATAATGTAGGAACCATTAGTAAAAACATGAATATGTCAATTGCGAAAGCATCACACATCTGGCAACTTCAGCCTAATATTAAATTAAATGAGCGTGGTTTCGCTACGATTGAGACCGAAAACATCTTGAAGTTTCTTCAAATGATGATGGTGAATTTTGTGCGATTTCATCAACTAACAGTAATTCCTTTTCCTTTTAAATATCTTCGGGAATTTATTCAACTTGAAGAAAAGAAAAGGTCAGCTAAAAAAGATGTGACAGATTTACTGAAATGATGAGGTGATGATGGTGAAAAAAACTAAAAAGAAACGATACCATATTGGGTTAATTACATTTACCATATTACTGGTAATCTTATTAGGGATTTTAGGGGTGAATTATAAACATTTTGCTAGTAAGCAACTTAACCCAGTTCGTGATAATAAAGTAGTAAAAAAGGATTCGCCCAAAATAACTAAGACTATAAAAGTTGTTGGGTCGTATCGAGATGATCAAGATGGTGCAGCTATTGTCTTAAATGAAAATGGGACAGGTCGCTATGTTTATGCGGATAAGAATAATCCAGATACGGATGATAGCTTAACTTGGCGTAAAGAAGGAGAACACTATCTTATAAATTTGGAAGATCATGACGTGACTAATCCGCTTACTGCAACGCTTGATAATAATAGACTAGTTATTACGGGTAGTAATGGCTGGAATACTGAAACGTTCCAAAAGGTTAATGAAGAATTAAACCTTCAACAATTTTTGAGTGATATGCATAAAAAATAAAATAAAGGCTTGCAAAGAATTTGAAGATAGGATATAATAAAATTCCTGTCAGCGATAGGAGATGGATAATCGCTTGAAACTTCTTAGATTCATTTAATTAGTTGCAAAGTGTCAATAATAATTCAAAAAAGTTGTTGACATTCTATTGATGACATGGTATATTAATAAAGTTGCTGATTGAGTTATCAATCAAAAGGAATTCAAAAATAATCAAAAATTCTTCTTGACAAGCTAATCAAATACATGTTATAATAAATATGTTGATTGGCTGCTTGATTAGCCAACAGGTAGACCTTTGAAAACTGAACAAAGTTTCGACGAATCAAATGTGTAGGGTCTTCAATCACGATGTGATTTGAAGCAAAACATTTGCGAAGTCAATTCGCTTAATA
>NZ_JAJGUI010000104.1:0-47714 GCF_020784875.1 Limosilactobacillus reuteri subsp. simiae | reverse complement strand
GGTCACAGAATTGGGAATATAACGCTAATGACGACTACTACATTGATCATCAAGGAGTTCGTTTTAGTTTTTATCGCTATAGTAAATCCACTGATAAGTATGGCTTTAAGCGTGACTTTAAAATCTATCGTGCTGATAAACATCAACTATCAGTTAAATTAGATGAACTAGCGAAGACACCGAGTGGTCGGCAACGCTATATGAAGGTTAACCCAACCTGGAATTATTATAAAGCTAAAGTTAAAGATACCCTCTCAAGTGACGAAGGCAAGGCAATTTATCGTCGACGGAAGTTCGACGTTGAGCCAGTCTTTGGTCATATGAAGAGGGATTTTGGCATACGCCGAACTCATCTCCGTGGCCAACGGGCTGTGGAAAATGACATTGGGCTAGCCCTGATGGCATTAAATCTAACGAAATTTGGCCAATCAATTAGTCGATTGGAGACTAATTTCATAAATAATTTAAAATCCGGACTACGATTTTTGAACCGATCAAAAATCATAGTCCGGATTTTACTGTTTGAGAGCCAAAAATTAATAGTTAATTCCCGGCCTCTCCTACTCGATTGTTTTTTATTGAGCCGTATAGCCACCATCAGCGACAAATTCTGAACCAGTACTAAAGCTTGATTCATCTGAAGCGAGGTATAAAGCGAGGTTAGCAATCTCTTCTGGCTTTCCAAGACGGCCAAGGGGATGAAGGCTTTCTAGGTGTCCTTCTGCTTTTGGATCATCCTTGACCAAATTATCAACTAGTGGAGTTGAGATATAACCAGGATGAATTGTATTTACACGGATGTCATAGCCTTTCCGGGCACAATCAAGCGCAGCGGACTTAGTTAAGAGGCGGACACCACCTTTAGAAGCATTGTATGCAAAGAGGTCAGGATCACCAATTAGTCCTTCAATGGATGACATATTGATGATTGAATTCTTTTCCCCGTTGTTCTTCATTGCTTCAATACCGAGCTTAGTTCCCCACATCGTACCAGTGAGGTTAACGGCAATTGTTTTATCCCAAATTTCAGCGTCCGTCTTTTCAACATCGGCGTATTCGGCGATTCCCGCGTTGTTAACCACAATATTGAGTTTCCCGAAGACTTGGACAGTTTGACGAATTACCCGGTCCCAGTCTCCTTTCCGAGCAACGTCTTGTTGGATAAAGATCGCATTGTCACCTAGTTGGTCAGCGACTTTTTGTCCTTCATCCATCTTACGAGCGGTTAAAACAACCTTTGCGCCTTCTTCGATAAACTTTTTTGCGACAGCAGCTCCAATTCCTTTAGAACCACCAGTAACAATTGCAACTTTATTATCTAAACGACCCATTGATAAGACACTTCCTTAGTAAAATCAAAAACAATCCTTTACAAATTTTATTATAACAACTATCGAAGAAAAACAGGAGAATAACGCCTTGTGAAATGAAAAGAGACTGGAGAATTATTTTCAACAGCCTCTTAATGCGAATATTTGTTAAGATATCGTGGAACTAGCTTCGCGTCGCCACAAGGCTCGAGGCTAAGTCCGAACGATAATCAGCCCGTGCCGTGCTAATCACCGTTCTATCCTTAGCCCACCGCCTTGTCGAGGAGGTTAATTCCCACTTACTTTAATTTTCTTTGAAAAGCTTGTTTAAGCGGTCCATGAAGGCCTTGAGGTAACGTTCTTTGTCAACGTTAACGGCAACCTTAACATTAGGGTTAGGATCGTTTAATTTAGCGTTGTCACCGATTGTCCGACCATAGTAAGGTCCTTCTTGGTAAACAACCTTCATGAATAAGCTAATAGTTGAAACAAATGATGGGTCAATACCAACACCAACAGCTAATGGATCGTGGAGGGCACAACCACGCTTATCAATATCAAGGTTGTAGTAAGCGTCGATGTAGAAGTCGGTAATATCAGCAAAAGCCTTACCGGAAGCAGTGCCTAATTCACGCCATTGCTTTGTTTCGTTCTTAGTAAGAAGAGTCCGAAGAGTAACATCAAGACCAACCATCGTAAGTGGCAAGTTGGACTTCATTACTTCATCGGCAGCCTTTGGATCTTGGTTAATGTTAGCTTCTGCGACAGGAGTAACATTACCTTCAACAGTTAAGGCACCACCCATGAATGTGACATTACCAATCAAGTCAGCAATTTCAGGATCCTTCTTCAAGGCAGCAGCTAAGTTAGTCATTGGACCAGTAGGGATGATGATTAAGTCCTTGCCATACTTGTGAGCGGCTTCGATGTAGAAATCAACACCGGATTGTTCTTCAAGAGCCCGACTTGGCGCAGGTAACTCAACATCACCGATACCGTTATCACCGTGGATGTCCTTTGAAACTTGCATTACATCAAAGTGGTCAGTAGTGCATGAATGTGGAAGACCCTTAAATACTGGAATATCAGTGTGACCTAATAATTCCAATAACTTAAGGCTGTTTTCGGCACAAACATCTAATAGGTTGTTACCGTATGAACTTACAATTCCGATTAGATCAACTTCTGGGTCAGCGAGCGCATAGGCAATAGCTAAAGCGTCATCAACACCAGTATCTAAATCAAGAATCATTTTACGTTTTGCCATAGTATTTATTCCTCCAATTTTAAGCAAAATCAATCTCTGTATATAATATGTTAATTTAAATTTTGAATAATTACAATTAAAATTTGAGACCGCTTACGAAATTTTAGAAAAAATAAAGATGATATAATACTTCTAGAGATGAAAATGAAAGGATCAGAGGAGAAATGGCAGAGAAAATTTATGATGTGACAATTATTGGTGGAGGTCCAGCGGGGATGTTTGCTTCATTTTATTGCGGCCTTCATGAATTAGATGCCCAGCTAATTGAAAGCCTTCCACAACTTGGGGGACAAGTAGGGGCACTCTATCCTGAAAAACAAGTTTGGGATGTAGCGGGAATGCCAGGTGTAACTGGGCATGACTTGATCGCTAAGCTAGAAGAGCAAATGGCAGTGGCACCGATTGACCAATTCCTCGGTGAAACTGTTGAGGACGTCATTAAAGAAGATGATGGAACCTTTACCATCAAATCAGCTAAGCGGGTATCCCGGTCACGAGCAGTAATCATTGCTCTTGGTAACGGAGCGTTTACTCCCCGTAAGCTCGCTTTAGAAGGGGCAGCCGAGATTGAAGGCAATCAGCTTTCCTACTTTGTTAATCATAAAGCTGATTATGCGGACAAGCGGGTTGCTATTCTTGGTGGGGGCGACTCTGCCATTGATATTGCCTTGATGCTTGAACCGGTTGCCAAGGAAGTTCACCTTGTCCATCGGCGGGACCAGTTCCGCGGTCTGGAGCATACTGTAACTCAGCTTAAACAGTCATCTGTGCAATTGGATACCCCATTCTTGCCACGTGCATTAACGGTGGAAGATGATGAAACGGTAACGCTCGATCTTAAGAAGATGCGTAGTGACGACGAAGCACAATTGAATGTGGATAAGATTGTGGTTAACTATGGCTTTACCTCTAATAATGCGGCCTTGAATCAATGGTCTCTTGACTTAGCAGCAGAGCGCAACTTGATCAAGGTTGATTCAATGATGGAAACTAGTATTGAAGGGGTATACGCGATCGGGGATGGTGTGACCTATTCGGGGAAAGTAGCATTGATTGCGGCCGGCTTTGGTGAAGCACCGACAGCGGTAACCGCCCTAGCTAAAAAACTCTATCCCGATAAGCGAATGGCAATGCATAGCTCTTCAATGGGGATTACTAAATGAAAAAATGTCCCTACTGTAACACATTAAATCCAGACGATGCCGAAATCTGTGAGAATTGTGGGAAACCACTTAAAGGGCGGATGCTTGCCTTGGTCTGTCCTAATTGTGGAAAAGTTAATGCATTAGGGTCACGAGAATGTTCGGTATGTCATACGAAGCTAAGTCAAAGTAATCATCAGCTAGTTTCACGCGAAATTACACCCAGAAAAAATAATAAGCGGTGGGGATATATCGCCCTCATCGCTTTTGGCCTTTTAATTGCTTTATTTACTTATTTAGGAACAAAAAACGCCAGTAATTCATTGACTCCAAATAAGACTGAAGCACTAGAATTAAGATACTTCGATAAAAATAAAAAAGTACTTTATAATGACTATTATATTTTAAATAACACAAACAATTTATTGCACCCACATTTCAGTATTGCATATATCGGAAGAGACTCGCAAGGAGCCCGACCACTTAAAGTAGTAAGCTTAAAGAAAGCCAAAAAATTATATCGTCAAAACAAACATTACTCGCTTTATGTTAGAAAAAGGGATGTAATAGTAAGTGGCCCGCAAAAGGTAACTATAAATGATGGTGCTAAGATGCTTTCTGTGAATCCTGGTAGACATGATAAGATTTACCAACGAGAAGGGAACTCTTGTGTGGTCAAAGGTAATAAACAAGTAAAATTCATCAAAATTCAGACGTTAATTTTGATTGATGACTATAATTGACGACTATTAAAAAGACTTAAGATTAAGCTCTCATAACTTAATCTTAAGTCTTTTCTTAATGAATAATTATTTCTTGTGTAACAGAATGATTTGCCGACTGGCTATTATGCTGAATGAAGGGATAGCTGGCGAGGATAATCCGTAAATTACGAAGGCCTAAAGAATGTTTTCCAGATGAAATCCCCTTGAAATTGCCATCAAGCATATGAAGGTCAACTTTTTCTTCAGTGGTTGAATTACGGATAACAATGTACTGTGCGTTTCCTTTAGTAAAGAGACTAAAGTTAATTTCCTTTGTCGGTGCCTTTTTAGCAGCATTAATAGCATTATCAAAGAGGATAGCGATGATCCGCACTACATCTGTTATCTTAACCTTAGGCGAAATCTTGAATGGCTCAACTACTTCAATCGAGACGTCAATGTGGTCGTTAATTGCTGTCATGACCTTGTTATAAACTAAGCTCTTGATTTCAATGTTCTCAATATTTTCAAGATGACTGAGGACCGCAGTTTGATCATCAAGGTTAGTATTAGTTGGTTTAACAACACGTTGGAAAATATCTTGAACTTCTTTAATGTCACCGCTAGAAACGGCTCCCTCAAGACTTAGTAACACATTTTTGTAATCATGGCGGAAACGACGAAGGTCATCATACATTGTTTCGATATGGCTAGTGTAGGATTGAAGGTTTGTTAGTTCTGCGCTTTGTGAAATCGTTAAATTCTTATAACGGTAAAATTTGGCGGTAACCTGAGTAAACAAGACGATAATGATGACATAAAGAAGGCCACTTAACATATGAACAGGGGCAGGAACCTTGATGATTGGATTTACATAGTTAATGCCGAAAAAAATGCGGAAAAAGAGGAAAAGATTAAATAACCATACTAGTACTGGGGCTTGGACCAGGACAGTTTTGGAATAGTAGTTTAACGCAGGCTGTATTTTTTTGATGATTGGCATTGTAATAATGATTTCAATCAGATAGGTGATTGGTTCGCCGTAATTTAAAATGGGGGTGGCGTAGGTTGGAGTAATAGATTGGACAGAAGCAACAATAATTAAACCAAGGACAGCTGTAACAGAATAAAAGATTCCAATATCAAATAGCATATTGGTTAAAATATATGAAAAGGAAATTTGTCGTTTAGTAACAAAAAAATAGATTAGTAGACTAAAAATTATTGGTAGGAGTAAAAACAAGTACGTACGACGAAAAGGGAAAATAAGATAGCTGGTGAGGTATATCCAGAATGGCATTTTAATTTTGGTGATCTTCTGAAATAGGTAGAGGATGCAGGCTCCAGATAAAAGCATTACTATCCAAAATCCATAAATATAAGCTAGAAGGTCAGTACCGTAAAACGTAGGCGTGAACATTTGAAGTTCTGTATATATAAATTGCATAGCGATAACTCCCTAATATAAATATTTAAAGCGTTATAATCATAGCATTATGTTGCGAATAAGAAAATATGAAAAGTCTTAAGAAATAATATTCCTAGGACTTTATTAGTTTAAATAGTTCTTTTTCGTGGCGTCGTGATACTGGACAGACGAGACCATTATAGAACACAGCCTGGTGATGAAGAAAATCGACATGTTTTACCTGTTGGGGATTAATTAAGTAGCTACGGTGACCACGGAAAAAGCGTTTTTCATTTTTTGCAAGAGTCCGTAGATTGTAGTTGAGCTGGATTCCCTGATTGTCGGTAGTATACATGATCGATGAATGCGTATTATTATGATTAGCTTCAAAATAGCAAATATTTTTATAGGGAATCTGAACTTCGTCGTAATAAGACTTATATGTAAATAATTCTTCGGTTGCAGCTGTTTGGACTTCTTTTTGAATATGGATAAGATCTTGCTTTAGTTCTTCTTGGATATTTCCTCGATCTTTAGCGATGAAGTCGAGCGCACTAACTCGATACTTATAGGTAGTATAGACAAATTCATCATGAACAGTGATGAAAATAATACTGGCGAGTTCATCATGTTTCCGAATCACGCGACTAATTTCAAGGCCCGCTGTTTTAATACCGCTGATTTCTAAGTCGAGAATAAAGACGTTTTCCTTACTAGCAACCGGTAATCCCATTTTTAATTGATCAGTTGAGGCAAAAAGATTAATCTTAAGTTCATTTACTGAAATTTCCCGGGAAATCTTTTCGACCATTGTTTTTAAATGTCGTTGCTGATTATGATCATCTTCAAGGATAAAAACGTTCAAGATGTACTCCCCCCCTTTTCCCGAATACTAATATATCATGGGGGGAGGTAGAGCCGTATACCTATCCGTCTATAAAAGTGAATTTCTTTCCCGAAACTGAAAAATAGTGAGATGAATTTCAGTTAAATTTGTAGAAATTAAAAAGTGGTTGGTAGATCGTTGAGAAACGCGAAAGATGAAGCATAAACTATAGACGTTTATAGTTAGAATCATAGTTTCGGGAGGAAATTATTGTGAAAGAACATAAGAAACTTTACAAATCTGGTAAGAATTGGGTTGTGGCAACTTTAGCAGTAGCTTCTCTGGGGGTAGTTGCCATGCAACAAGGTGTATCGGCGGATAGTACACCTGCTGTTACAACTAATACTAATGAACAAAATAATGTTCAAACCGCTCAACAAGAACAGTCAAAAGCCCAAGCAGATTATGATCATCAGCAACAAGTAGTAAACAAAGATCAACAAGCTGTGCGTACTGCGCAGGATAATGTGACGAATGCGGATGCAAACCTTGCCAAAACGCAACAATCAGCTAAAGATGCAACGGATAGTAACATTAATAAAACCAAAGCAGAAATTAACAACCAAGAAAATGAAGTTAAGACTGCTCAAACTCAATTAAAAGAAGCCCAAGATAAGTTAAATAATAATCAATCTCAATCAACAGATCATCATGATGATGCTGCAGTTACTACTAATGATGGGGATGTTAACAATGCTCAAGCTTTACAAGATAGTATTGAGCAGAATAACCTTAAGCTTCCAGATGGATATGTGGATGCCTTTAATAATTTCAATGATAATAGGGCAGATAATTTAGCAAAAGTTTCTAAAGATAGTATTTACAAATTGAATCCTTATCACCATAGCTCTAGTGATGCTAAGGTTCAAATTAAGGACATTAATAATTTAGATGATGATGTTACTGAGAACTTAGATCTTTGGTATGCCGGGATTATGAATGATCTCCTTCATAATTATGACTTGCGTAACAGTAAAGGTACTCTTTTACGAGATGATTTACATTTTAATGTTACGAATTATGGTATCAAGGCTGCTAAGTATATTAATAATTTAATTAATAAATATACAATTGACTCTCGACTTGACCAATTAGTTAACCCAGGAGCTGGTGCAGCAGAATGGTACTTAATTACATATGATGAGTACAATAATGGGGAACTTAATAATACTCAAAAAGATCTAGCGGAAGCTTTGAAGCAAAGCCAGCCTGACAAAGATACGATTAAGTATGACCAGGATAAAATTGCTTTGTTAAAAGAACAATTGCAAAAATCTGACAAATTGTTTATCCCAAATACTTTAAAGATTCGGGAAACATTAGAAGAAGAAAGAACTTCTCTCCCATCTGAAGAAAAAGATCTTAAGGGAAATTGGGAAGATCGTCCATCATTCTTAAAGGCAGTTGATCAAAGTAGTATTAATTGGGGAATGACAAAAACTACTTATGGCCAAAAGATTACCAATCTTGATCAACTTAAAGAAGCCTTATGGAATAATTTTATCTTATATAATTTAAGCAACAATACTGATATGGATGATGTAGCTTATGATGAAAGTGAAACTAAAGAAGCAAGCATGAAACGATTACAGTCTGAAGAAAGACCAAGTGTAGATGCATTGTTTGGTCTACTTGAATCTCCAGACTGGAGTATGATGCCTCAACTACAAGATGCTAAGAACTTTACCTTTAGTTTTACGGTAGATAAGGCTGGTCAAATTACTCCACACTGGTACCACATTGCCAAGGATCACCAAGGAGACGCTGATGCTCAACCACTAACCATCACTAAAGCAAATAATGTAGTTACACCGCATGCAGCTGATAACCAACTCGAACAAATGCAAGCTGATGTAAAAGCCAAACAAGCGGCTTATGATCAAGCTAAGACAAAGCTTGATAGTTTAAAGACTAAGCTCGCTGAATTACAACAGGCAGCTGCAAATCTTAAGGCAGCTCAGGATAAGGCTAATGATGCTCATCAACAATTAGCTACTGCTCAACAGCAATTAAAAGCTGCTCAAGCTAAATTAGCTACTCTCAAGCTTGCTTTGGATAAGGCAAACAAGAAGCTTAACGTTGCAAAGGCCCAAGCAAAAGTTGATACCACTCAAGCAGCTGCTGATAAAGCAGATAATGAATATCACGCACAAGAGGCCATTGTTAGCCAAGATCAACAAAAGGTTACTGATTTAGAAAATAAGGTTAATAACACTTCTCTTTGGGATAATGATAAAGCTCAACAATTACAAAAAGTGATGGACCAATATGCTGCAGAAAATGATTTGAAGATCCTTAAATTTGATGGTACTCATTCATTGAATACTGCTGGTCCTAATTATGCTGATTTGAATAAGTACTATGTAAATGGTCAAAAAGTAACTGTTGAAATGAGTAATGATGGTCAAGGCAACAGTGACTACAATATTGTGGCTCTTTATAACCATAATTTACGAAATGCTAATGCTAGTGAATTTCATGATACTTATATTTTTGCATTCCATAATGGTCAGCCGGTATTATTACTGGATCGTACAACCAACGGGGATAAGATTCAGACCCAAACAGCTGATAATCTAAACGCTGCTGAAAGAGAGCAATATAATATCCAAGTGCTCCAAGCAAGTTTTGCCAAAATTGCTGGTAATAATGATGAATTAGCAAATCAACTTCAACAAGCTAAGGATAAATTAGCAGCTGACCAAGCAAAACTAACTGAATTAAAGACTGCTAAGACCCAGGCGGATGAAAATTATCGTCAAGCTAAGGAATCTCTTGCCAATGCACAAGAGGTTAAAATTCCTGATACTACTGATCAAACAACACCTTCAGACACTGAAAATCAACATAAAGATGATAATAATCAAGGGACAGTTACGGATAATTCTCAAAGCCAGTCAACTACTGAAGTAACTCCAAATGAGCAAGCAGACAAGCAGGAAGTAACTTCGGCTACAAGCCAAGGTGAACACGCGCAAAAGCCAGTTACCGGGGTAGTTAAAGGTGCAGAAGGTCAAACTGTTGTTAATTTAACTGCCCAAAAGAATGATGCTAAGAAAACTGATAGCAGCTCAGTGGTTAATGCTACTAAGAATGTTAATAATGCATTGCCACAAACAGGTAATCGAGAATCAATCGCTGCAATAGCTCTTGGTGCAGTTGCTGCAATGTTTGGTTTGAGTTTAGCTAAGAAACGGGAATACTAGCAGTGTAGTTCATATTTAATAAAAAAGTGTTAACGAATTTTCTATCGTTAACGCTTTTTTATTATGAGTAGATTTAACCTTAACTGAAAAATAACAAAGTAAATTTCAGCTAAAACAGTCAAATCTGATAAGTCCTAGAAATTATATTTATTTGTGAAAATTGTGTGATTAAACTGAGATTGTTAAGTTATTTTAGACTTTATGTATTTCGATTTGAGGGAGTTATTTATATGAATAAGAATATGCAAAAGACGGTTTTAACGACTTCAGCTGTTTTAGCTGGAATGGTATTGGGAGTAAATGTTAATCAAAATGGGGTTCACGCCGACACCACAACTAACGCTGCTACTACAGCTACTACTGATACTAATCAGCAATTAGCAAACTTAAAGAGCCAACAAACGGCTAATGAATCTGCTGTTGCTTCATCAAATGCTGCAACAATGAGTGCGGCAACAACTTCTGCTAATAGCCAAATAGCTGATTTGAATGATCAGATTAAAGAACGACAAGCTAGTGCTGCAGCTGAACAACAAAACAAAATCGATCAAGTAAATAAAGATGCCCAAGTTGCAACTAATAATGAAAATAGTGCCTATTCTAGTGCTACTACTAAGCAAAAAGCTGCTAATGATGCAGAATTAAAGGTAGCCCAAGCTAAAGTTGTAACTGAGCAACAGAAAGAAGATAAAAAAGCAGCGGCTACTTCTACTTATAAGCAATCCCAAGATAAATTGAACAGTGAACATCAAGCTAGTTTAAATGACATTAAATCAAAGTATTCTGAAAAAGTTCAAGATGTTACTAAACAAATCAACACACAAATTACACAGACACAAGATACTTTAAATAGTTTTAAAGTTAAGCTTAATCAAGATAACGAGAAATTGACTAATTTTAATGCAGCTAACTTTTTCAAATCTATTTTGGACAATAAGAATTCCTCAGAAGAAGAAAAGGAAGATGCCCAAGTTGCTTATAATATTGTAACGGGAACAGGAACGTTCAAAGATCCAAGTGGTAAAGTAAAAGAAGCTCCTAGTTGGTATTCTGCTGCAGTTCATATTGGTCAAAAAAATGATGCAACAAATCTAGATAATCTTAAAGCTTCCTTACTATTATATGACCAATTTGTAAAGATTAGACAAGATCGTAAATTATCTGTGCCAAAGATTTCTCTGACAAATATAGCAGTTGCAATGGTAGATGCTGATTTTCAGACTACTCTTGAAAAGGGTGGCTTAAAACATCCCGGTTATTATTATGCAGGAGAGAATTTAGCTGAAAGTAGTCTTGAAGGTGCAATGGATGCTTGGATGAATGAAGAGAGTGCATGGAAAGAAGCAGTTAAGCAACATCCAGATTTGGCTGATAAGTTAGGTAAATATTATGTTGTGAAGCATTATATGGATGTATATGGTAAGACTGGCCACTTTAGTAATTTAATGGCACCAGATACTGCTTCATATGGGTTTGCAGTAAATGGTGACTTAAATAAAGATTTTGTCTATACAGCTTTTGACTTTGGTGCTAGCAAAGATGGTATATATTCTTTAGGTGAATTTAAGGCTTTGGTAAATAATTATGTTGATTTATCGCAATCTGTTAAGAAGGCAGTAAAAGAAGATCAAGATCAAATTGACCAAGCCCAAGCAAGTTTAGATAAATTACAAAATGAGAAAACAGACCTTATTAATCAGGCTAACGATGAATATAACAAAAATGTTCAACAAGAAAATAATAATTTTAATACCAAATCAAATTCGTTAAAGTCCAATTATGAACAACAAGTTAAAGAAATTGACGCATTGCCAACTAATACTTATGCCTTACAAAGTCAATTACAAGCTAAGTTAGAAACTCTAAAGACTAACCACGATATTAAACTTAAGCAAATCAATGATGAGGCTAACGCTAAGATTACTACTATCAAGAGTCAAAAGGTCAACGATCCAGAAATTGACAAGCTTAACGCCCAAATTGACCAAATCAAGAGTGATTTAACCAAGAAGCAGCAAGAACTCGATAGTCAATACCAAGCTCTTAAGACTAAGGACCAAGCAGAATATAATGCATTAGCTGAAAAGTTGAAGAATTCAAGTTCTGAAACGGCTAAGGATAATAACAATCGTTACACTACTGATGATGGGTCTACTACGGTGAAGTTACCTGAAAACAAGGCTAATTCACATAAGAGAAGTATTGTGAGTGAATTAAATAATTCTGTATTACGTGGTACCTCAACTACTACTACGGCCGCAACATCAAATAGTCATGCCAATGTATCTTCTGCTGATGCTTCAACAAGTACGCCTACTACGCGGGAAGAAGTAAAGCAACAAGCTAAGTTACCACAAACTGGTAATAGTAATTCGCTAGCCTTACTTGCTTTAGGTGCTATTGCTTCAATGTTTGGATTTGGTTTAATTACTAAGAAACGTTACTAATTTTGGGGGAAATTAAGATGTCGATGAAAAAGAGTTCACATAAAATTTTAAAATCTGTTGCTTTGGCTGGTGCATTAACTGCTACAGGAGCAGTTGCTACGACAGCACATGCTGATACTGCTAAGGCTTCTGCACCAGTTCAAGGTGTTGCAAGTACTGATCAACAATTGACTAATCTCAAGAGTCAACAAACAGCTAATGAATCTGCTGTTGCTTCATCAAATGCTGCAACAATGAGTGCTGCAACGACTTCTGCTAGTAGCCAAATTGCTGATTTGAATAATAAGATTAAGGAACGACAAGCTAGTGATGCAGCGGTTCAACAAGCTTCTCAAGCTAGTGCTATTGCACAAGTTAACCAAGTAGCCACTAGCGCTACAAATGCGGAAAACGCTAGCTACTCACAAGCTGTCGCTAGTCAAACTGCTGCTAATAATGTTGCTTTAAAGTCAGCTCAAGCAATCATTGTAACTGAACAGCAAAAGGTTCAACAAACTGCTCAGGAAAATGCTGATTATCAAAATCAAACTGATAACTTATCTTCAGAACACAATTCAAACTTAAGTAAGATTAATACAGATTATCAAAATCAAACTGATCTAATAAGTCAAAAACTTACGGAAGCTAAGAAAGCAGATCAAGATCATTATAATCAAAAAGTTGCTAATGCTACTAAGCAGGTAGATGATCAAATTGACGATGCTAATAATACTATTAACCAGGCTCAGAAGATGGTTAATGACGATCAATCAGATGTTAATAATAAACAAAATGCTGATAAGACAGCTCAAAGTGATGTTCAGAATAAGCAGTCTACATTAAATAATGATCAAAATACTTTGAAGCAAGTGCAACAAGAGTTTGATGATCTTAAAGAAACAACAGATCATATTATTGTGCCACAAGATTATATTGATGTATGGAAAGAATATATTAGTGTAAAGAAAGCAAATGATTGTCTTCTAACTAAAGAAGAGTTTCCAGAATTACATGCTAAAAATAGTAAAGCTTGTACTGAAGCTAAAAAACTAAATAAAAATGCGGGATTCCATGCAAGTACTCTTGATGAAAACACACCAATTACTTTAACGCCCAAAGGAACTCTTTCGCGAGAAGATACAATTAAGGCGACACAATATGCCGCAGAATTAATTAATCCAGTTAGAGTAGCAATAGGAATGGAGCCATATCGTATTACCAACGCTTCAATTGACGTTGCAATGCAAGTAGGTCAAGTCAATAAGGCAGATAATAATTGGGGACACGATATGAATGCCCATCAAAAGGCTAAGGATAAGTGGCAACTTGATACGATTGGAGAAAGTGTTTTTGGTAGTAGTCAAAAAACATCCTATAAGACTTTAGCAGATTTAAAACATGGAGTTTATTCTGCAGTAATTTGTTTATTATTTGAAGGAAATTCAACAGGTAAAGATAAAAATGGTAAAGAAACCTTTTCTGATAGTGGACATACAACTGATTTATTAAATGTTCGATATGCTAAGCCTGAATGTGCACTAGCTGGTGGTGATGACCTCTTGGGAATTTCCTATGAGAATAATCCAAATATAGGATGTTCTACTGCAATTAGGTTTATATCGATTGCAGATGGAAAATCAAGCCGAATTCAAGAAATGATCAAAAAAGGCTACCCTTATAAGGCAGGTACTTTAGTAGATAAGAGTGTTCAAGGCTCCAACTATGATCAAATAGCAGTTTCTAATCCAAATGAAAATGCTAAAAAGTTACAAGACCAAATTAGTCAGCTACAAGCTAAAGTAGATGGTGATATTCAAAGTCTTACTACTTCTAAGAGTAAAGCAAGCGAAATAGCTAATGCTCTTAAATCTGCTCAAGATAAGCTTTCTAATGACCAAAAGGCTTTAACTCAAGCTCAAGATAAGCTAAACAATCTTAAAACTAACCGTGACAAGATGATCCATAATATTGCTGGTGATCCTACTCAATCAAAAGATATTAAGAATTTTCAAGCACAACTTAATCAAATTAAATCTGCTCATGATGATGCTGTTAAGACTGAGAATGATCGTTACGAAACTAAGTTAAATGATTTGAAGAAGAATCATGAAGCTAAGTTAGTCGAGATTGCTGCACAACCAACTAACTTGGCTGAGCTTCAAAGTCAATTGCAAGCTAAATTAGACACTCTAAAGGCAAACCACGATGCTAAGCTTAAGCAAATCACTGATGATGCGAATGCTAAGATTGAAGCAATTAGGAATCAAAAAGTAGACGATTCAGAAATTGATAAGCTTCAAGCACAAATTGACCAAATCAAGAGTGATTTAGCTAAGAAGCAACAAGAACTTGATAGTCAATATGAAGTCCTTAAGATAAAGAACCAAGCAGAATACAATGCATTAGCTAATAAATTAAATCCAAGTACCAAAGCGGTGACTAATGGTTCGACTCAGCAAGTATTTACTAGCCGTTCCGGCAAAGTAGCTTATGTTGTTCCTAGCCACCAATCAATAGCAACTAGTGGCGTTGTTAAGACAGTTTCAGAACAAAATAACAGTGATTCTCTTTCAAAAGAATTTCAATCTCAAAATAATAATCGTTTACCACAAACTGGTAACCGATCCTCATTAGCAATGGTTCTTTTGGGAGCAGCTGCTGCAATGTTTGGTGTTGGTTTAGCAGGTAAGAAAAAGGAATATTAAGAGATAAGTAATAAAAAGGTGCTGCATAAGTGGCACTTTTTTGTTGTCAGGGAGCGAATGAAAAAGCATGATAAAAAAGAAATTATTGATTACATCCATCGCACTAATAATGATGACTTTAGCAGGTTGTAGACATAAAACGCAGAGTACTGCTACAGGTTCCAGTTCATCAACGGCTACTTCTGCTAAAGTTAGTAGTCAATCACAAGCCAGTTCAGCAAATAGTAGTTCAGTAAGTGAAAAGCAAGCCGAGTCTAATGCTAGTCTTGAGAGCGTTGATCCTAAGAATGTTGCTGGGGCTGTTCTTACAGTTGGTGCGCAAAGTGACGAGGCGTGGCAAAGTTTATTAGACAGTGCTTCTAATGGCGATGGAGATCTTAAAGTTAATGTAGTTAAGGCGACAGGAATGGTAACTGAAACAGGAACAGGGATGTTTTATTCTTTTACACTAGATGATAATGATTATGGAGAAATTAATGGTTATACCATCAGCCAGGATGAAAAGACCATCTACCTTTACCGCGAGCAATCTCGTGGATCTGCTGATCGAATCATTCAACCATTTAAGACCATTTCTGTTCAGCAAGTAGTCAAGGCTACGCAGCAAAGTAAAGTTCAAGAGATTGCCAATAATACAACCATTGATGTAGATAATTAAATAGGGGAGATTTTAGTATGAAAAAGTTAACATTAATTTGTGCCAGTATTTTGGCGTGCGGAACTCTAGCAGCTTGTGGAAATAATGCAGCCCAACATTCAAGTAAAACGGCTAGCAGTTCAAGTAAGACAATAAAGAAGCAATCATCGAAAAAGCAAAGTGCCTCTAGCAAAAAGAGTAGTGTAGCAGAATCTAATTCTAGTCAGAGTAATAATTCATCACAACAAACTGAAGTATCCTCAAATCAGCAATCACAGCAATCATCACAACAAGCTACCGAAGCTAGTTCGGATAATGGACATGTTACAATTGCGGGGCATAGTTACCACCATGAAGACTTTTATGGGAATGACATTCTGGTAGGTGATAACGGTGAAGGTGAAGCACAAGAATACATTGCTAATGATCCATCATTAAATCAAGACCAACGTGATGCTGCCTTAAGCCAAACAATGCAAAATGCAACTTACGGCCAGGACAAAGAATAACTTTTAATGGGGATATCATATTTAAGTTTAACCTAATAGATTTAGTGCTAGAATTTGATTAGGGAGGAGACTAAAAATATGATAAAAAAGAAAATATTAATTGCGGCTATGTCATTAACCGCATTAGCTTTAGCAGGTTGTGGAAATTCACAAAGTAATAGCCAAGCAAAGTCAAGTACGTCTTCATCGCAAAGTTCGGTGACGGCACAGCAGAGTTCTTCGAGTAATAAGGCTCAAGAACAGAGTAGTTCTACAAGTACAGCTAGCGAAAGTAACCTATCACCACAGCAATTGGGAACCTTGGTAGCTTTGTATCAAGATCCAGATTGGTTTAAGGAATATCTTAAAGATGGGATTATGTATTACGGCACAGAAGATGGCTCTGGAAAAGAGATTGCCGGTTATAATTATGTAACGGCTAATGGTGACCCAACAAGCTATATTTATTTCAAACAAAACGGGGATGATGTTACTATTAAGCAAGTCATTCCAGAGGGAGATGAAAGTGTGGCTGAAGCGTCTCTTCACACAAAGCACATTACGGTCTCTCGGCTATTAAGTGACTATTATGTAAATCAATCTCAAAAAGATGAAGTAAATGGTTATGCGGATCAATTAAAACCAGAATCACAATATCAAAGTGATATGGAGAATAAGAATTAGTAATGTGATAAAAATCCTATGTTTAGTAAGGCTATGCATAGGATTTTTTAGTACAAACTTCAACTTTTTACGTATATATCTTTATAGAGAGGTACGGAAGGGTTGAAAATATGTGTAATAATCTGTTAGAAAGTTATGCAAAGGTGCTAGAAAAGTGGGAAAGGATGACTATTACAAGTGATCCAATGTTTGGGATGGTCATGCAGAATAAAGAAATCTGTTTAGAGCTGATTAATCGTGCGTTGCCCCAACTTAAAGCTACCCAGATAGTGCAATTGGAGACACAAAAAGATATTAATGTGGTTGCTAGTCGGCGGGTACGATACGATGTCTATGTACAAGACGAAAAAGGGAATATTATTGTGGTTGAGATGCAGGTTACTGATCATCAGAACTTGCCTTATCGTTTACGTTACTATCAAGAACAAATCGATCATGGATTACTTTTACCGGGTGAAAGCTATCAGAGTCTGCGTCAGCATCCCACTTATGTAATTATATTCTGTGATTTTGACTATTTTGGTTATGGTTGGGCTCGTTATATGTTTGAAATGTCATGTACCCGCAATTCTCAACTAAAATTAGGCGACCAACGAACAATCGTAGTTTTTAATGCTTTGGCAAAAGAATTTACAAATGACGAGCAACCGATCAAAAATTTTCTTGCTTTAATGCGCAATCGAGTAGACAATGAAAGTAAGTTTATAACTAAGATTCAAAATGAAATTGTTAAGGTTAAGGAGGATCCAGAGAGGAGACGAGGCTTTATGAAGTTTGAACTTGATTTGATGGACGCACGTCAGGAAGGGAAAGAAGAAGGAATTAAAGAATCAAAGCAAAAACTAGTCCAGTTTTTAAGTAGTCAAAATACGGATCCAGCTGAGATTGTAGCAGCCTTAGTTAATGTATACCAAGTACCAGAAAAAGCAGCTCAGGAATATGTCGAGGAGTATCTCGAAGCTAACAAATAATCTATTGGGGGAGTAGTCAATGAAACTAAAGAAACTGCGCGTTGTTTTTGAAAATATTGATAGTTATGATGTTCCGCTTGCGGCTGTTAAGGAGTTTCATGTAAGTGGAGTAGAAAAGACCATTGATTATTCGAGCTATAGTCTAACTGTTGAGCAGGTTTGTCGTAAATTTACTGCAACGTTTTTCGTTGATGAACTCCAAAAGATTGATACTGTCGAGGACGTAACGCTTGATGAACGTTTAGATAGTCATAATTTCGCTGACCTTTGTATGATTGATTTGGTTACGGATAACGGTGAGAAAACTACAATCCGGTTGCCATGGGAAGAAATGACGTATCCCGATCATAACGATGTAATGAAGACATGGGTCGAAGAAGATTTCGAAGGTCGGCAATTAATGTATATTTCAGTTGGATAGTTGAAGTCCCTAAGTTGGTAATAATACTGACTTAGGGATTTTTAGTGCAAAAGGCAATTTTTTACGTATATATCTTTATAGTGAGGTAGAAGTGAAAGGATTGAAGAAATGTGTAAGAAATTGTCAGAGAACTATGAAAAGGCCCTCGAAAAGTGGGAAAAGATGACTATTACGAGTGATCCGATGTTCGGGATGGTTATGCAGAATAAAGAAATTTGTTTAGAATTGATTAATCGTGCATTACCCCATTTAAAAGCAACCCAGATCGTCCAGTTAACAACTCAAAAAGATATTAATGTCGTAGTTGGCCGACGCGTCCGTTATGATGTTTATGTGCAGGATGAAGATGGCAACATTATTGTTATTGAGATGCAAGTAGCTGACCGACAGAATTTGCCTTATCGCTTGCGGTATTATCAAGAGCAAATAGATCATGGATTACTCTTGCCGGGCAAGGATTATCGCGATTTAAGTCTTCATCCGACCTATGTGATCATGTTTTGTGATTTTGATTATTTTGGCTATGGTTGGGCCCGTTATGTGTTTGAAATGGCGTGTACCCGTAATCATCAGTTGAAACTAGGCGACCAACGGACAGTTGTGATCTTTAATGCCTTGGCTAAAGAATTCACTAAAGATGAGCAACCGATCAAGAACTTCCTTGCGTTAATGCGTAATCAAGTAGACAATAAGAGTAAGTTTATTACTAGGATTCAAGATGAGATTGTTAAGATTAAGCAAGAGCCAGAGAGGAGACGAGGCTTTATGAAGTTCGAGCTTGATTTAATGGACGCACGGCGAGAAGGCCGGGAAGAAGGAGAGTTAAAAGCAGAAGAAAAAGGAAAACAAAAATTAGTCAAGTTCTTAACCAGTCAAGATACAGCACCGTCAGAAATAGTGGCCGCCCTCGTTAATGTTTACCAAATGACGGAAAAAGCAGCTCAAGAATATGTTGCAGAGCATGTGAAAGTTAGAAAGTAGTCTTGTCATAGAAGTATTAATAAAGTCCCTAAGATTGGTAGTAATGCTGGCTTAGGGATTTTTAGTGCAAAAGGCAATTTTTTACGTATATATCTTTATAGAATCTATTGAAAGGAGTCTATAAAGATGAATGAGTTCCTTCAGAAAAAGTGGGAAGCGGCAGATTTAACAGATGACTATATCTTTAATAAGGTGATGCTTGATTACGATATTTGTTTGGAAGTCTTACGGCGAATACTACCTGATCTACATATTAAAAAGATTGATTTACCAAATAATCAACAGGAAATTGCCTTAGCCCCAGATGCCAAAGCGGTGCGTTTTGATATTTATACGACGGATGAGCAAGGTAACCACTACGATATTGAAATGCAAGTAGCAGATCATCACAATATTGCTAAGCGAATTCGTTATTATCAAACCGCTAGTTCAATGGAAGCCTATGATAAAGGGCAACCATACGAAAAAGCTGATGATTCTTATGTGATTTTCTTCTGTAATTTCGATCCGTTCCAGCTTGGAGAGCAACGTTATATATTGCATAAACATATTGATGGAGTTCCGGAGTATGTTGTTAAGGATGGCCAGACAGATATTTTATTTAATGTTCCTTCATTAAAGCATGATGTTAATCCTAAAATGCAAGCATTTTTAGATATGATTGCCCAACGGAAAGTTGAAGAGAGCGATCCGCTTGTCGTAAAATTAAGGAAGAGAATGGCTGTTGTAAAACGGAATCGGAAATGGAGGTCGGAATATATGCGACGGTCAGTATATGAAATGGATCAAGAAATGCGGGAGCAAAGGATTAAAGAAGACGAAGAGCAAATAAAAAAAGATCAAGAACAAATAAAAAAGGAAAAACAAGAATTAAAAGAAGCAAATCAAAGATTAGTTGAAGGCAATCAAAGGTTAGTGAATAATAGGAATGCTGTAATAAAAAGCTTGATTTGTACTTTGCGTAACCTAGATTTAGATAACCATCTAATCAAAAAAGAGATAAAAAAGAATTTTGATCTCAAAGACGAAGAAATAGATAAGTATCTAAAATAGTAATTAAAAGAAGTCTCTAACGTTTGAATTCTAAACATCAGAGACTCCTTATTTGTTTTAAATTTCTAAGAGATCAGCGGGCTTCATTAATGGGAAGTCCGCATCTTTAATACTATCGGGATTTGCAGAAGAGTAAAGGGCGCCTGCAAACTTGGCACCAGCTGCATGGGCGGCTTTCATATCATTGATCGTGTCTCCAACATAAACAGTAGTGGCGGGATCTGCTCCCATTTTATCCATTGCAGCTAAAATAGGATCTGGAGCTGGCTTATGCTTTTTAGTGTCCGCAGACGTAATGGCAACCTTAAATAACTTCGCAAAGTCATATTTGTTAACGAAGTATTCTTGGTATTCGTCAGCGAGTTTTGAAGTTGCGATGGCGATCTTTGCATCTTCACGATTGGCAAGGGTATTAAGCATTTCCGGAATTCCTTCAATCACTTTTACTTGATCAGCACGTTGATAAGCTAGCTTAAACCAGTCTTGTTGGATTGCTGGAATTTCATCCTCACTAATTCCAGCAAGACGGAGGGCATCTTGTCCCGTAATACCAAATAAGTCATGCTTGGTTTGTTCTACTTTGTCGGGTGCAACTGGGTGACCGTGTTGCGCTAACGTATCAATCATTGCTGGCATATACATATCAATAGTATCAATTAAAGTGCCATCAATATCAAAAATAAAATTCTCAATCTTCTGTGCCATTTTATTCATCCTTTATAAAATATAAGTACGTTCTTAATTGTATAACAATTTCAGAAAAGATTGAGATTAGAATAGCTGATAATTTACCTTTTTATTTGAAAAAGACTACAATATAAATGGAATTATAAATTTTATGTGGGGTGGTCATTATCAGTAATCAAAAATCAGTACCTAAAAAGCTGTCTTTCATCTCAATTTACTTTTTAGGAATTAATGGAGTAATTGGCTCAGGAACATTTTTACTGCCATCTGTTATTTATCGGTACATGAACTTATCGGCTGTAGCAGTTTTGCTATGTACAGCAATAACTGTTTCATTGATCGCCCTATGTTATGCCGATCTTTCTAGTCGTTTTACCGGCTCAGGGGCAGCATGGCTTTATTCTTATCATGCATTTGGACGATTCACCGGTTATGAACTGGGAATTTTTACCTGGTTCTTAGGTTGCTGTACTCTTTCAGCGGAAATTGTTGCCTTATTAACTACCCTCAAGAGCTTTTTGCCAATCTTTAATCGGCCGCTTATCTATGGGGCCGCTGCTTTTGGCTTAATTGTGCTCTTTGCGGTTATTAATTTCTTCGGCCGCGGCCTTGTTAAACTGGTTAATAATGTATCAGCGGCTGCGAAGATCCTTACGCTGATCATCTTTATTGTCGTTGGGGTCTTCTTCATCCATAAAGCTAACTTCTCACCAGTGATTCCCCAAGCAGCTTTAAAGGGACCAATGCCATTTATTCATCATTTTGGTGAAGCCTTTACCCCGATCTTTTATCTTTTTACTGGTTTTTCATTTTTACCAATTGCTGCTAAGCAAATGAAGAATCCAGAAAAGAATATTCCTCGGGTATTAATTGCAGTCATGGTTAGTGTAACTATTTTGGATGCATTGATGATGACCGTTGCCGTTGGACTTTCTGGGACTAAATTAGGCGGGTACTCGACACCACTAGCTAATGCTTTGGGAGGTGCCCTTGCGAAGGGACTCGGAACCACTATTGGTAAGTGGGGATATGCCTTTATTATTTTCGGGATGCTTGTAAGTATCTTTGGGGTTGCCTTTTCAGCTTCGTTTAACACGCCATCTTTAATTGCTTCAATGGCCAATGAGCATGGCATGTTGCCAAAGTTTATTGGGAAGAAGAATAAGCATGATGCCCCATGGGTTGGAATTTTATTAACATCCATCCTTTCTGCGTTATTCGCTACCCAGAGTTACCTCTTCTTGGTTAGCTGTACAGTCTTAGCCTCATTCATTCAATATGTTCCCTCGATTCTTGCCGTTATTAAATTTGAACATAGTAACGAATATCCAACACATGGTTTCAAATTACCCGGGAAATATCTTATCCCCATTTTTGCATTGTTAGTTTCTTGTTACATGGTTACTAATTTTACGGCTAAGACCTTGCTTGTCGGAACTGTTATCGCCATTCTTGCCGCGGCAGCATACTTCTTTATCAAGAAAGATCGTAGTTACGAAGAAAAGCATGTAAAATGGCTTGATGACTTGCGATTAAAAGATGAAAAAGAAGGACTCCTAGATAACCAGAAAAAATAATTTTTAGACAATAAATCGGCACCAAACGTTCGAATCTCGATTAGTTTGGTGCCGATTTCATTATTAGTTGTCAATTTCTGGTGCCTGATCTAATTCTGCTTGCAGCATCCAGATCTTCTTTTCGATTGCAGTCTTGAAACCAATGAAGATATCTTGGGTAGAATAATCTTTTTCAATATCAGTCACTTCAATTCCGTGCTGATAAAGGTCCTCAAGATAACGATAACCAGCGACTAAATGTGCAAGTCGTTCTGGCGTTGTTTTATCAAAGTTTCCTGGCCAGTCTTTAATTTTTGTATGGGTTGCGATTTCTTTAAGGGTCGAATAAGGTTCACCGTCGAGAGTTAATAATCGTTCAGATATTACATCTAGTTGATCGTTGATTTCATCCATAAATTGGTCCATTAATGGGTGAAGCTTTAGAAAGTTAGTGCCACGCATATACCAGTGAGTTTGATGAATTATCATTGCCATTTGACTCAGATCAGCAACTAATTGATTAAGTGTTTCTTTGGTTTCTTGATATTTCATGATAAGACTCCTTTTCTATGTGTTAGGTGTATCATATCAGATTTTGGAATGCGCTTACACAAGTTTGATCAAAACATTACGAAAGCTTACGAATTAAAAAACGCCACTGAAGAAGATGAAAAATCTCATTCAGTGGCGTTAAGTTTACCGTCGATTTAGACGGAAACGAATCATTTTATCGGATTCAGTACATAAGAAGATCAAGCAAGAGAAGACAATTACTGCTAGCCATTCCAGTAAACTTATTCCGGTCACATGGAAGGCCGCCTGCATAAATGGAACGTAGGTGAAGATCAATTGGAAAAGAATCATCAATCCAATAACGCCCCAGGCTTTCTTGCCAATATTTCCAACTTCTTTTAGTCCATATCGTTCAGTTCGAATGCTGAAGAAGTAGAAGGCCTTACTAATAACAATGGTATTAACCATCATTGTTGTAGCGTTGACAACGTCTGCCCCAGCACTGATGAACCATTCGTAACCAATTAAGGCGAACAGTGCCATTAAGGCTGAGACATAACCCATCTGGATTAAATCATGCCGATTCATTAAACGTTGGGTCACTGGGCGAGGATTGCGATCCATGATGCCCTTTTCTGCTTTTT
Source organism: Limosilactobacillus reuteri subsp. simiae (assembly GCF_020784875.1). Classification (GTDB taxonomy): domain Bacteria; phylum Bacillota; class Bacilli; order Lactobacillales; family Lactobacillaceae; genus Limosilactobacillus; species Limosilactobacillus reuteri_H. The sequence goes on along the minus strand of NZ_JAJGUI010000104.1, from coordinate 24,025 downwards.
CAAAGACGAATGCGAACTGGATAGTGATTGCGGCGATTAAGTTAATCCACAATAACTGCGCCGGTTGGAGGGGAACTTGCTGACCAGTAAGAATGGAGAAGGCAACCACCAATCCTTCAGCAAAGGAGGTTGGTAATAAGAATAAGATACTCTTTTTGATATTGTCGTAAATTCGTCGACCTTCTTTGATAACAGCAGCCATTACCGCAAAGTTATCATTTCCTAAGATCATGTCAGCAGCATCTTTAGCGACGTCTGTTCCCTTAATCCCCATTGAAATCCCAATATCGGCTTTCTTTAAGGCGGGGGCATCGTTAACTCCATCCCCAACCATTGCGGTGATCTTTTGCCGGTTTTGGAGCGCTTCAATAATTTCAAGCTTGTTCTGTGGAGTCGTCCGCGCAAAGACTTGGTTGTTTAAAGCAGCCTCTTCTCGTTCACTGGCAGAAAGTTTATCCCATTCTGCACCTGTGATTGCGTTGATTGGGCCCGTTGATAAGCCTAGTTGCTTACCGATTGCACGGGCGGTTTGCGGGTCATCCCCCGTAATCATTTTAACGGAAACACCAGCACGGTTCATTTGCTTTAACGCAACGATCACTTCTTCGCGTGGTGCGTCTTGAAGAGCAGCTAAGCCAAGTAAGTGAATTCCCTTGTAGAGGTGGTCATGTTCGACTTCCATTAGGTTTTCGCCATTAACTGGTTGATAGCCGACTGCAATAACTCGTTTTCCGGCTTTGGACCAGTCATCTACCCGTTGTTGCCACTTGGCAGTATCAAATTGTGGATCTTCTTTTGCGGCCATTTCAAAGAGTTTGTCTGGAGATCCCTTAACAAAGATAACTTGCTGTTTATCTTCCGGATCACGAGTTAATTCAGCGATATAACGGTAATCAGAATCAAATGGAAGAAGGTCAACTGCTTTATATGGCGATTGATATTTAGCCCCAAACGCTTTGTGGTAAAGAGTTAAGAAGGCTCCATCAGTTGGTTCACCATTAATATGCCAGGTGCCGTCTTCATCAGTTAAAACCGTGTCATTTGCTTGGTATCCAGCCTCTAAGAAAAGTTTGAGCTGATCTGTCAGTTGAGCTGGTTTGCCATTTAAGAGAATCTCACCATTAGGAGCATAACCAGTTCCGGTAACCGTGTAGTGTTTATCGCCGACCCATAACTCAATGGCGGTCATTTCGTTTTTAGTAAGAGTTCCTGTTTTATCCGTAGCAATAACATCGACCGAGCCTAATGTTTCAACAGCAGGCATTGATTTGATAATCGTCTGATGCTCTTTGGCCATTTTGCTAATACCAAAGGCTAAGATAACAGAGGTAATTGCAGGCAAACCTTCTGGGATCGCACCAACCAACATTGCCACGACTGCAAGCGCAAGGGCAGGCAAGGAATAAATTTCGAGGAAGAAACCGACAACGAAAACAATCACTGAAGCAGTAATTGTAATGTAAGAAACGACCTTTCCAACATGGTCAATTTCTTTAGTTAATGGGGTCTTCTTTGGCTTAATTTGCGCAACTTCTTGTGAAATCTTACCAATTTCGGTTTGTTCACCAGTTGCGACTACAACTCCTAGTCCACTTCCGCTTGTAACTGAAGTCGAAGCATATGCCATATCAACACGATCAGCGAGAGGAACGTCTTGGTCGGTAATTGCTTCATCAGTTTTGATAACCGAATTGGTTTCACCGGTTAAAGCTGATTCCTCAATTCGTAAGTTGTCAGCTGAGACGATCCGTAAGTCAGCTGGTACATTATCACCGGCTTCGAGGAAAACAACATCCCCACGGACAAGATCCGCGGCATCAATATCTTGTCGTTTACCATCCCGGTAGACGGTGGCATGTTGCGCCATCATCTCTTTAATTTTGGCGAGGGCATTCGCTGCGCTTGATTCTTGGAAATAACCAATGAGCGCGTTTAGAATGACAACCGCCCCGATAACAATCGCATCAGTATAGTGACCGATTAAAATGGTCAGTAAAGTAGCGGTTAATAAAATGTAGATAACAATATTGTTAAACTGGCGTAAGAAGAGTTTCCACTTGGGCGTTGGTTTTACTTCAATGATATTATGCCCTTCATCAGCAAGCCGTTTTTCGACAGCTTGGGTTGATAGGCCGTGAGTAAAATCAGTTAATTGGTATTCTTTCTTTATTTCGTCAGTTGTTAGTTGATAATTTTCTTTCATTTTTCCCCTTAAATATATAAATTGAGTAAAGTAACTAATGCTTAAAGGTCCCACACCTTAAGCGAACAACATCAGTGAAGCCGTATTAAGTTTTTGCTTTAATCATTCCTTCGTATTTATCGTATAAATATCGTACCATATTCATTTAATATTTTAGTTCTAGTTAAGATATTTTTAAAATATGATTCATGAATTATTAATAAAAAGACCGAGAAACGTTTCCTCGGTCTTTTTATTAATTATTAAATGTATTATTTTCAACATTCCGAATAAAGTCAGCGAGGTGCTTGTAATAAATATCGGGATTATCTACCATGTGGTGGTGACCACCATCGGGAGTAGTAACTAGCTGTGAATTTGGAATGAGACTATTCATTGTCTTAGCAGTTTCGATTGGCATCGTTTCGTGTTCACCAAATGTAATTAAAGTTGGTACCTTAATATTCTTCAATTGGTCACGGAAATGCCAGTCTTTAAGCTTACCGGTAATCACAAATTCGTTATCGCCTTGGAAGACGTTGTAAACCGCCGTACCACCAAGGTCTTTAAGATGATAAAGCTTGGATGGTTGCTTCCGGTCAACGTATTGTTCATTCATTACTTGAACGTATTCTTGATACTTAGGATTACTGTAATCGTTCTTGGCTTCGCATTCTTTCATAAAGGCAACTGCTTCTGGAGAAAGAGTCTTTTCCCGTAATTCATTAACCCGGTCGACATATTCGTCAATCTCGTCAACCATTGAAGAAATAATTGCGCCTTTAAGATGTTGACCATACTTAACAGCGTATTCTTGAACTAAAAGGCCACCCCAACTTTGACCGATAAGATAGAAATTGTCTAAGCCGAGCTTTTCTCGTACTTCATCTACTTCATCAAGGAAATATTCGTAAGTAAGGTACTTCTTCGCAATCTCAGGGTCAGAAAAATCAGGTTGATCAGAATAGAGTGAACCTAATTGATCATACATTGTTACCTGAACGTTAAGACCTTGCTTCTTTAATTGTTCAGCAGCGTCTTCCCAGTATTCATGATTGCCACCAGGGCCCCCATGCAAAGCCAATAAATGAATATCACCTTCACCTTGGGTATTCGTCCACAGATGATAGCCGTTATCAAGGGTAATAATTTTAGTGCCTTGTTTCATTCTCGAATCTCTCCTTTTTATTGGTAATACTAACTATTTTACCGCAATTAGCTGAATTCTGCTAAAACTAGTTTTAATGCGTTGTCTTTTTAGTGAGCATTTAGTTCAAAATAGTAACACCTGGAATACTAAGATGACAGCCATTCAGCGCTAATTGATATTCAATCCGTTCGTTGCCACGAAGCGTGTATTCGTAATCAGTGCTATAAATAATGATCCCTAATTGATGACCAGCTACAATTCGGTGGAAAATTGGTTGAAGATCAAACTTAACAGTGACAAATTGATTAGCGGCTAATTCATCAACTTGTGCTGGATTGTTTCGATTTTGCAAATTGATATGCCCACTTGCGATTACCTTATAATTAGTTGCTTCTTTTGCTAATTTAAATTCACGAAGGTCATCTGTCTTCCAGTGATAACCTAGCTCAAGACCATTACGATTAAACAGAACAGGCGACATTGTAAGGCGTTTGCTGCTGCCCAGGTCAACAAGCCGGGCACTAATCATTCCATAGTTTTTCGAAGAAGCTACTTTTAATGTGACAGTCGGTGTTCCGCGGAGAAGCGTATCATCATTAAATACAGCAGTTACAAAGCGCCGACTAAATTGACCGTTATCATTAACGAGTGCCTTTGCCCATGCTTCGGGGTGTTTACACCATTGAAGGTACTTTTCTTCTGGTTGTTGGTCATTAAAGCTTTGGATTCCTAGTCCGGGCAAATTCGTTAGGCGATGGTCGTTAAATTGGTACTGTTTCTGTTCGCCTGCAGTCCATTGGTCATATGCGTTCCAAGTTTCAGGGGTGCTATTGTCTTGCACAAGAACACTTGGCAGGGTATCATCAGCATAATTTTCTTGACCCCAGAGCTTATTAGCAAGCCAGAGATTAACCATGTCAGAGAAATCTAATGAACGAAAGGCATTGATATAAATATGTTGTCCTTGGTGAAGGATGAGTTTGCTTGTAATTGGCAGACTTTGAATGCCGTCATAAAGTGCTTTAACGTTACTAGGACGGACATTGGTATCATTAAGGCCATGCACCAGCATCACGGCAGCTTTGATGTTTTCGAGATCATGCCGGTAATTGCGGTGGTCCCAGAACTCATTATAATTACCAGTCGTCCGATCCATTGCTCCTTGCATTTTAGCAATATATTTATCATTTACTTTTTCAATTCGGCGGTAGTCTGCGGGACGTTTGGTTCGACTGAATGTTTCGTCAGCTAAAACATCTGCGTCCTCCCCTTGAAAGCCACCCGGTGCCCGGACAAGGCCATTTTCTCGATAATAGTCATACCAGCTGGAAATGGCAGCTTCACTAATAATTGCTTCGAGGCCTGGTACACCAGTGGTTGCGACAGCGGTGGCTAGAGTGCCGAGATATGAGCGTCCTGTCATTGCGACTTTACCATTACACCAGGTCGCCTTGATTGTGGTACCGCTATGACGGTCAGTAAAGGCTTGTCGATCACCGTGAAGCCACTCGACGACAGCCTTCATCGCATCAGTCTGTTCTGGAGAACCACACGTTTGGAGGCCATCCGAATCTTTAGTACCAATTCCGGCTGAATAAACCACCGCATAACCACGAGTAGCGAGGTAATTATTTAGTGTGTATGCTGGCGTGGTACTAAATGTCTCAGTAGCTTGCCGGCTTTCTCCAGTAACTTTTTGGCGTGAAAAGTCACTCGGGAATGTTTCTTCAGTCGGGGCCTGATAATCAGGATCCTTATGCTTCAAAGGAAGATTGACGTTATGCGTTGCTTTTTCGCCCCATTCGTCGTTTGTTCCTTGATTATAAGGACTGGCAGTAAAGACAACGGGAACTTTTAAGCCATGGTCTGACTCAATTGGCCGCATAATTTCCACTTTAACTAAATCTGCTTTACCATCAAAATCGGTATCCATATCGGTCTCAATGTAAACAACCTCACGAATGAATTTAGTAGGATCAAAACTAGCAAGCGGCTTCCCATTGAAAAAGAGCGGTTTTTGTTCAGCTGGAAGTTGGTAACTCCAAGCCATAAAGCCCTCTGCCGTTAAATGATCAATAAGCGATTGACCGTTTTTGTTGTGAGTATTTAAAAGAAGATAAAAAGCATCGATAACGTTTGCGGTTGTCCATTTTTGATGTGCTTCGACAGGCAAGCCAATTTTCTTAACTGTAGCAAGAGGATTGGTAATATCAAAATCAACTGCCGCCTCAAAATCGAGTAGTTGGAGGGCGACGAGATAAAATACTTCATCGGTTAATGTTTGATTCTGGTCAAACCAATCATCAAGAGCAAGGTCAGGAGTAGCTAGAAGATCATGAAACCACTGCTTAGTGACGATCGGCTGGGCACTTGCCATATGAATGCGTGCTAAGAAGGTTTCAAACATTGCGTTCGGTGTCAAAGTTTGTTCTTCGTTTTTCCGAAGCAAGTGAATCTGCATTAATTCTTGGCACCGTGCTTGTGGTGTAGTTGAAGTAATACTAAATTGATTGATTTTCATCTGGAACACCTCGTATAAAATTTGATATATTAATTATCGCACTTTTATAATAATTTGCTTAGGATAAACAGTGTTGCGATTTAAGGCGTATACTTTATACTAAGACTTAGTTTAAAAAATGATGATTGGGGAAACGCTGATGGTAAAAAACATAATGGAATTTCAGCATGTAAGCAAACAGTATGATGATAACGTTGTGTTGCGTGATATAAGCTTTGAAATTGAGGCCGGTAAATTCTATACCTTATTAGGACCATCGGGATCAGGAAAGACAACGATTTTGCGCTTAATTGCTGGTTTTGATCATCCTAGTAGTGGAAAAATTTATTTTGATGGAAAGCAAATCAATGATATTCCAGCCAATCAACGGCAAGTCAATACCGTCTTTCAAGATTACGCCCTTTTCCCTCATATGAATGTGGCAGAAAACGTTGCCTTTGGATTACAAATTAAGGGTGTCAAAAAAGCAGAAATTAAACAACGCGTAAAAGAAGCTTTACACCTGGTTCAATTAGATGGCTATGATGATCGGGAAATTACCGCAATGTCTGGTGGACAAAGACAGCGAGTTGCCATCGCCCGGGCAATAGTTAATAAGCCAAAAGTACTATTATTAGATGAAGCCTTATCTGCGTTGGACCATAAGTTACGGGTTCAAATGCAGACCGAATTGCGGCAGTTGCAACGGCGGCTGGGGATTACTTTTATCTTTGTTACCCATGACCAAGAAGAAGCATTAGCCATGAGTGACCAGATTATGATTATTAATGATGGTAAGATTCAGCAGAGTGGAACCCCTGTTGATATTTACGATGAACCGCTTAACCATTTTGTGGCTGATTTTATCGGCGAAAGCAACATTGTCCCGGGCATTATGAAAAAAGACTATGTAGTTTCAATCAATGGTCAAGACTTTGATTGTGTTGATGCGGGGATGAAACCAAACGAAAAGGTTGAAGTTGTCATCCGGCCAGAAGACCTTGACATTACGACGGTTGAAAAAGGAAAATTAGTCGGTACTGTTGAAACCCAGCTTTTCCGTGGCGTTGATTATCAAATTACGGTGATTGATCAACGTAACCATAAGTGGAAGATCAATTCTATTCATAAAACAAAGGTCGGAGCTAAAGTAGGGATTACATTTGATCCCGAAGATATTCACGTTATGCGGTATAACGAAAGTGAAGAAGATTTTGATGCTCGCCTTGATAGCTATGAGGAGGGGGACTAATGCGGCAAAAAGCGATGTTTATCGTCCCATATGCATTGTGGATTATCCTATTTGTGATTGCTCCATTGGTATTGATCCTTTATCAATCATTTTTTAATATCAATGGTCAGCTGACCCTTAATAACTATGCTGAATATCTGACATCAGGTGTTTATCTTAAGATGACGCTTAATTCTGTTTGGTATGCCTTTTTGATTACTCTTGTGACATTAGTGATTAGTTATCCCACTGCTTATGTTTTGAATAGATTGCCTAACAAGCAGTTTTGGCTATTACTGGTGATTTTACCAACATGGATCAACTTACTATTGAAGACGTATGCGTTTATCGGCTTGTTTAGTCGAACGGGGACAATTAACGGTTTCCTCCAGTTTATGGGGCTTGGAAGCCATCAGCTATTGTTCACGGATGCCAGTTTTATGTTTGTAGCTGCTTATATTGAAATTCCGTTTATGGTTTTGCCAATTTTTAATAATCTTGCCGAAATTAACCCGTCACTAATAAATGCCAGCTATGACTTGGGCGCTACTCATTGGCAAACCTTTCGTCGGGTGATTTGGCCTCTTTCTATGCCGGGCGTAAAAGCTGGAATTCAAGCGGTCTTTATCCCATCGCTCTCACTCTTTATGATTACCCGTTTGATTGGTGGAAATCGTGTAATTACTTTAGGGACTGCGATTGAAGAACATTTCCTCACAACGCAAAATTGGGGAATGGGTTCAACGATTGGGGTTGTGCTGATTATCGCAATGTTTATTATTATGTTTATGACTGGTGATAAGAAACAGAAAGGAGGACGCCATTAATGAAAAAGCAGCGATGGTCATGGGGAAAGGCATACCTGGCGTTAGTTTTTGTGATCTTATATGCGCCAATTTTGTATCTAGTTGTTTTTTCCTTTAGCAGTGGTCAAACAATGGAAAAATACCATGGCTTTTCTTGGCAACACTATGCAGATTTGCTTGCGGATACGCGAATGATTACCATTGTTATCAATACCTTGTTAGTAGCATTTTTGGCGTCACTATTAGCAACGATTATCGGTACATTAGGGGCCTTAGCAATTAAGGATGCACGGCGCCCGTGGAAGAATAGTTTATTATCCTTGAATAATGTTTTAATGGTTTCGCCCGATGTAATTATTGGGGCAAGTTTTTTAATCTTTTTCACCATGCTGGGGGTAAGACTAGGTTTTGTCTCAGTCCTCTTAAGCCATATTGCCTTTTGTATCCCGATTGTTGTTTTAATGGTTTTGCCAAAATTAAATGAAATGTCCCCAACATTAGTAGATGCTGCCTATGATTTAGGGGCCAGTCGCTGGCAAGTTCTTTCCCGGGTAATACTTCCATCAATTGCCCCGGGTATTTTTGCGGGCTATTTTATGGCTTTTACGTATTCGCTTGATGACTTTGCTGTGACCTTCTTTGTTACTGGAAATGGCTTCTCAACGTTATCGGTGGAAATATATTCGCGGGCGCGGCAAGGAATTAACCTTGAAATCAATGCCCTCTCTACGTTGATGTTTATTGTTTCGCTTCTGTTAGTAATTGGCTATTACCTTATTAGTAAACGAGGCGGTCGACGGACACGGATTGTGGCTGTTAAAGAGGGGGATGCTCAATGAAAAAGATATTTACTGCATTCCTCGCAATTGTCGTTATTTGTATCTTGCTAGCGCTTGGGGATGTTGCTCTCAACCAGCAAAAAACTGGTGGTGGAAAACAAACTCTGACAATTTACAATTGGGGAGACTATATTGATCCAGCATTGATAACGAAATTTGAACATCAAACTGGCTATCATGTAGATTATGAAACCTTTGATAGCAACGAATCAATGTTAACCAAGATTCGGCAAGGCGGAACTAATTATGATGTCGTTGTGCCGAGTGAATACACCGTTCAACGGATGAAAAAGGAGCATTTAATTGCACCCCTTAACCATCGGAAATTACCTAACCTTAAGTATATTGATCCGCAATTCTTAAATCGTTCTTTTGACCCCGACAATCGTTATTCTGTGCCATACTTTTGGGGAACGTTAGGTATTATCTATAATGATCAAAAAGTAAATGGCAAAGACGTCCAACATTGGGAACAACTTTGGAATCCGCGCTTAAAGAATAATGTCATGTTGATTGACAGTGCGCGGGATGTGTTTGCGGTTGCCCTTATTACTCAGCATCATTCTGTTAATACGACTAACTACCATCAATTGAAGCTTGCGCAGGCCCATTTAAAGCAGTTGACGCCCAATGTAAAAGCGATTATTGCTGATGAGATGAAGATGTACATGGAGCAAAATGAAGCAGCCGTGGGGGTGACCTATTCTGGTGACGCGCGCGAAATGATGAATATTAATCCGCACCTTCACTATGTTGTACCAAGCGAAGGAAGCAATATATGGTTTGATAACATGGTGATTCCTAAAGCAGCGCGTAATAAAAAGGCGGCTTACGAATTTATTAACTTTATGTTAGATCCCCAAAACGCGGCTCAAAATGCTCAATACGTTGGATACGCGACACCGAATAAAGCGGCTAAAAAAGAATTACCCAAAAAAATTACCGATGATAAAGCTTTCTACCCTCCTGAAACAACGATGAAGCATTTACAAGTATATCGTGATTTGCCATTACGCGTTTTAGGTGAATACAATGATTTGTTTTTAGAATTTAAGATGTTTGCTAAATAGTTATAAAAAAAGAATCGGACTCTTGGCATTAAAAATCATGTTAGGAGTCCTATTCTTTTTCTTTTATAAGGGGATGTGGTTTACTAAAAATAAAAGGCAAAGTGATCGGAGGCTGCTTATGAAGAAAATTTTAGCAATTAACCATGAATTTGTTGCTCGAAGCTATATTCTATTTCCAACGTTGCTATTTGCATTCTCTATCATTGCCCGTGCAAATATAATCACATTTGTTTGGCCGTTCATTTTTGTTTACACCGTTGAAAAAGTAATGCCCTTTATTCTCGATGGACGCCTAAATTTAGCTTCTTGGTCTGGTGTTACTAAGTTTTGTTCAGTTATTGCTTTTATTGGGGGAATCCTTGCTTCTATTGGAATTTATTTTCGCTTTGAGTGGCTTGCTAGCTTGGCGGCGATCTTGATCGGTTTTGGCGTGACGGGGTTAAAATTGCTGGGCGATCCCAATAAGGAAATTTCCGGGATTGATTTGAAGCGAGTAAATGTTATCGCGGGTTTTAGTGTAATTATCGGGCTGATCACTCTCGGAATTTTGCTGATGAAGATGCCGTTAGTTGTTGGCTTTGTTTTTTATACTTTTTTTCTGGGGCTTGAAGTTATTTACGCTTATGTTGTTGTTAAACGAGATAAGACACCACTGGATTTAAAATTCTCTTTTAATTTAAAAACGGCTTTTCCTGCCATCGCCGTGCTTACCGTTGTTTTTATTATTAGTTTCTTTAAGAAGACGGGGCGAATTTCTGATTTTAGCTGGGCCCTAATCGTGCTAGCAATTATTGGGATTATTCTTGAACTACGAAATATTCTGGGGCAACCTTTTAAACTATTTCGTATTTGGCTCGGAGCGATCAAGAATTATGTCATTATCTATACTTTACTATTTGCTTTTCAACAGAATAAAGCTTATTGGATTTTCATTGTGTTTATCGAATTGATGCTTTCGGGAATGTTAGTGGGCGCATTGAGTCCTAAATTACAAAAGCTTCCATTAACTACTCGCTATAAAACCGCCCTTATCTGTCTTACTCTTGGCTTATTCTTAACGTATACCGATTACCTATATTTGCTTGGGACAGCTATAACAGTCTTTTGTGCCATCTTATTAGGAAAGTGGGCACGAAAACAAGTTCCCGATAAATATAGCAGTATTGATCAAAAACTATCCGTATTTGGTTCGCTTTGTAATCAAATTATCTTATTTGGTGCTTTAGAATTAATTTCATATTTTAAACTTGATAATAAGAGTGCGCTCCTTATCCCGTATATCGATCACCAACAGGAACTACAATATAGTCGCGAAATGTTTTACTTGCGAGTTAGCATGATTACTTTATTTGTTATTACTGGTATCTTTGTGATTTATCATGATCGTAAGTATTTATTTGTTAAAAATTGATTAGTCTATTGGATTGATGTTTAAAACTAAAAATGGTCGGTAAAAAATTTAAAATTTTCCCGGCCATTCTATTATTAATGTTAAATATATTTTGGTGAAGTTTCAGGTGCCCATAAAAGACAGATAGTACCACCTATAAGTAAAACAAGAGTACAAATTAGCATTGCTAAAATTGGACCGCCGAGATGAGTTAAGATTGGTAATAAGAATGTTCCGCTAGCAGCTCCAAAACGACTGATGGTGATACAAGTACCAACCCCACTAGCTCGAACCTTAACATCAAATAGTTCTGTTGGATATGGATAATCAAGGACAAGTCCTGAGGATAAGACTATCGCAAAGATCGCAAAAACGCTAATTTGGAAGAAAGGTGAAAAGTTATTGCCAATTATTAATAAAATAAGGGCGGCTGCGGAAAGGAAAAATGTTCTTACCAAAAACATCCGCCTACTAAGAATCTTGAAGATTAAACTACCGAAAATTACACCGATAAGGACGCAACTATTATAGATAATCCCAGAGAGGTTGTTATTACCAAGATTCATACTTTTTAGGAGAATTGGTAAGAAGATACTGATACCGAAAAATGAAAATGCCTGACAAGCATAGAATAACCCACCAACAATGGTTTTTCGGCGATAAGGGGGATTAAAGAGGGTTTTAAGAGAGACAGCTTTTGGTTTTTTACTACGAATTTGTTTTAATGATAATCCCCATTTTTTCCCAAGGTGTTTTTGAATTAGTTTTTGAGCAGTTTTATTCTTACCTTGACTTGCTAACCAACTCGGGGATGCCGGAATCCGGAAGATTGACCGATAGATTGCAGCCATCAGTCCTGGAACGACACTTGATGCAAGGATAACTTGCCAATTATGAGCGCCAAATCCCGTTATTAGAATTCCAGCAATATATGAAGTAATAAAGCCAATTGTCCAGTAAACGATTAGTTGGCTCTGTAGACGTCCGCTTTCTTTTGCTGGTAACCATTCTACCAATAGAGCATTCCCGACAGTATAGTCAATAGCAATCATTAAACCGATTAAAATCCGTAAGCTAAACAGGATAACAAGATTCATTGTTGCTAATTGCAAAAGAGAAAATATAGAAAAAAGATACATATCGAGCATCAACATTCTTCGCCGGCCAAATTGGTCAGCGATTTTACCCATTAAAGCACTCCCAGCAAGTCCAATTAAACTCCCAGCACCAATTAGGCCAACCCAAAAGTCGGGAATATTGATATAATCAGTTGCTTGGGAAAGTGCGGTTCCACTAATTCCAAGAGCAAAACCACAAGCAATTTGTCCAAGAGCGAGGGCAAAATATATTCGAAAGTGAATTGATGATAAAGGTGCTTTTTTGTAATTCTTCTTTGTATATTCCATAAAAAATTAGGCATATGTGATCAAAATTTAGCCTAACTAATTGATTCCTCCTTGTGAATAAAAAAGTAAGTAATACTACCTTAACAAAAAAATGGTATTTAATGCAAATTGCTGTTTCAAATAAAAAAGAGAGTAAGAAAAAATCAATCTCACTCTCTGCTTAACTTTTTGCTATTAATTCTTATCTGCTAACTTACTGTGCCAGTAGCCGTAAGTGAAGTAGATGATAATTCCAATTCCAAACCAAATCGCTGCGCCAATGTACGTTTCTTTTTGCAACTGAGTCATCATGCCAAGGCAGGCAAAACCAGAAAGAATTGGAAGAACAGGGTAGAGGGGAACCTTAAAGCCCCCACGATTACCGATATCCTTTCGCTTACGAAGCGGAATAATTCCAAATGAAACGAGCATGAAAGCAAACAAGGTTCCGATGTTAACTAAACTTGTAAGTTGATCAAGAGAAACAAGTCCGCCCATGATAGCGATAATAATCGCCACGATCCATAATGCAATTTGTGGCGAGTGGCCCTTTTTATCAAGCTTTCCTAAGAATGAAGGAAGCAGACCGTCACGACCAATTGCATAGATCAAACGGGAACTAGAATAGATCATCGAAACCATCATTGTGAACATTCCGATCAAAGCCCCAATTGACAATAATTCTGCCAACCAGTCTTGATGAACCATCTGTAAGGCGAATGCTACCGGATTAGCAACATCAAGCTTGGTGTACTTAACCATCCCAGTTAGGACTATGGCAACACCAGTATATAAAATTGTTGCAACAGCAAGTGTCCCAATAATTCCCAAAGGCATATTTCGTTTAGGATTCTTAACTTCAGCGGCTGAACTAGAAACACAGTCGAAACCAAGGTAAGCAAAGAAACCGATTGTTGCCCCGTGAATCACACCCTTCATGTGGTATGGAAGGAATGGATGGTAATTTTTTGGCTTAATGAAGAAGAAACCAACAATAATAAAGATCAAGATAATTGCAATTTTAAGGAAAACAGCAATGTTATTGATACGCAGTGAGGATTGCATTCCCCGTGAAAGCATTACTGTAATTAAAAGAACAATTACAACCGCCACGATATTTATGTAGGTACCATGGGCTGGATCAAATGGACCTGAGAGTGCTTTAGGAAGATGAATACCGAATCCTTCAAGCAATGTATTGAAGTAGGCTGCCCAACCTGTAGAAACAGATGCAACAGCTAACATGTATTCAAGAACTAATGCCCATCCAAGCAACCAGCCAAGGAATTCACCAAACACTACATTTCCGTACGAGTATGCACTCCCAGCAACTGGTAATGCAGAAGCAAACTCAGCATAACACATTGCAGCTAGCGCACAGACAATCGCTGAAAACAGAAATGACAATGACACTCCTGGTCCAGCTGAATTTGCGGCAATTGTTCCAGGGAGAATGAAAATCCCAGTACCAATAACAGTACCGATCCCAATTGCCATGAGATCACGAGCATTCATTGATTTAACGAAAAGCTTGTCTTCACCAAGATACCGATCAAGACTTTCTTTTCGCATAATGTTTAAGCTCATCTTTAACCCACCTTTGCTATAATAAATTGTACGTGCCGAAATGGTTCGTCACGTTTATAATTAATAATGATACCTTAGTTAATATTAAAAGTAAATTAGAGAAATTTAATTACAAAAGAGGGATAAAAATGGCAATAGAAGTTACTAGTGGAGCAGTTGTATATCGTCAAGGCGAAAACGGGATCGAGTATTTACTCTTAGAAAGTCAAAATAAGGGACACTTCTGGGGCTTCCCCAAAGGTCACGTTGAAGGCAATGAATCACTAGAAGAAACAGCAATTCGTGAAATAAAAGAAGAAACGCAATTAGAATTACCGATTGATACCAGATTTAAGGTGTATACCGAATACGACTTACCAAATGGCAATCATAAACAAATGACCCTTTATACTGCCGAGTTAGATAATAAGGAAGACATTCACCTGCAAGCAGAAGAGATTAAGAACTGTGGATGGTTCAATTATCAAGATGCTCGTGAACGGTTAACCTACGAGAATTTAAAAGAACTGTTAGATCAAGTTAACGATCATTTAAAATAAACAATTATGAAAAATAATAAGTATGTGTTTATTGTGACAGGGGCAGCGGGGTCCGGCAAAACAACGGTCGCTAACTACCTGCAAGATCATTATGATATGCACAGGGTAATTACCCATACGACCCGGCTGCCACGTCCGGGAGAACAAGATGGGGTAGACTATCATTTTGAAACACCATCTTCCCTGAAGAAACTCCATTTGCTTGAGCAAGTCACGTATGACCAATTTCAATACGGTTCTTCATTAGAAGGTTTAGAAGAAGGATGGGAACAAGGAAAAAATGACGTGATTGTTCTTGACACAGCTGGCGCGATTACTTACCATCAACAACTTGGTGCTCAAGCAGTGATTATTTTCTTGACCGTTACCCATATGGCTTCTTTAGCTAAGAGAATGACGCTGCGGGGCGATAAATTGAGTGCGATTCATTCTCGTTTACATAGCAAAGAGTATCACCGTGATCTTGCATTACCAGCGGCTTTAAAAGGGATCGCTCATGTTGTAGTTAATGATCAATGGAAAAATACTAAACAACAAATAGATATAATTGTTAGGCAGATATTATCCAAAAAGAATTAAAATATGATACAATATCATCTTTAATCGGGAGGGAAAAAGATTGGAGAAATTAATTGATCAAGCACAGACCATTATTAAAGACCATCATTTGCGGTGGACTAAGCAACGTAAAATGATGATTGAATCAGTTGCGCGACACCCTGATCGTTACTTTAATATTGTAGAAATTGACCAATATCTTCGAGAACAATTCCCTGGATTAAGTCACGATACTATTTATCGGAATTTTAAAGAATTTGAGAAATTGGGCATTGTCGAATTGCGTCAACATCATGATCAGATGCAGGTTAAATATTCGTGTGATTTTACCCATCACCATCACTTTATTTGTGATATTTGTGGACGAGTTCAAGAAATTCAAATGCCACCAATTGATAAGAAATTCTTTGAGAAGCAGTTGCCAGGAGTTAAAATCACTGGGCATCGGTTTGAATTGCACGGGATATGTGCCCAATGCCAGAAAAAATCTTTACAATAAATTCATATTTATTGGGCCAGTTTTCGTGTATTATATACTCTGGAAAAGGAGAATGAGACATGGGAGCAAAGATACCGCCATTAGTAACCCCATTTGCACTTGTATCATTGGTACTTGCGTTGGGTGCCACCAATGTAGTGGTTAATAAAGCAACGCATACTTCTGAGGGTGCAAAAGTAACATCAGTATCAACAAGTCGCCAATTTCAGCAATCGGGTGATGAGGAAAGCAATCAATCAAGTCGGAATTCACAAAGCGATCGTGATGATGATAATGATGAGAGTGCAAGTAGTTCATCAACTACCCGGACAAGTAATAGCAACAATACAACGGACGATACTGGGGATACTAATCAACCTACACGGTCAGCAGGAAAAACTGGCACAGAAACATCGACAAATCGATCAGCAAATACAAACGAAAGTACGAGTGCTAATCGAAACAGTACCTCACAATCGACTGGTACAACAACTAACAATAATACAACGACACAAGACACGACTGGTGGTAATACTACCGGAACAACTACGACTGAATAATAAGGAGGCGGGTTATTAATGTTTAGTTTTCTTGATATGATTAACTCGTCATTGAGTTACTTTAACCTTGACGTAAAGTTAAAGAGTCGTATTTATATCATTATTGCTTCACTGGGCGATATTTATTTAGTTTATGTTACTTTCCGACTCTTTATGAACCATGTTTGGCTGCGGGCATTGTTATATTGCTTAGCAGTAATTGGATTAACATATTTTATCTATCTTAATTTCGTCTTTTACTTTCTTGAAAAGACTTCGCAATTTGATTTTATTTCACCTCGTGTCGCAAAGATTACTGGTCAAAAATTTGAGGACGGCAAAGCTAAGACTCCTCTTGATGCACAACAACGGCTAGCAGCAGAATTGGCAAACCGGTCAAACGGCTTGTTTGCTAATGCCGACACGATTCCAGCAGCTGTAGCGATTGACGAACATGAACAACACAATTTACAACGTGTTGTTGACCAACTATTAATGGAAGGCGTGTTTGTTAATGGCTATGATGGTCTAAGTGAAAAAGAAATCGTTGAACAGTATCAAGCAACTGAAAAACCAGTTACGGCTTTGAATTCACAATCTGTTCCGCCATACTTTGAATTAGTTCATGATGAGTTGCGACACCGTCTTGAAATTTATATCGGGATGAATCAAATGGAACGACGCCCGGTTGGTCATATTACCAAAATCGGCCTAACCGATGTCCATACTGCTCATGATAAGTATCAATTGTATCTTGCAGCAGTAGTTGTTACTGGGGGCCCGAACAAGATTGCTGGGCGAAGCGGCTCAACAATTTTAACGGAAGAAGATTATGGACTACAAGTTCAAGTAGCTTATAAACAACGAAATAATGCTTAATAAAAAGCTGAGATTGGAATTTCTCCCAACCTCAGCTTTTTTGTTGCAATCAATATTATTTTTCTCTGAATTCACCGTCGACGATATTGTCGTCATTGTTTGTCTTATTACCATTATATTCGGGCATTACGAGGGCAGCTAAGAGATAGAAGACTCCTAGCGGGAAAAAGCCAGTAAAGACGAAAATGAGAATTCCGATTATCCGAACGAGGGTTTCATCAAGACCAAAGTAGTCAGCGATACCCCCAAAGACACCAAGAAATACTTTATCTTTGGATTTAGTTAAATGTTTTTTAGTTTTTGCCATTATGAAGCCTCCAATCGCATAGCTTTGATACTTTTATTATACCGTATTTCAGAGTAGAGATTTAGCAAGTTAATAATTATTTAATACGTTTTACTTATAAAAGAGCGATAAAGTTATTACTGCCGTGCTTGACCATTTAAATTTAGGAGCATATTATAGTTTTCGTTTGATTAAGGTACAAACAAAAGTCTTTTTATGGACAAATAGGCATTTTCGTCTCATTATGAAATGATTATCTTTAATTACCCCTGTTGTGCTGAATTGCAACAAGTTAGAATAATCATGTTAAATTTGTATCATTTGGGGAGGGAAGAGTTATGCGTGTTACGAGAACTATTCGTGACTTTGAAAATGCATTGATAACGTTATTAGAGAAAAATTCTTTTGAAAGTTTGACGGTTGATCAAATTTGTAAAGAAGCATTGATGCACCGGAGTAGTTTTTATCGCTATTTTAGTGATAAATATGACCTCTTAGAGCAAACGTTAAATGCACAAATTAATAAATTGACGGAGAATACAGATTCTGAAGATGACATTATTAAGCAATTATTATCATACATTGATAAAAATAAGGATGTTATCCGTCATTTAGCACCTAATAGTGCACGAAGCTCTTTGTATACCGAAATTTTAAATATTTTAAGTCAGGTTCTTTTAGAGCGGCGTAATCTTGAGACTAATGATCCAATTGTAACGGCGCTGCAAAAGTCTGATAATCCCGAGATGCTTGCTTATGTATTGAGTGGCGCTATTATCGGGACCTTTTACTGGTGGCAAGGCAATAATTATGATGTACCAACTGAGGACGTTATTAAGTTTGCGAGAGCAGCTACCAAGTCATTAACAAACTAAAATTATGAAAGGATAAATTTTGAGGTGAAGTATTAAATGTGGAGCATGATTAAAGGCGAATTTCGTCATATTATTCATAACCGTTTACTGCTTCTATCAGTAACGGTTATTTGCTTCATACCTTTCCTATATAGTATTTTCTTCTTAAAATCAGTATGGGACCCGTATGGAAGTACACGAAACTTACCGGTTGCGGTGGTAAATAAGGACATTCCGGTTGAGTACCAAGGCCGGAAAATGGATGTCGGGAAACAGACCGTTGATGAATTGAAGAAAAATCATCAATTAAAGTGGGAATTCGTATCCGCTAAAGAAGCAAAGTATGGTATGAGCCATCGTAAGTACTATGCTGTTGTTACGATTCCTAAAGATTTCTCTGAAAATGCAACGACTGTTTTACAAAAACATCCTAAGACGATGAAGTTACATTATCAAACTAATGGTTCCTTAAACTACATTGGACAGGTAATTGCTCAAACTGGGATGACACGGCTAAATGAAAAAATTCGTGCCCAAGTTACTAACGCTTACGCAACGGTAATGTTTAAGCAATTGCATGTTGTAGGTAAAGGGATGAACAAGGCCGCTGATGGTGCCCAACAAATTGGTACTGGAATGGTGACCTTAAGTGATGGTGTAAATCGTTATGTTGCAGGGGTTTCCCAAGTAAATAACGGGGTTCAAACCTTGCGTGTTAGTGTTGCCCCATTAGCTTCTGGTGCTCAACAACTTGCTACCGGGAGCCAAACCTTAGCAAATGGTATCATGCAATATACTGGTGGGGTTAGTCTCCTCGGCAATGGTGTTGGTCAATTAATGGCTAATTCCGGTGCACTAAATTCCGGTGCCAACCAGTTGAGCAGTGGCTTAAACACTTTAATGGCTAACTCTGGTGCGTTAAATTCTGGTGCTAGTCAGTTGAATGCTGGGTTAGGAACTCTTGATAGCAGAAGTGGTGAATTACAATCGGGTGCTAACCAATTGGCAAGTGGAAGTCAGGCATTAGCTAATGGAACAAATAGTTTAGCTAATGGTACTAGTGCTTTGGCTAATGGTAGTAAGGATTTAAACGCTCAGATTACTAATATGATTCCTACTCTCCAGAATTCGATGACTGCTATGTCTGGTGATGTTCAACAAAATGCAACGGCCTTACGAAATTCATTAACACCGTTAGCTGGTACTAGCAGTTCATTGAATGAATTAGCTAGCCAATTAGGTGGTATTTCTAGTCAATTAGGAAAATTACAACAAGCTGCTCAATCAGGTAGTACTCAAACAACGACATCATCTAATAGTAATAGCAATATCGATGCTGCTAAGAATGCTCTAAGCGGAATTGATACTTCTAAACTGGATGATGCATCAAAGGCAAAATTAGCAGAGGCTGAGAATGCTCTTAATGGTGCAAATAGTAGTAACTCAACGACTACTACCAATAATGGTAATAAGGAATTAGCTAGTCAAATTGGTCAACTTAAAGGCGCAGTAGACCAATTGCAATCAGCAGTTTCTAAATCAGCTGCAACGGCAGGGCAGAATACTCAACAAGTTATGACAGCTGCACAAGGCCTTGAGAATAGTCTCAACTCATTGCAAGGAAATAGTAATGCCGCAATTAGTAATATTAGTGGACAGCTAACTTCAGCAACTAAACAATTAGCTGATGGTGCAAATACAGTTAATGCAGGTGCTACCATATTAAATAATAATGCTGGTCGGTTAGCTACCGGTGCACAAACTGCTCAAGCTGGAATTGGTGCTTATACTACTGGTGTTCATAGCGCTGCATCCGGTGCTAATCAACTAGCTAGCGGAATCGGTCAATACACAGCTGGTGTCGCCCAAGCTGGAGCTGGTGCTGGTCAATTGGCTAGTGGAATCGGTCAATATACATCCGGTGTTGGTCAACTAGGTAGCGGAATTGCCCAACTTAATGCTAATAGTGGAGCCTTAAACTCTGGCGCAGCTCAATTAGCTGGTGCGCTTGGTCAACTAAACGGTCAAGTTCCTGCTCTTGTTGCTGGTGTAAATCAATTAGCTGCCGGAACTCAACAACTTCAAGATAATTCTCCTGCTCTTATTTCAGGAATTGCGCGGTTGAATGCTGGTGCTTCTCAACTGGCTACATCGCTTGCAGGTGGTGCAAAGCAAATCAACGGTATTAAGACTTCACCACGGACTGCCAAGATGTTTGCAGAACCAACTGCTCTTAAGCACACAGATTACAGTTATGTACCAAACTATGGTCACGCCTTAGCACCATATGTTCTATCATTAGCAATCTATGTTGGGGCACTTGTATTTAACTTTGTTTACCCAATTCGCCGGGTTGCTGAATTTGGTAAAGCTCCAATCGCTTGGTGGGCAAGTAAGGTAACAGTTGGATCACTGGTAGTAACTGCAATGGCAATCGCCGAAGACGCAATTATGATGGCTTGTGGTCTGACAGTTATTCACCCAGTCGCATTCTTTGTGACGACGATATGCTTCGGGTTAGCATCAATGGCAATTGTTATGTTCCTTTCAATGCTCTTTGATAACCCTGGTCGATTCTTTGCCATGGTCCTCTTGATGCTTCAATTAGGTGGATCTGGTGGTACCTTCCCAATGGAAATTACGATGAAGTTCTATAATGTAATTCACTGGTACTTACCGATGACTTACTCAATCTTAGGGCTCCGTGATTCAATTTCTGGTGGTTTAGGAGCACATTACACGATGTTCTGTAACACTGTTCTGATCGTAATCGCAATTGTCTTCTATGCATTGTTATTAGTCGGCATGATTTGGTTACAACACCATCACTATGCTGGACGCTCAGAATTGGATAATAACCAAGAACTACTTGGACCAGAAGGCGATTATGATGGTATGCACCTTCAAGAACGTCGCCCAAACCAAGAAAAAAACGGTGAACAATAGATATAGCTATTTAGATCTTATCTTGAAAAAAAGCCGCGGTTGAAAGAAAGTAAAAGCTTTCTCTCAACCGCGGTTTTTAATGTTCAGATTAATTTTTAGAAAGTTCAGGCAATCTCTTAATTACCTTTGCTGGTACACCTGCTACAACCGAATTATCTGGAACATCATTTACAACTATCGCGCCTGCTCCAATGATGACGTTATTTCCAATATGAACGTCGCCAATTATAGTTACATTTCCACCAATCCAAACATCATTTCCAACCGTAATTGGTTTTGTGTATGAAATTAAATATGAGTCGCCATTTTTGCGAGTTCCATAGCGTTTATTAGCATCGATCGCATGATTTCCACAATAGAACTTGCAATCTGGAGCAATCACTACTCTATCGCCCAAAGTAATCAAATTAGCATCTTGGAAGCGACAGCCATCATTTATAAAGTCATCATCACCTAACGATATATGGTTACCATAAAGAACTTTAATTTGTCCATTGATTGCTACACGTTTTCCAATATGATGAAAAAGTTCTTTCATGGCGTGTTGACGCTTATTAGGATCTATTTCAGTATTGACAATTTGTAGATATTTCCTGGCATGAGCTAACATGTTTTGGATTTCGGGATCACGATAATCATATTCTTCACCAGCTAGTAATTTCTCGTGTTCTGTTTTACTCATTTTATCCGCTCCTTTAATTGAATAGTATATATTGTAGGTAACTATTTTTATTATTTAAAATGCTTATTTTCATCATTACTTTATGCTTAAAAGGAATGATCATTGTTGATTTTTGACATATGTTAAATGTCTATTAGATCTATAGCTAAAATACTGAGGTTTGGCTAAAAGAGTGCTAAGCTATTAATGTAAGCAGTTTTTATGAAAGGAATGGGAAAACTGATGAAATTAATTATGTATAGCGTTCGTGACGCTGAAAAGCCTTATGTTGAGGCATGGGCAAAGAAGACAGGTAATGACGTCAAAATGGTTACTGAACCATTAAATGCTGATACAGTTAAGTTTGCAAAAGGATATGATGGAATTTCCTTACAGCAAACAACAAAACTTGGGGATGAAAAACTGTATGAGAAATTAGCTTCAATGGGGATTAAGCAATTGGCTGCTCGAATGGTAGGAGTTGATATCTTCGACTTAGCAGCATGCAAGGCTAATGGAATTGTAGTCACCAATGTTCCTGTCTACTCGCCACGGGCAATTGCGGAAATGGGCGTTACTCAGGCGATGTACTTATTACGACGGATTGGTGAATTCGAACAACGCATGAGCCATGGCGACTTTCGGTGGAGCGATGACTTGATCAGTAATGAAATTTACAATCTAACCGTGGGAATTGTTGGCCTTGGTAATATTGGTGGGGCCACTGCTCAGATTTATAAAGCATTAGGCGCAAAAGTTCTTGCCTATGACCCATCGTACAATGTCGAATATGAACCATACGTTGAATACACCGATTTCGATACTGTTGTTAAGAATGCGGATATTTTATCATTACATACACCGTTGTTACCAAGTACCGAAAACATGATTGCAGCACCACAATTTAAGATGATGAAAGACAATGCTTACTTGATCAACATGGCTCGTGGAAAACTGGTAAATACTGCGGACTTAATTTCAGCATTGGAAAATAAAGAAATTGCGGGTGCTGGACTAGATACATTAGCTGACGAAACTTCTTTCTTTGGGAAGCAAGTAACACCAGATCAAATTCCAGATGATTACAAGAAGCTTGCTGCAATGCCGAATGTCCTTGTTACACCGCATGTTGCGTTCCTCACCGAAACCTCTATTCGTAATATGGTTGAAATTAGTTTGAATGATGCTGTAACAATTCTAGAAGGTAAGCATTCACGTAATGAAATTAGGATGTAATTAAAAAGCTCTACCAATTTTTGACGGTAGAGTTTCTTTTTTTTGATTAAGATATAAATAAAGTTATTAAAGAAGACGTAAATAAATCGAAAGGATATCGCTTTCTAGGATGATAACTGTTAAGCTTAGAACTATCAAATACCACTAGTCGATTTAGGAAGGAGGAACATCCCAAATGTTGTCAGCCACTAATAGCCATATATAAGGAAGGACTGATGATAATGGCTAGCGATAAACACGGAATGAAAGACAAGATAGCAGGGAAACTAAAAGAAACTGAAGGAAAAATAACTAATGATAAGACTCGTGAAGGGGAAGGAAAACTTCAGAAACTTAAAGGAAAAGTAAAAGATGAGGTTAACGATCTTAAAGAGTCAATAAAAAGAAATAAAAAGGAGGGATGATTATGTACTGGATTTGGGTTTTAATTGTTGGTGGATTAATTGGTTTAGCCGCTGGTGCATTAACTCATCGTGGTGGATCGATGGGCGTTATCAGTAATATTATTGCTGGATTAGTAGGATCGGCAATTGGTGAAGCAGTATTAGGGGCATGGGGACCGCAAGTAGCTGGGATGGCAATTGTTCCATCAATTATTGGGGCAGTAATCTTAGTAATGATCGTCTCCTTGATTTTCGGAGTAAAAGCAGAGAGGTAGACAATATAAAAGGGACCGTGACATAAGTTAAGTTACTTTCATAAAAAGCAAATACGCAGTACAACAATGGCCTCTAACGTCCGGCAAAATCGAACGTTAGAGGCCTATTGTTGCTTGCGGGGGCTCGAAAACGGGGTATACACTTTCTGGTATGGATGGAGATTCCATGCCAGATTTTTTGTATAAAAAAGAGACATTTGCTGTCCCCTCGTTATACAATCAATTCACCACAAAAATCATGAAAGAAGGTT
>NZ_JAJGUI010000103.1:0-6517 GCF_020784875.1 Limosilactobacillus reuteri subsp. simiae | reverse complement strand
AGTGCTTTATTTGTTTAAAATTTAAAATAAAAAAGCGAAAGATGGTTGGACCCCGTCTTCGTTAAGAAAGGACCATCTTTCATGAACAATTCTATCAGAACTATCTTAGGAATTAAAGATCCCTATCTCAAACTAGATGAAAAGAACTTTGATAATCCAATTGAAGATCAACCTAATCAAATCATTGTCCATCTTATCCAAACTTATCCTATGCATTGCCCACGATGTGGACATTTAATGTGTAAGAATGGCTATAAAACAGTTAATTGCTTGGGACCAGAACTTCACTTTAAACCAACAATCTGGTCGATTAAAAAGCAAAAATATATCTGTAAAGCTTCCTCTTCTTGTCCTGAAGTAATTACTAAATTAGCGGCTGTTAGAGATATTAATTATCATGATCATATCTCTTTGGCGATAAAACAACGAGCCATGATGCTTCTGACGAAAAATGAATCACAAAGTGATTTAGCCAAAGAACTAAATGTCTCGAACTGGACAATTAGACGAGTCATTACAAACCTTGATCAATTCTTCAAACCTAACTATCATTGGTTGCCTCGCCATATTGCTTTTGATGATTTTAAATCTGGTCGCTTTGCGCCCAGTGGAATGAGTATGATTCTAATGAACATTGAAAATAAACGGACACTTGACATTATCCTGTCACGAAAAAATAGTTATTTGCGGAACTACTTTCTTCGATATGACCGTTCAGCACGCCTAGCAGTTCAAACAGTAACAGTTGACTTATACACTCCATATCGTCACTTAATTCATGAACTCTTCCCTCACGCTATAATTATCGCTGATCATTTTCACATCGTTGCTCAAGCGTATCGTGCATTAAATAAAATCAGGATTCAAGTAATGAATCGTGCTGGTGCTGCCACTCATGAGTGGCGTGCACTTAAGCATTTTTGGAAATTACTCTTAACACCTGCTAATGAGCTTAAATATAATAATTATTGGTCAAGACGTAACTTTAGTTACGCTCAATTAACCGATGTTGAAGTTATTCACCGTCTCCTAAGTTTTGATAATGAGTTAAAAAAAGCTTATGAATACTATCAAGACTTAATTATGGCGATTGCTCATCGTAGGAAGGAAGAATTAAAAAACTTACTCGTAATTAAATGGACACACCTTCCGCAAGCACTACAGAAAGTTCAGCGTACCCTTCGTAGTCATAAACAAGAAATCTATAATAGTTTCAAATATGACACCTATACAAACGGTCCTGTTGAAGGAACCAATAATAAAATTAAAGTTATTAAACGAACTGCTTATGGCTTTCGTAATTTCTTTAATTTCCGGATTAGAATTCTTCTTGCATTACCAAATACCTATATCGCAATAAATTGGCGAAATAAACAAACAGCTCATGCCAAAGTCCAGGCACAAGCTGCTTAGTAAAATTATTTTATTTTCTCATCAGTACTTCTTGACAAAGAGCCTTTTATTTTAATTTCTTAACAAGAAAATAGAAATGTGGTTTGATTAGCATAGAGGTGATTATGATGAATAAAACATTTATGAGCGGTTACTATCAAGGCGTTATCGAAACCGCCCCTGCTACCCTTTCGGCTGCTAAAACAGAACAGTTAGCAATTACAATGACAATTCTCCATTTACGCCATGCTGGAATAAACATTACATCAATCCATGATTTTCTTATCAACGATCTTCATGCAAATGAACGCCTTGTAAATAAATATATTAATTTAAATGCTGATGAGTTAGAAACTATTCAAGCCCAAGTTATGGCAATCGCTTTCAATCAATAATTATTTTGATATCACTTCCTTTTTCGTAAAACTTTACTAAAATTGCATTGACTTTTTCTATGAAAACGCTTACCATTATTCGTGTAAGATATTATATGTTGTTGTAGAAAAGGGGAGTTAACATGGATGCAAAAATTGATACTACACAGAAAGACCCACATGTTGTCCGCTCTCGTTTAGCCTATTCTTTAGGTGCATTCGGACATGACGCTTTCTTTGCATTACTTTCTACTTATTTCATGATGTATGTTACTGGACACTTGTTTACTTCGAGTGATAAACACTTTGATAACAAGATGGTCTGGTACGTCACAATGATCATCATGGTTTTACGAATCGTTGAATTACTTATTGACCCATTAATTGGTAACGCAATTGATCGTACTAATACACGTTGGGGGAAATTTAAACCATGGGTTGTTGGTGGTGGTATTATTTCTGCCATCTTACTTGCCGCCCTCTTTACCCCGCTTGGTGGCTTAAACACGAGTAATCCAGTCCTTTACTTAATCATCTTTGCTATTATTTATATTGTTATGGATGTGTTTTACTCGTTTAATGACGTTGGTTTCTGGTCAATGGTTCCAGCAATGTCATTCGATTCACATGAACGGGATAAAATAGCTACCTTTGCCCGAGTTGGTTCAACTATCGGTGGTCAGATTATCGGATTTGTCATCATGCCAATGGTTCTGTTCTTCTCTGTAAACCAAAATGGTGGTACCGGTGATGACCGTGGTTGGTTCATCTTTGCCGCAATTGTCGCTGCAATTTCAGCAATTACTGCTATTGGTGTTGGGATGTTTACTCACGAACAAAAGTCATTGCTTCGTGAAAACAAGGAACAAACTAAGTTCAAGGATATCCTTAAGATCTTAGTAAAGAATGATCAACTTCTTGCTATCGCTATGTCTTATCTATTCTTTACTACTGGTCAAACACTATTAAATAGTTTTGAACTTTACTACTTTACTTATATTCTTGGTAATTCTAAGGCTTTCTCTATCCTTGGTGGTTTGAACACAATTGTCGGTGTCATCTCAGTATTTGCTTTCCCATTATTCTCTGGAAAGATCGGTCGACACAAACTATTCTATGGTGCTGCTTCAATCGAAGTGCTTGGTGCATTGATCTTTGCCTTTGCCGGTAAGTCATTAGCATTAGTTCTTCTCGGTGCTGAATTATTCTTCATTCCACAACCAATTATCTTCTTAGTTGTTCTTATGACAATTACTGACTCTGTTGAATATGGTCAATTAAAATTAGGACACCGTGATGAATCACTTACTTTATCAGTTCGTCCATTACTAGATAAGTTTGGTGGAGCAGTTGCTAACGGTGTTGTTGGGGCTGCTACTGTTGCTGCCGGTATGACTGGTGGTGCTACTGCAGCTACTGTTACCGCTCATGGAGTAAGCATCTTTAAGGTTTACATGTTCTTAATTCCGATTGCTTTAATTCTTGTCGGTATTATCATCTTTGCACTCAAAGTTAAACTTGATGAAAAGTCACATGCTCAAATCGTTGCTAAGCTTGAACAAACTTGGGGTAAGCAATTTAACAATGACAACGACACAACAAGCGAATCTACTCCTACCCCACAACCTGGCGTTACTGATATTACATCACCAGTTGCCGGTACGCTTGTTAACTTAAAGGACGTTACCGATGAAAACTTTGCTTCTGGTAACATGGGTAAAGGATTCGCTATAAAACCATCTGATGGTAAAGTAATTGCTCCATTTAGCGGAACAGTACGAGCAACCTTCTCTACTCGTCACGCAATCGGGCTTGAATCTGACAATGGTATTATGTTACTGATCCACGTTGGTATTGATACCGTTAAACTTCGGGGTACTGGATTCATTAGTTACTTTGATAAGGATCAACACTTTGACAAAGGTGACGAATTAATGGAATTCTGGGATCCAGCAATCAAGAAAGCGGGCCTTGATGATACTGTCATGGTAACAGTCACTAACAGTAAAGACTTCGATATTAAATTATTGAAGGATGCTGGTGAAAAGGTAACTACTACTGATATCGTTATGGAAGTTACTAAAAAGTAATTAAATATCTTCTCTGTTAAAAAAGAGGCTGGAAAAATAATCCAACCTCTTTACCATTTTAAAGTATAAACTGCCAGAACGCAGTAGCTGGCTGGATTCTGAACGTTGATAAATCAACGTCCAGAACACCCCAATAGGCTAGCTTCGCGTCGTAGCCATCCTTGCGGGGGTGGGACTAAAAACTCGCAAGCGAGTTTAGTCCCACTCCCTTTTAATCTACATATTTTATTCTAAATCTTGTTAACGTTACGGCATTAATCAACGTTACAGCAGTCATAATAATAACCACAGGCGTAAACGCTGAATAAAACCAGGAAATTCCAAAACCGGCTATTGTTGAAATAATAAAAATACTTACAACGATCTTATTCACTTTTACCTTATTATAGTAGTTAGCAATTGCAAGGCCAATATAGAACAAGGCAAAACCAAGATACATGCAAGTTACCGCAAACCGCGGATGAGCCGCTGCATCATCAATAAATTTCATCGCCACAGTTATTAGGCTAAGACCAAATAAAATAAAGTAATGAAGATAGATCATTAAATTTCCAGTCTCATGGCGCTGGTGTTCATTAATTAAATGGTCAAATTCAACAATGTAGGTAAAGAATAGCGCTGCAACTGTAGTAAAAATAAGAATAGACTGAATTGAGAAATTTGTAGCAGTAAAGTAATCAGCAATACCGACAATCGTCTCACCAAACATCACGATAATCAATGCTGTAAGCCGTTCTAGCAGATGGGAGAAGATAATAGGATGATGCTTTGTATATTTTCCAGTCAAACCAGGGGCAATCCAACTGATAATAATACCCGCAAAAGCAATTCCAACTCCTAATCTGCTTTGATAAAAAATCCCACCAATAAAAAGCGTAACAGTCCTAAAAATTAAAATTCCAGCAAAGGCTCGTGTAATCTGTTTATCTATCTTCTTTTCTGCCTGAAAGTAAACTAAAACATATTGGATGCATAGCGTTAATGATAGCAATCCTGCAGCTATGAAAAAAATTGCTAAATGCCAATCAAATGTTGTTGAAAACGAATTTGACATATAGAGAAGAATTGCCATATCGACGAACGAAAAGATAACATTTGTTCCTGAAAGCTTTCCATACCGATTTGTAAAAACCATCTGGACCATCCAGGAATTAATAAATACAATCACGACAATTGCAAAGATTCCTAAAACCGGCAATCCCACAATCCCATGGTGCAAATGGTGAATCATTTCTGTTGCTCGGGAAACCATGTAAACGAACACTAAATCGTAAAATAATTCTACCAAGGAAACTCGCTTAGTAATTTCATCTGCCACGATAACACACCTTCTTTTTTATAAAAAAAGAGTTAATGGTAATATTTACCACTAACCCTCATTGATAATATTCAATGACTATTTAACCTGATCTACATCAGTTCGGACAACTAACACATCAACAGGCGCATTACGCTTTACGTATGACGTAACTGAACCCATTACAGCTCGTTGCATCCGTGATAATCCACTAGCACCGATAATAATCATGTCGTTGTGGTGGTCACGAGGGAAGTCAAACGAAATAATTGTCTTTGGATTACCAAGACGAATGTGGATATCAAGATTATCAAAGCCATCCTTATCCTTGGCATTTTTCAACAATTCATCAAGGTATTGCTTTGATTTATCAACTAATTGATAAGCAATACTTCCATCTGACATACCAGCAAAGTTATAAGCCATTGCTCGTGTATCGATTACATTTAAAATATCTATATGGGCACCATTACGCTTTGCGATTGCAATTGCGCGGTGCAATGCAAATTCTGATTCCTGAGAACCATCAACTGGAACTAGGATGTTTTGGTATTCTTGATCCATAGGTTTGAACCTCCAAACAAATTAGTAATGTCTTTACTTAAATTATACCATTTTTTTAAAGAATAAAGCGAAGGAAACCAGAATAATACTGACTTCAGATAAAATTCAATTAATTCATGATTTTCTAAAATTTAGACTATACATTAATCTTTAATTAGAGTAATCTTAATATATCCAATATACCTTTAATACTTGAAAGTGAGGCCGCATCTTATGGACAAGATCGATAGGAAGATTATTAACCTTCTCCAAAAAAACGCCCGTGCTTCTTTGAAAGAACTCTCTAAAGAATGTTTCATTTCATCACCAGCAATTGCGGCGCGAATTAATAAACTTGAACGAAATGGGATTATTACTGGCTACCATACAAGTGTTAACATGGAAAAAATCAACTTTCATGTTAAAGCTTTTATTCAGGTGCAACTTGAGCCTCGCCAAAAACAAGAATTTTACCCCTACATTCAACAAATTCCCAATGTGATCGAATGTAACTGTGTAACTGGTGATTATTCAGAAATTATGGAAGTTGTTTTTCCTTCTACCACCGATTTAGATGACTTCATCAATACTATTCAACAACGTTTTGGAAAGACAAGTACACAAATCGTATTTAGTACAAGCGTTGACCACCGAGGAGTTAAGCTAGCACCAGCTCAAGATACCGTTAATTCAGAGAAAGAGTAAATCATAACCACCCGTCAAACGGGTGGTTTGCACATCGGCTATAAGCCGATAATAAAAGCCGGCGTCTCAAGGCGCTGGCTTTCGCTTTGCTCAAGCCAAAATGCTCTGACTACTTT
>NZ_JAJGUI010000102.1:0-78171 GCF_020784875.1 Limosilactobacillus reuteri subsp. simiae | reverse complement strand
CCTTCTTTCATGATTTTTGTGGTGAATTGATTGTATAACGAGGGGACAGCAAATGTCTCTTTTTTATACAAAAAATCTGGCATGGAATCTCCATCCATACCAGAAAGTGTATACCCATAAAAAAAGAGTTACGAAAACAATTTTTCGTAACTCTTTTTTTATTTCGGAGATACCATATAAGGTATTTATTCCTTTATAATACGAAAATAGCTCCTACCATTTATTCTAAATAAGGAGCTATTTTATGATGTGTGCAAAATTTTAGAAGAACAGGAAAGCTAAAAGTAAATAAGTCTACTTTGCAGGATGAGTAGTACTATCGTTGCTTGTGCGGTAACCAAAGTAGAATTGAATAGCAGCGATAGCAATGTTAACCCAGTTCATAGCAATAAACCAACCGTTAATTGCGCTTGCATCATGAGATACACCATAATAGACCCAAAAACCGATAACAATTGCACAAACATTGATCCAAGCGAAAGTCTTTTGTAGAATTTGATTATTAAGCTGGAACCACATCCAAATGACATTAATGACAAACCAGATAGCTAAGATCCAAAAAATAACATTAAATAACATAAGATATCCCTCCTTAGGGCCTCAATAAACATTAATAAACGCGTATTGAACTGATGAATAGCAACATTCGAAAAAAGTATTACGCGGTGTGGTTAGCAGTTGAAGTTATTTGCAATAATTGGTAATACTTTACTAATTTTGGGAAAGTTGTTGCTTAGCATCTTCGTACCCGTCAACATAGTCACGAAGAGCATGCATCTTACCTTTAATAAACTTATTGGTGACATTAATAATTCGTTGTGGATACTTCCTAAAAGGTTCTAGAGCCTTATAATCCTTAACTGCTTGATCATAACCCTTTTGGTATGCATTTGTTGCATCATTTTGGCTATTTGACGTAGGACAATTTTTCTTTTTAAACATCTTTATCACCTCTTTTGTTGTCCTACCATGATAGTAACAAGTATACAAACTCAATTCCAATGATATGGTATAAAAATTAAAATATTATACATTAATAAAAATGCTGGTTAGAAACTTTTAACCAGCATTTTTATTAATCTTTATTCTTTTTAAGGAGTTCAGTAATTTCTTTGAGGTACATAACTTCTTCACTTGGAGTTTCTGCTTTTTTATCTTCTTTTTTACGGAAAGTGTTGATTGCTTTTACTATTAAGAAAACAACAAAGGAGATAATCAGGAAGTTAATAACTGCATTTAGGAAACTTCCGTATTTAAACTGAGCATCGCCGACCGTCAAAACAAGGTTAGATAGGTCAATTCGACCAATGAATAAACCAATAAGGGGGTTAATAAGGTTATTAACTAATGACTTTACGATTGACGTAAAAGCTGCACCGACAATTATCCCAACTGCCATGTCAATAACGCTTCCACGAGCAATAAATGTTTTGAATTCTTTTAACATACAATAAGCCTCCTTCTAACTTTAGAGAGGAACAACTACAATTATAATTATATCAAACAAATTGTTTATTTAGTGTTCTTATAAGACTATATAGGGATATTTAATTTATTTTTAAATAATGCTTGCATATTATATCAAAGCATCATATTATATGTCATATAATATTGCTGATAAAAAAGGAGGGATAGAATGAAGATTCAAATTACTTCAGACTTACTCGATGGGATGGTCTTAGCAATTCTTGAACACAAAGATTATTATGGATATGCCTTAACTCAACGAATGCAATCAGCGATTACCATCTCTGAATCAACAATGTATCCCGTTTTACGCCGGTTAAAAAAAGATGGATATTTAACAACTTATGATCAGCCTTATCAGGGACGTAATCGCCGTTATTATCAAATTACGGAGGCCGGCAAGGATCATTTACAACGTATTCGTAAATTATGGACTGATTATAAGAATAGTTTAGATGGTATTTTTAATGGGTTAGGTGAGGGAGAAGATAAAGATGAATGAACGTCAAAAATACATTAATGATTTATCAATATATTTAAGACAATTAACTGATGAAGAACGAAATGATGCCTTAGAGTTTTATGATGAATATATTGCAGACGCTGGACTGGATACTCGAACAGCGATTGAAGAAAAATTAGGAACGCCACGACAGTTAAGTCACAAGATATTAGCCGATTATTCAATTAAAGCGAATAATGAGTCAATCAAAGAAGGACACCCTGCTTCGCCTCATTCTAGTTGGCGCGTATTTTGGTGGGTACTAGTAGCGATTATTACATCACCGATAACTTTTGGACTAGGAATTGCCTTACTAGCACTACTATTGGCAGCCGGGGGAGTCGCCTTAAGTTTGATTGTTGGAATAGTTGCTTTAATCTTTGGGGTTGCTGCCATAGCGATCGTATCTATTTATATTGGAATTGGTTTAATTGCAACAAACCTGTTTAGCGGACTATTTTATTTTGGCTTAGGATTGACACTGATCGGCTTATTCCTTGTTTGTTTACCTTTAATTTACTGGTTAATCAGAGTTATTGTTCAAGGGATTGCAAACTTTGCTAAGTTCATTTATGCAAAAGTGCAGGCAAGGAGGAAAAAGTAAATGAAAAAAGTATTTAAGGTGGGAGTAATTGTTTTAATCTTAGGAGTAATTCTTCTTGGAATAGGCTTCTTTAATAATGGTAACAAGGCTGTTTATTTTGAGAACAATCGTCCAGCAATTTTTCATTCTCACACTAAAACGATAAGTACTAATAAAGCTTTTGAACGGATTGATATATCAGCATCGACGGCTAATGTAGTAGTTCGTGAAGGCAAGAATTATCAGATTACTTATTCTGGCATTAGTAAGCATTCTCCGGCCGTAACTGTTCATAATAATGTTGCTTCAATTCGCCAAACTGGTGGATTCCCTCTTGTCTTTAACTTTAATGAATATCAGTCCCACCAAGATTTAATCATTGTGACTATCCCGCATGATCAAGCCTTAGCTGGGCGCATTCATTTAGAAAGTGGTGATCTAACAGCTTCTAAAGTTAAAATGGACAATATTGATGTTAATAGTGGCGCAGGCGAGGTTGAATATCGTCAAGTTACATTACGCGGTGGAAGTACAAAACTTTCGTCGGGTAACTTTACAGGACATAATTTAACAGTTCAAGGACACTATACTGTTAATAATCAGTCTGGTGATAATACAGTTACAAACACAACTGTCGATGGTTATTTCCTAAAGACTGATGCAGGTGATAATGAGCTTAACGGTGAAGATAAAGGTGAAGAATCATTGCATCAAAATGATGATGCAGAAAATGTGCTCCGCTTAATAACGCAATCTGGTGATAATGAAGTAAATTGATTTAGCTGAAATTAATAAAAGGCCCTCGACAGATATCGAGGACCTTTTTAATAGGAGAAAAGTCTTAATTTTTAATTATGCGCTGGATTATTTTTCTTCAACGCCAGTACCATCGTAGCAACGTTCAAGTAATTCCTTGAGTTGGCTAACAAGTGGTTCAACTGGGTTAGTAGTAGTACATTGATCTTCGTAAGCTAAGCGAGCAAGATCGTCAACAGCCTTATCAAATTCTTCACGTGTAACACCATTGTCCTTAAGACTAAGCTTAACACCACATTCGTGAGCAAGTTCGATAACTTTCTTAGCATATGCTTCGGCTAATTCTTCATCAGTGTTACCTTTCAAACCAATGAACCGTGCAATGTCAGCGTAGTCCTTAGTTGCATGATAAGTCTCATAGTGAGGCCAGAGAGCAAGCTTTTGTGGACGTTTTGCGTTAAAGCGAATTACTTGTGGCATTGCAATAGCGATAAGCAAACCGTGAGGAAGACCGAATGCTCCACCCATCTTGTGAGCAAGGGAGTGGTTAATTCCTAAGAAGGCTTGACCAAATGCCATACCGGCCATTGTTGAGAAGTCATGCATCTTACGACGGGCTAATTTATCACCTTGAACTGACTTAGGAAGGTTTTCCATAACACCCTTGATGGTTTGAAGTGACCAACCACGAGTATAGTCAGTTGCCATAACAGAAACATATGATTCAGTAGCGTGACATAAAACATCTAGTCCAGTCCAAGCAGTAGTTTTTGCTGGAACAGTTTCAACGAATTGTGAGTCAACGATTGCAATGTTTGGTGTTAAGGCGTAGTCAGCAAGTGGGTACTTAACATGAGTTTCTGAATCGGTAATAACCGCAAATGGAGTAACTTCTGAACCAGTACCTGATGTAGTAGGAATCCCAATAAGTTGAGACTTAGTAGGCTTCTTAATTTGGTAAGCACGCTTCCGAATATCAAGGTACTTTTGCATAACACCATACCATGAAGTTTCTGGGTGCTCATAGAACATCCACATAGCCTTAGCAGCATCCATTGGTGAACCACCACCAAGAGCAATAATTGTATCAGGCTTGAAGTCGTTCATCATGGCAACACCTTTTTCAACAGTGTTTGTTGATGGATCTTCTTCAACGTCATCGAATACTAAGAAAGCAGTGTTGTTTTGGCGTTGACGCAATTGATCGATAACACGTTGAACGTAACCACGCTTGCTCATTCCAGGACCAGTAACGATGAATGCCCGGTTAATGTTTGGAATATCTTGCAATTCTTTTAGTGAGTTGCGTTGAAAGTATACTTTTGGGGGAATCTTAACCCATTGACGGTTTTCACGCCGCTTTGCAATTGTTTTGATGTTTAAGAGGTCCCAATCAGTAACGTTGTGGGAAATTGAGTTACCACCGTATGAACCGGTACCTAAAGTAAGTGATGGCGTCATGTTGTTGTAAATGTTACCAATACCACCAATACCAGATGGGGAGTTAACAATAATCCGTGAAGCACGCATTTCAAGACCGTACTTAGTTGCTAAATCATCGTCAAGGGTGTGAATAGCAGCAGTATGACCTTCACCACCGTAGTGCAATAATTGAGCACAAATATCAAAGGCATTTTCATGTGAAGTGGCCTTGTACATTGTTAATACCGGTGAAAGCTTTTCAGCGGAAAGTGGGTACTTGTCACCAACACCTTCATATTCAGCAATAATAACCTTAGTGTTTTCAGGAACTTTAATTCCACACATATCAGCGATGGCGTTAGCTGAACGCCCAGCAATTGGTCCACGAACTTGGTGACGCTTAGGATCAATGAAGCCTTCAGTAAACTTATCAATTTCATTTGGCTTCAAGAAGTAACAGTTCCACTTTTGGAATTCTTCTTTTACCTTGTCGTAGATTTCTTCATCAACAACAACTGAGTTTTCAGTAGCACAGATCATTCCGTTATCAAAAGTCTTGGAAAGAACGATATCGTAAACAGAACGTTCAATATTAGCAGTTTTTTCAATGTAAGCTGGACCGTTACCAGGACCAACACCAAGAGCAGGGTTACCTGAACTGTAGGCAGCTTTAACCAATGAAGGACCACCAGTTGCTAAAATAGTAGCAGTCTTAGGGTGTTGTAACAATGCGGTTGTGTTTTCACGGCTACTTTCAGGAAGCCATTGAATCATGTTCTTTGGTGCACCGGCCTTTTCAGCAGCTTCTTGTAAAATCTTAGCTGTTTTAATGGAAGATTTCATGGCTTGACGGTGGAAAGAAAAGATGATTGTATTCCGTGTCTTAGCACTAATGATTGATTTGAAGATCGTTGTTGAAGTAGGGTTAGTAACTGGAACGATACCTGCAATAATACCAAGAGGATCAGCAATAGTGATGGTTTGGTTTTCATCGTTGTCTTCGATAATTCCGACAGTTTTATCATGACGGATGTTGTTCCAAATGTATTCACTTGCGTAGATGTTCTTGATAGCTTTATCTTCGGCAACCCCACGACCAGTTTCTTCAGCTGCATCAATAGCTAAGTCCATGTGGTGTTCTTCAGCAGCTAAGGCCATGGCTTGACAAATTTTATCAACTTGTTCTTGTGAGTAGTAACGTAATTGTTCAAAAGCTGCTTCACTTTTGGCAATTATGTCATCAACTAATTTTTGCGCATTTTGCTTTTTTTCTTCTTCAGTTAATACGTTTTTTTCAACTTGTTTTTTGTTGTTAGCAGGCATAATTGAAATCTCCTTTTTCAATTCTTTTCTTTGTTAACGTTTGAACATGTATAATATTACTACGTTTTTTATCTTTGTAAATACCTTTGTGAATGTTTAAACAATGGTTACTTTTTATGAATTCGCTTACAATATTGTCTTTACAATACTTCCATAGCAACGAAAAACATTGGTATTATTTTTGAAGTTAAGAGATGATAGATTTGCATACTGTTATCAATTGAAATATATTTCACAAATATAATATAAAAGCGAATATATTAATTTAACTCGGCTAGTTATTAAGTTAACTAATCATTAACAGATTATTATTGGGAATAATAAAAAAGCCACCATTCAGAAATGGTAGCTTTTTTATTAATCGCGGGCATTAATGTCTTTTCCCGCGTTTGGATCTTTAACGTCATAATCACTATCATTCATTGCTTCAACGGCACCCATGCGATATCCATTGCCGACTTGGCTAAAAAAATCATGGTTAGAAGTTGAAGTAGAAATTCCGTTCATAACAACTGGGTTAACATCAGAAGCGGTATCAGGGAATAGTGGATCTTGACCAAGGTTCATCAATGCCTTATTAGCGTTGTAACGGATGAAGGTTAAAACATCATCGGTCCAACCAACTTGATCATAAAGAAGATGAGTGTATTTTTCTTCATTATCATATAGTTCATAAAGGAAATTATACATCCAATCTTTCATATCTTGTTGTTGCTTTTCTGTTCGATCACGTAAGCCGACTTGGAACTTGTATCCAATATATGTTCCATGAACTGATTCGTCCCGTAAAATTAGCTTAATAATTTCAGCCACGTTATTTAATTTGTTGTGGCCAAGATAATAAAGGGGAGTATAGAAACCAGAATAGAATAAGAAAGTTTCAAGGAAAACGTTGGCTACTTTCTTTTTGAGTGGATCTTGACTTGGATCAAGGTACATATTTGCAATTTTGACAGCTTTGTTTTGCAAATATTCTTCTGTATCGGACCATTCAAAGATTTCTTTGATTTGGTCTGGGGTATTAAGAGTAGAGAAAATAGTTGAGTAACTCTTAGCATGAACTGATTCCATAAATTGGATGTTATTAAGAACTGCTGTTTCATGAGGAGTTTTAACATCTTCTTTAAGGGCAGTTAATCCTGCTTCTGATTGAACAGTATCAAGAAGGGTTAAACCACCAAAAACATGTCCGACAGTCCATTGATGATCGTCATCTAATTCACGCCAATCATCCATATCATTGGCAACAGGGATCCGTGTATCAAGCCAGAACTGTTCTGTTAGCTTTTCCCATGTAGCTTTATCGATCATGTCGGAAACTTCATTCCAATTAATTGCTTTATATTGATTTACAGGTTTAAATTCTTCCAGTTTCATTGATTGAGCTCCTCCAAATACGTTGCTTTTAATAAATCGAGATACCAAAAGCCATTTGTATACATAATATCAAGTTTACCAGTGCCCAACGTTTAAATCAAATTCTGATTAGGCTTAGATAACACAGCTTTCACATTGGTTTGCACCAATTTCATCGCTATCGTCAGTAAACGTTCGAATGTAGTAAATTGACTTAATACCGCGTTTATAGGCATAGTGCCGTAAGATATTTAAATCACGAGTCGTCATTTTATCTGTTCGTCCATTTTTCCATTCATAAAGGCCTGCTGGGATTGTTGACCGCATAAAGAGGGTCATTGAAAGAGATTGATCGATGTGCTGTTGTGCAGCGGCGTAAGTGTCAATAACCTTTCGCATATCCATATCGTAAGCTGAACGATAGTAAGGCATCGTGTCGTTTGAAAGATATGGGGCAGGGTAATAAATTTTACCGATCATCTTTTCTTGGCGCTCTTCAACACGATTAATGATTGGATGTAGACTAGCAGTCGAATCGTTAATGTAGGAAGTTGAACCGTTTGGCGCTACAGCAAGACGGTATTGATTGTAAAGACCATCTTGCATTACATTTTCTTTCAACTTCTTCCAATCTTCAATTCCAGGGATAAAAATACCTTCAAAAAGACCTTTAACAACATCTGATTGTGGTCCCCAATCCTTAGTGACATATTTGTCAAAGTAGGAACCATCCGCATATTTACTGTTCTCAAAATCGTGGAAAGTTTCCTGCCGCTCTTTGGCAATTTCATTTGATGCCACTAATGACCAATAATTTAAGAGCATAAAGTAAACACCTGTGAATTCAATCGCAACCGGGCTTCCGTATTGAATATGGTGCTTAGCGAGGTAGCTATGTAATCCCATTGCACCCAAACCAACTGAATGGGCAAGTCGATTTCCGTTTTGAATAGTTGGGACAACATCTAGGTCTTCTACGTCACTGATTCGGGTTAGTCCCCGCATCATTGCCTTAATCGATTTACCAAAGTCAGGGCTTTCCATCATATTAGCAATATTGGTTGACCCAAGATTACAACTGATATCAATTCCCATTTCAGAATATGATTGATCATCATTTACTCGCGCTGGTACTTGTACTTGGGCAATCTCTGAACATAAATTACTCATCACAATTTTTCCATTAATCGGATTATCCCGGTTTTCTGTATCAATATTGATAATGTAAGGATAACCTGATTCTTGTTGAAGTTTACTAATTTCATCCTCCAAGTCCCGGGCATTAACTTTCTTCTTGCGAATATCATCGTTTGCTACTAAATTGTCGTATTCTTTTGTGATATCGACATAGGAAAATGGCATTCCGTATACTCGTTCAACATCATAGGGACTAAACAAGTACATATCAGCATTTTGCTCTACTAATTCATAAAACTTATCAGGAACTGTAATTCCGAGAGAGAGGGTCTTTAAGCGAATCTTTTCATCAGCGTTTTCCTTTTTTGCTCCTAAGAATTCAATAATATCAGGATGAAAAACACTAAGGTAAACGACTCCGGCTCCCTGTCGCTGTCCCAGTTGATTGGAATAGGAAAAACTATCTTCTAACAACTTCATTACAGGAACAACTCCACTAGCAGCACCTTGTATTTTCTTGATTGGGGCACCAGCTTCACGAAGGTTGCTTAAATTAATTCCAACACCCCCACCAATTTTAGAAAGTTGGAGGGCAGAATTGATTGTTCGACCAATGGTATTCATGTCGTCCGTTGTTTGAATCGCAAAGCAAGAAACAAATTCTCCCCGGCGTTTACGCCCAACGTTAAGGAATGTTGGCGTTGCGGGTTGATAACGTTGATGGATGATTTCATCAGCGAGCTGCATTGCTAACTCTTCATCACCATTAGCGAGGTAAAGAGCATTCATTGCGACCCGATCAATATAGTTTTCAAGGTAGTATTCTTTATCATTTGTTCGTAAGGCATATTGAGCATAAAACTTATAAGCTGCCATAAAAGAATGGAAGTGGAAGTTTTGGGCTTTTAAATAATCGTAAAGCTTTTCAATGAATGCTTCACTATATTTATTCATAAATTTCTCTTCAATATAATCATTTTCTTCTAACCATTGAAAACGTTCTTTTAATGAAGAAAAGCTTTTGGTATTCGGTTCAACATTATTTTTAATAAAGTCTTCTAAGGCCAATTTATCTTTATCTAGTTGAATTTGTCCGTTTTTGGGAATATTTACTTCGTTGTTATAATCGTAATATTTAACTTTGGTCATGTCGATATCGGATAACGCCATATTAATAACTCACTTTCTGAATTAATTTGATTATGTCAATAAAGAAGCCAGTACACCAATAGCGAATTGATGCCTGGCAAAATATTAATTTATTTAAACTTAGGCAAGTTGGTTTAATTGATCAGGACGAAAGCCAGAAAAAGCTTGACCGTTAGGAAGTTTTACAACTGGAGTCGCCATAAAACCTTCAGACTTAAGTTGAGATATGTATTCTGGTTGTTCATCGATGTTGTGTTCAATAAATGAAATTTTATGTTGCTCAAGGAAACGTTTTGTCATCTTGCATTGGATACAATTATTTTTTGAAAATACAGTTACCATCTTCACGAGGCCTCCTAAACGATTAGTCGATGTTTTCTAGTATAACGATGAATTAGAAAAAATCAATTAAAAAAGCACTATATTTCGTGCTTGAAAAATAGTGAAACACAATATATAGTGCTTGAACTGGTGATTAACACCTGTGAAACTTTTTTTGATAGAATACTTAAGCAGGTGATTAATAAAATTAATTTGAAAAACTAATCTATTATTATACACTGAACAACAGGGTAATTTTAAGTGCTTGGAGAAAAAGAATGGAAAAA
Source organism: Limosilactobacillus reuteri subsp. simiae (assembly GCF_020784875.1). Lineage (GTDB taxonomy): Bacteria > Bacillota > Bacilli > Lactobacillales > Lactobacillaceae > Limosilactobacillus > Limosilactobacillus reuteri_H. Next base: position 67,868 of record NZ_JAJGUI010000102.1, on the reverse strand, counting down.
ATCAATTCATCATTATCTGAACAACAAAAATTTATGAAGATGGCGATTGCAGAAGCAAAACAAGCCAGAATTTTAGATGAAGTACCAATTGGTGCGATTGTTGTCCACGAGGGCCAGGTAATTGGGCGTGGTCATAATATGCGTGAAAAGTTTCAAGATGTTACCTATCACGCAGAAATGCTTGCGATTATGGAAGCATGCACGAATTTAGGAAGTTGGCGTTTAGAGGACTGTGACTTATATGTTACGTTAGAACCGTGTATCATGTGTAGCGGCGCCATTATCAACGCACGAATAAAAAATGTTTATTATGGTGCTGCTGATCCGAAAGCCGGGGCAGTTGATAGCTTATACCATTTACTAAATGATTCCCGTTTAAATCATCAAGTTAATGTCCATTCTGGTATTTTAGGGGATGAGTGTAGTCAAATGTTAAAAAACTTTTTCCGGGAAATTCGTCGCCGCCGGAAAGAGGCCCGACGAAAAAATAAGGCTAACCCCTAGTAATTTAAATAAAAATAGTGTATTATACTATTTGCCGTAAGGCCTTAGAGCAAGGGTATGCTTACGAACCGTGTCAGGTCTGGAAGGAAGCAGCACTAAGTATGATATACCTTGTGCTCTAAGTTTTATTGATAATTAAGCTGGCCCGTAATGGTTTATTGCGGGTCTTTTTTATTTTTAAATTTTAATTAAAATGTATTTTAACTACTTTATGTGATTAATTCCTTGTATAATATTTTATAGTATTTTAAATTCAGAAAGGGAGTCTGGCGATGAGTTATCAGGCATTATATCGTGTCTGGCGACCACAGCGATTCGATGATCTTGTCGGTCAACAGATTGTTACAAGAACTCTAAAAAACGCCATTATCACTCACCAGATAAGCCATGCATACTTGTTCGCTGGTCCACGTGGTACTGGTAAAACCTCAGCAGCAAAAATTTTTGCTAAAGCGGTTAATTGTCATCACTCTAAGGATGGCGAACCATGTAATGAGTGTGAGATTTGTAAAGCAATTACGAACGGGCAATTAAATGATGTAATTGAAATCGATGCGGCTTCTAATAATGGGGTTGAAGAGATTCGTGATATTCGGGATAAGGCAAAATATGCCCCTACCCAAGCGGATTACAAAGTTTATATAATTGATGAAGTTCACATGCTTTCAACAGGGGCCTTTAATGCATTGCTAAAAACGCTTGAAGAACCACCAGCCAATGTGATTTTTATCCTTGCAACTACAGAACCTCATAAAATTCCTTTAACAATTATTTCGCGGGTTCAACGATTTGATTTTCGACGAATTTCAGCAGAAGATGCATTTAATCGGATGAAATATATTCTTGATCAAAAGGAAGTTACTTATGATGAGAAAGCATTATGGGTAATTGCAAATGCCGCTGAAGGAGGAATGCGGGATGCGTTGAGTATCCTTGACCAGGTTCTTTCTTTCAGTGATAATGAGGTAAAGTTGGATGATGCTTTATTAGTTACAGGAAGTGTTACTAAACAATTATTAAAGAAGTACTTTTTGGAAATTAGTAAGCATGAAGGGGCGACTGCTCTTGATACCATGAAAGATATTTTGGATGAGGGAAAAGATGGTCAGCGGTTCATTGAGGACTTGATTTCCTTTATTCGTGATATTTTGTTATACCAAGAATCACCAAGCTTGATTAGTGTTGAAAGTACAGGACTAAAGCAGGAAGACTTTGAAGAAATAGTCCAACTTGCTTCTTCAGCGACCTTATACCAAATGATCGATGAACTAAATAATATTCAAGAAGAGATGCGTTTTACGACCCATCCGGATGTGTATTTGGAAGTCCTTACAATAAAACTTGCACAAATCGAACCACAAAAGAATATTCAATCGGCACCAGCAGTTTCTTCGGATACAAATACTGAAGCTACTAAGACGATTGAAAAATTACAACAAGAGATACAGCAATTGCAACAAACAGTGAAACAGTTGCAGAATGCGCCGGTAAAGACTAGTCGACCATCACCTCGGCAACAAAATGAGCAACCACGAGTACAACAAAAGAAAGTGCAGGTTAATCTCAATAAGATTTACCCAGTGTTAGAAAATGCGACTCGTCAAGATTTAATAAATGTTCGTGAGCTATGGGGAGATATGTTGAATCTATTGTCGGTGCCGCAACGGTCCTTACTTCACGTTTCACAACCGGTTGCCGCTAGTGCCGCGGGAATAATTGTTGCTTTTGATTATCCGTTCTTATTCCAACAAGCAGCTGATGATACAACGTTGTTAGAGAATATGGAAAGTGCTCTGCAACGTTTAACTGGGAATGAACGGCAAGTTGTTTTTGTACCTAAGGATAAATGGCCGAAAATTCGGCAAGACTTTATCAAGGATCATGGTTTTGGTAAGAATCAGCAAAAGTCGCAACCTATTAAACAAAAGCCGCAAACTACTGAAGAAAGCGGACAAACTCCTGCGGCCACACCAGCACCGATGGAGGAACCACCGCTACCCCCAGAAGATGAGACACTAACTGAAGAAAAGTCGCCTCAAGAAGATAACCAAGTAGCAACAGCACAGAAGTTATTTGGTAGTGATATTGTTAAAGTAGAAGATAATTAAGAAAAAGGATGGATGATATTATGATGCGTGGAATGAATATGCAACAAATGATGAAGCAAGCTAAGGCAATGCAAAAGAAAATGATGGCTGAACATGAAGAACTTGCTAAACAGGAATTTGTTGGAAAAGCACCGGATGATATGGTAACTGCTACGTTTAGCGGGGATAATCAATTAATTGACTTAAAGATTAAGCCAGAAGCAGTTGATCCAGATGATATTGATATGCTTCAGGACTTGGTAATTGCTGCTGTGAAAGACGGAATGAAACAAGTCAATGATGCTACTCAACAAAAGCTTGGTAAATATACGCAAGGTATGGGGTTGTAAAAAGTGATCCAATATCCAGAACCATTAGCAAAATTAATTGAAAGCTATACTAAGTTGCCAGGAATCGGGCAAAAGACTGCAACTCGCCTGGCGTTCTATACTTTGAGTATGCAAGAAGATGATGTAACGAACTTTGCTAAATCTCTCCTATCTGCTAAAAGAGACCTTCATAACTGTAGTATTTGTGGCAATATTACTGAAGATGATCCTTGTCCAATTTGTCGCGATAAGACCCGTGATCATTCGCAAATTCTAGTTGTTGAGCAGTCACAAGACGTTATGGCAATGGAACGGATGCATGAATATCATGGCTTATACCATGTCCTTCATGGAGTTATTTCCCCAGTTGCAGGAACAGGCCCAGAAGATATTAATATTACAAGTTTACTTAAACGGTTAAAGAAAGATGATGAAGTAAAGGAAATTATTATTGCAACTAATGCTTCATCAGATGGTGAGTTAACGGCTGGGTACCTCGCCAAGCTAATTAAGCCTGCAGGAATTAAGGTTACTCGGTTGGCACATGGGTTATCAGTTGGCGCAGATATTGACTATGCTGATGAGATGACATTATTCAAAGCAGTTCAAGGGCGAACGGAGATGTAAGAAAATGTTTTTTAAGCGGCCTACTAAAGAAGTGGAACGTGAACGGAATCAGCGCCTGTTAGAAGCGGTATATTCTACGAAAGCCAGTTGGGATCATGCACGTGAAACTGAACGAGCAGTATATGAAGCAAACGTTAATAGTGAACTTCATTACCGTTCCCGGATTCAAGAGCAAAAATTTTTATACCTATATAAAATTGCTCGTAAGTTTAAAGTTCACGGGACGTTAAATGATGGAGTAATTGATCGCTAGGAGAGAGAAATGGACGGTAAATTTATATCATTTGAGGGACCAGATGGAGCTGGCAAGACAAGTGTAATCCAACAGATTCAACAACAATTGGAAGATCAGCTTGGCACAGAAAAAGTTATGTATACTCGTGAACCGGGTGGTAATAAGATTTCTGAGCAAATTCGCCAGGTACTCTTTGATGGTCAAAATACCGATATGGATGGGCGGACAGAAGCATTGCTTTTTGCTGCTGCTCGTCGGCAACACATTGTTTCAGAAATAATTCCGGGGTTGAAAGCAGGCAAAGTTATTCTGTGTGATCGATTTGTAGATAGTTCCATCGCTTATCAGGGAGCTGGTCGTGGCCTTGGTGAAAAAGAGATTTGGCAAATTAATCAGTTTGCGATTGATGGGTTAATGCCGTCGTTGACAATTTACCTTGATATCGAATCTGAAATTGGCTTAAGACGGATTGCTGAGCATCGTTCTAATCAAATTAATCGATTAGACAAGGAAAAGCTTGCTTTCCATCAAACTGTTCGTCAATCTTATTTGAAACTTTACAAGAATTATCCAGAACGGATAAAGTTAATTGATGCAAGTCAGCCACTGGAAAAAGTGATTGAGGATGTAAAAGCAACAATTCATGACCGTTTTTCAGATTTGTTTTAATAAAAAAGGGTGATTAATAATGAAAATGATTATTGCAATTGTTCAATCAAAAGATAGCAATCGTTTACGAAAAGCATTTAATAAAGCTGATATTCACGTTACTCAATTATCAACAACTGGTGGTTTCCTTCGTGAAGGAAATGCGACATTTTTAATTGGAATTGAAGATGAACGAGTTCAAGAAGTATTGTCAGTAATTAAAAAGAATGCTGAGTCACGTGAACAATACGTTACATCGCAAATGCATATGGATGTTGAAGGAGGTTCAGCATTTCCTGTCAACGTAAAGATTGGTGGGGCAACTGTTTTTGTCTTACCAGTAGAAGACTTCATTAAATTTTAAGTAGGTGAAGATGGTTGGCTGAACAGGGACAAACACGTGCAGAAAAATTACAACCAGCAATAATTACTCGTTTTCAAAAAATATTATCAAATAAAGAACTTGCTCATGCCTATCTGTTTGTTGGGCCAGGCGGTTCAGGAAAGATGTCAATTGCTCAATGGTTATCGTTACGGTTATTTTGTCTTCATCCCCAGGACAATGAACCAGACTTAACCTGTGCCGAGTGTCAGCGAATCCTGTCTGGGAACCATCCTGATATTGTCTATGCTGCTCCAGAAGGTCGCCAAATAAAGGTTGATGAGATTCGTCACTTAAAAGCAGAATTTTCTAAGAGTGCGGTAGAAGGCAATAAGAAAATTTTTATTATTAAAGATGCTGATAAAATGACAAATGGTGCAGCAAATAGTCTTCTTAAGTTTATTGAAGAACCGGGGACTGGCGTTTATATTTTTATGCTAACGACTAATAAAAGTGCGGTCTTACCAACAATCCGATCACGAACACAGGTGATTGAACTGCCACCATTAAAACGAGATGCATTGTTAACAGTTTTAACTGAACATAATATTCCATCATCTCAGCAACAGATTGCTGTTGGGATTACAGATTCCGTCGCAATGATTGAACAGTGGCAAGAAGATAATTGGTTTGAGAGTGCGATTAAAGGAGTCATTCAGTGGTATCAAGATACGACGCGAAATGGGATGTTAGGCTTCGTTGATGTTCAGACAATTCTACAAAAAGTAGCTACCGACCGGGATAAACAACAAGTAGTTTTGGACCTAATTACCTTAATCTGGCGTGATACGCTAATGGTAAATTCGGGAATTACAGTTGCCAACCGCCTTCACTTTAATAATATTTTAGGAGAAATGGGAGAAGTAGTTAGAAAATACTCTCCTCAACAATTGTTAGCGGCTAGTCAGTTAACGTTGGAAACTCGTCACATGTTAGAACAAAATATTAGCTTTCAAAATATTGTTGAACAATTGACGATTCGGCTTGTGCAGGTTTTAAGCATTAGTTAGGGGCGAAAAGATGAGTGAAGAATATAGTTCAGATAATCTTTATGAACAATTTGCGCAGGTGATGAACCAGACCCAGGATTTGGTTAATAAAATGGAGCAGTTGCAGGCAAAAATTATTGCTATTTCTGAGGAAAATGTGGAACTTTCAATTGAAAATAAGCATTTGCGTCAGATGATTAAAGAAAAGCAACCACATCATAGTGAAAATCAATTATCTGGATCACGGCAAAATTTAAAAGAGCTTTACCAACAGGGTTTTCATGTTTGCAGTGAGTATTATGGTAAACGTCTTGAGCCTAATGAATCTTGTACTTTTTGTTTAGATGCAATATTCGGACATGAACAAGGAATGACAAAATAGGAGATAGTATGCAGCAAATTAGTAGTTTTAATGATCACCAATCAGGAAGTTTATACTTAGTTCCAACCCCAATTGGAAATTTAGATGATATGACTTTTCGTGCAATTAAAACCTTAAAAGAAGTGGATCTGATTGCTGCTGAAGATACGCGTCATACTCAGCAACTATTAAACCATTTTGATATATCAACCCGTCAAATTAGCTTTCATGAGCATAATACTGAACAACGTGTTCCGGAATTGATTGAGAAATTAAAAGCTGGTTATTCGATTGCCCAATGCAGTGATGCAGGGATGCCTTCGATTTCTGACCCCGGTAAGGAATTGGTAGCGGCGGCAGTTAGAGAAGGATTGCCAGTAATCCCGCTTCCAGGAGCTAATGCAGGATTGACGGCTCTTATCGCTTCGGGGTTAGTTCCCCAGCCATTTTACTTCTTTGGCTTTTTAGGGCGTAAGCATCAGCAACAAGTAGCGGCGTTGGAGCAATTAAAAGAGCGTGAAGAAACGATGATCTTTTATGAAGCTCCACACCGCTTAAAAAAGACTTTAGCTACGATGGCGGAAGTTTTCGGTAATGAACGGCGAGTTGTTTTAGCACGGGAACTCACTAAACGCTATGAAGAGTTTACCCGGGGAACGCTTGCTGAAGTAACTGCCTGGTTTGCAGATCATCAACCACGAGGAGAATTCGTTATTCTAGTAGCCGGGAATGAACACCCGACAGAGAAGACAGATAATGATATTGAATTACCATTAACAGAACAGGTTGATAAGGAAATCTTAAATGGTCTTTCCACTAATGCTGCGATTAAGCTGGTGGCAAAGAAAAATAATATAAAACGCCAGGAATTATATAAACAATATCATCAATTGTAGGAGAAAAATATGGAGTTAAAGCAAGAAGCACAAACATTTGAAATGCCGCACTTACTAACATATTATGAGTGTGATGAAACAAGTCATCCAAGCCTAAGCATGATATTAAGTATGATTTCCATGGTATCTGATGAGCATAGTATGTCTTTAGGAATGGGAACTGAAGAAATACAATCTACTGGCGGTACATGGGTAGTAAGCGGCTATGAAGGACATCTTTCCGCAAAGCAACCTTCTTTTGGCGAAACAGTTATTTTAGGAACAAAAGCTGTTTCCTATAACCGCTTTTTTGCTGTTCGTGATTTTTGGATAACGGATAAAGAACACCAGATTGAATATGCACGAATTAGGTCGATTTTTGTGTTTATGAATCTAAAGACGCGGCGAATGCAATCAATTCCACCAGCTTTAATTGAACCGTTTAATGCTCCTGTTGCGAAAAGAATTCCTCGTCTAAAGCGACCTCAAAAATTGGATGAAAATGCTTCGGTAATAAAGAAAAATTATCAAGTTCGTTATTTTGACCTTGATGCTAATCACCATGTTAATAATGCGCGTTACTTTGATTGGCTTCTTGATCCTCTTGGCCGTGATTTTTTACGAGAAAATCAGATAAAAAGATTTAATTTGCAGTATCTTCAAGAGGTACGCAATGGGGAAATTGTGGAAAGTAAAGTTAATAAGCTTCAAACAAATGATGGAACGGTAACTTACCACCAGATTGGTGTTGATAAGCAGATTGATGCAATTGCTGAGATAGAATGGTATTAAAAATTAATCAATGAATAATAGCGACTGGTTTCTAGGCAGGAAATTAGTTGCTATTTTATTTTGGTCCTAAATATTAGACGAAAAGATCTTAAATGGTTTAATGTAGAGACATTTAAAGGAAGATGGTATTCTATGAATAGTAGTAATTATGAGGAGTGAGTTGACGTGAAAAGATCTTTAACGGCGATTATTTACCTCGAACCCGATCAGGTTAATTTACGGATCATTGAGATACCTACTTTAAAAGCGATAAATAATGTTCGATCGGGCCTTCTAAATATCGGAAACGCTAAAGTTGCTAATTATTCGGAAAATATGACTGCAATTGTTAATAATATTGAAGGATTTAAGCAGATTATTAATGACTACCAGGCAACCCCAGTTAAATTTTATGGCGATTTAGAAGATCTTGACCCAGTTGCAACTAGGTATGTGGCCGACCAGTTAGAAGTTCGGACAGGATTAAAGATTGAATGGCTAAACAATAACCAGCTAATGGCACAGTCGATGAGTTACCTTTTAACCTTGCTACCAGATTTTGAAAAACTTAGTAAACACAATATGTATCTTCTAAGTATCGGTCTTAGCTCGACTACCTTAGCTTATTTTCACCATGGAAGCTTTGAACGGGCATGGGATATTGATCTTGGTAATGCAAAAATCAGTCAGTTGGTGGGGCGTCTCCGAAAAACTGCTACCAATCCAACTGAAATTATCCAAGATTATATTAGTAGTAAATTAGAGTACTTAACACCAGAACTGACAAAGAAAAAGCATACAGTAATGATGGTGCAAAATGCCCTCTCACTCAATAAATTGTTTTTGCCAAATGATCAGCAGATCGCGGAAGTTCCCCTAAATGAATTTCATGATGATTACCAAAAGATTTTATCGCCAGTAAAAGATGGCTTAATGAAAAATATTCAGATTGATGACCAACAATTTGAATTATTATTACCAAATTATTTAGTAACGGCGCGAACAGTGCGCTTAATTCAACCAGCAGGCCTTTACGTAACTGATATTTCAACGATGGATGGGATTTCCCATGGAATTGGGGTTGATAATCCTAAAACGAGACGGCAAATTAATGAAATGATCAGAACAGCTGCCGACAATATTTCTTCACGGTATGGTGTTGATTCAGCTCATCGGGATTTTGTAACGCGCTTTTCACTCCAACTCTTTGATCAATTACGCCCAATTCATCGTCTTGGTCAACATGAGCGATTATTATTAGAAATTGCTAGTAGAATTGATGACATTGGTAATTTTATTAATCAACGAGGACACTACCGCCACTCTGCTTATATTATGGAGGCTAATCCCCTAATTGGGCTCTCGGATAAAGATAACCGGATTATTGCTGAAGTGGCAAGATATCATAGTGCAGAGTCTCCAGATATTAGTCAAGCTCATTACCGCCATCTCGATGATGAGATCCAGATGCCAGTAGCAAAATTAGCTGCTATTTTACGATTGGTGGATGCATTAGATGATTCGCGGCTGCAAAAAATTTCAAGTATTAAATTGAAGCTGGTAGGAGATAGCCGCTTAATCATTAAAGCAACAGCCAATGATGACCTTGTTCTTGAAAAATGGTCTTTTAGTAAAAAATCACAACTATTTAAGGATGTATACGGAATTGAACCGGTCTTAACTGAGAGGAGCGATCATTAAGATGTATAAGGAGTTTTATAAGCCGCAGAATTATGTTAATCGAGAATTGAGTTGGATTGACTTTAATGGCCGAGTACTGGGAGAGGCAACTGATACTGCTAATCCTTTGTTAGAACGTGCTAACTTCTTGGGAATTACTCAAAGCAATGTTGATGAATTCTTTATGGTGCGGGTTGCATCGCTTCATAAGCTTGCTGCTGCCAATGTTACTACTACTGATGCGTCTGGTCTAACTCCAGAAGAGCAGTTGGATGCAGTAAATGAAAAAGAACACCGGATGGTTAAGCAACGGTATGAAGTTTACAATCAGCAAATCATCCCAGACCTTGCTAAAAATAATATTCATATTCTCCATGTTCCCAAACTTGACGAGAAACAATATGAATTTATTCGGCGGTACTTTAATGATGAGCTGATGCCAGTTTTGACTCCCATGGCGGATGATGCCTCACGTCCTTTTCCTTTTATCTCCAATAATTCTTTAAATATTGCTGTTCAGCTACGGCGGCAAATCCGTTCAACAAGTGAACCAGTTGCAGAGGAAATTCTAGAAGGGGATCAAGAAGTTCATCGTCCGCAAATGGAACCACATGATGATCGTCAAGAAGCGGATATCAAATTCGCAACAGTCCGTGTTCCAGAAATTTATAAGCGGTTAGTCCGGTTACCAGGAGAAAATAGCTTCATTTTGATTGATGAAATCATTACTGAATTTCTGAGCGCGCTTTTTCCAGGATACGAGATCTTAGCTACAGCGTCATATCGAGTTATGCGGGATATGGACTTAGATGTGGCTGAAGAAGATACGTCTGATTTGCTCCGGGCAGTCAAACGGCAATTGCGGGAACGAGAGCATGGACAGGTGATGCGCCTAGAAGTGCCTGCTTCAATCGATGAATGGTTAAAGGATCAGTTAATTGATAATCTGCATGTAAGTGAACGGTCACTGTATGAAGTAGATGGTCCCGTCGATTTAACTTTCTTGAAAAAATTATCGGGGATGGTTGATGGTCATGATGACTTGCGCTATCCGCCATATAAGCCATACCTCAATCCAGCGTTAGATATGGACCATAATATTTTTTCTTCAATTCGCCAAAAGGACTACTTAATGCAGCATCCTTATGATAATTTTCAAGCCGTGGTTAACTTTATCCATCAAGCAGCCATTGATCCAGATGTTTTAGCAATCAAGATGACTCTTTATCGGGTCTCTGGTAATTCACCGATTATTAAGTATCTCGGAATGGCCGCGCAACAGGGTAAGCAAGTAACGGTTTTAGTTGAAGTTAAAGCGCGGTTTGATGAACAAAATAATGTTCGATGGGCACAACGGCTTGAACAAATGGGATGTCACGTTATTTACGGTTTAGTTGGCCTTAAAACGCACTGTAAAGTTGCCTTGGTTATCCGTCGTGATGAAGATGGGTTGCGGCGTTATATGCACCTAGGAACTGGTAATTATAATGACGTAACAGCTCATTTTTACACCGATATGGGATTGTTTACTTGTGACCATGAGCTGGGAATTGATATGACGAACCTGTTTAATATGCTGTCAGGTTTTGCACGACCAGCTTATTTCAATGAATTACGGGTATCTCCTGATGGAATCCGGACATTTATTAATGCAAAAATTGATGAGCAAATTGAAAATGCCAAAAATGGTAATCCTGCGTTAATTCGGATGAAGATGAATTCCTTGTCGGACAAGCAAATCATTGCTCGCCTATACGCAGCCGCTGCTAGTGGAGTTAAGGTTGAGTTATTAATTCGAGGCATTACCTGTTTAAGGAACGATCTGCCAGAACTGCATGGGAATATTGAGGTTCATTCGATTATTGGGCGGTTCCTTGAACACTCCCGGATCTACTACTTTAAGAGTAATGGTCATGAGGAAGTCTACCTCGCAAGTGCCGATATGATGACGAGAAATCTTAATCGGCGAGTTGAAGAATTGTACCCCGTTACCCAGCCAGACACAAAAGCTCATGCAATTCATATTTTTGACGTTATGTGGAAAGATAATGTCAAGGCTCGACGGTTAGTAGGAGATCATTACGAACGGATTGATCGTGGTGATGCCGCACCATTCAGTTCACAAGAATACTTTGTTAAACAAGCAATGAAATTGAATGCGCGTGAGAAAAAGGAGAAGAAAGCAAAAAAACATTTTTCTTCTGTTTTTGAAACTTTAACTCGCCATGTTCCCAATCTTCATTTAGATGAGCGAAAGGATGAGTAATTTATGAGCAATGAGCAGTACCTTGCAATTCTTGATTTAGGTTCAAATTCAGTTCGGCTTAAAATAACAAAAATTCAAGATAACGGGAGCTTTGAAACGGTTCAATATGAAAAAAGATATGTTCGCCTCGCTTCTAATATGGGGCCAGAAAAAATGTTGAAGTCAGCTCCTGTAAAGCGGACTATTGATGCCCTAAAAGAATTTCGAACAATTTGTGATCGATACCGTAATAAGAAATTGACAATTATTGCGGTGGCGACTGCTGCGGTTCGTCAAGCACAAAATCAACTGCAATTTCTTGAGAAGGTCAAGCAAGAAACAGGCTTTGAAATTCATGTAATTAGTGGAGAACGAGAAGCATATCTTGACTATGTTGGTGTTAATCAGACTCTTCCGATTGATAAGGGAATAATTGTTGATACTGGAGGAGCAAGTATGGAATTAATCTCGGTAAATAATGGGGAAGCAGAAGAAGCGATTAGTATTCCGATCGGTTCAGTTAGCATTTCGCAAACCTACCACCTTGAAGATCAAATTAATCCAGCTGATTTATTTGATGCCATGATTAAAATTGATGAAGTTCTTTCTCAACAATTATGGCTAAATCGGATGCGGGAAACAAAAATTGTGGCACTCGGGGGATGTAACCGTGCATTAGCAAAGGTATATCGGTGGCAACAAGCTCTTAATCCTGATGAAGTCAGACCAGTTCATGGGCTAACAATGCGTTCAGAAGAAGCCTTTTTGATTATGCGGCAGCTATTAGAAGCGGATCGCCAGACGCGGGCAGGAATCCGTGGAATTACGAAAGTGCGAGCAGATGTAATTGTTGGAGGACTTCTCCCCCTTATCTCTCTTGTCCGACAGTTATCAATTAATGAGATTTGCTTTAGCAATAGTGGATTAAGAGAAGGTTTATTATTTAAGTACCTTGAGCAGCAAATTAATTTTGATCAATTAAAATCCTCACTATAAAATTATCCGCTAAAAATTTTACTTATTTTTACTAAATTTTACTAATTGGAAACAGTAAAATTGTGCTACAATCACTATGAAAGCTTTAGTTGGAGCAAGGAGGAAACAAGATGTCAATTTTAGTTGCTGGTGGTGCCGGATATATCGGTTCCCATATGGTAAAAGATCTTATTGAAAATGGTGAAGATGTAGTAGTTGCTGATAACTTATCGACAGGTCACCGGGATGCGATTAATCCCAAGGCTAAGTTTTATGAGGGTGACATTCGTGATCGTCAATTCTTAGATAAGATTTTTGACAATGAAGATATTACTGCAGTTGTTCACTTTGCTGCTTTCTCAATTGTACCTGAATCAATGAGTAAGCCATTGAAGTACTTTGATAACAATACTGGCGGAATGATTACTTTGCTTGAAGCAATGCATGATCATGATATTAAGTATATTGTCTTCAGTTCAACCGCTGCTACTTATGGGGTTCCAGAACACATGCCAATTAAGGAAACGGACCCACAAAATCCAATTAACCCATATGGCTTGAGTAAGTTAATGATGGAAGAAATGATGGCTTGGGCTGATAAAGCTTACGGTATTAAGTTTGTTGCCCTTCGTTACTTCAATGTTGCCGGGGCAGCCCCAGATGGTACGATCGGTGAAGATCACGGTCCAGAAACGCACTTAGTTCCAATTATTCTTCAAGTTGCGCAAGGCAAGCGTGATGAATTGAGTATCTTTGGGGATGACTACAACACACCAGATGGTACCAATGTTCGTGACTATGTCCATGTTATGGATTTAGCAGATGCTCATATTCTTGCTATTAAGTACCTTAAGGAAGGTAACAAGAGTAATGCCTTTAACCTTGGTTCATCCACTGGCTTCTCTAACAAGCAAATGCTAGAAGCAGCTCGAGAAGTTACTGGTAAACCTATTCCAGCTAAAATGGCACCACGCCGTCCAGGAGATCCAGATTCATTAGTTGCTGCTAGTGATAAGGCTCGGAATGTTCTTGGATGGAGTCCTAAGTATGATGATGTTCACGACATTATTGCAACTGCTTGGAAGTGGCATTCAACCCATCCAAAGGGTTATGATGATCGCGACTAATAATCGGCTTTAAAATAACAAACAGGCTCTCAGTAAAAATTTTGCTGGGGCCTGTTTTGTCGTAAATAAACAAAAGAAATTAAAAGAGAAGTCAAAGCGGATCCAGTGTGATAAGATGTAAGATGATTGAAAGGATTGATAAAAGATGAAGATTCTAGCCATCGATACATCCAACCACCCAATGAGCGTAGCGTTGGTTGAAGATGAGCAATTGTTGGCAACGACGACCCTTAATATGGTTCGCAATCATAGTATTTATTTAATGCCGGCAATTAGTAAGTTATTTGAGTTAGTTCAGTGGCAGCCAACAGATATTGATCGGGTAGTGGTTGCACAGGGACCAGGATCTTATACGGGAGTACGAATTGCAGTTACAACAGCTAAAGTATTGGCTGATACAGAAAAAATTGACTTAGTTGGCGTATCAAGCCTAGCAGTATTAGCACGTAATGTAGTTCCAACATCATCAGCAATTATTGTTCCTTTCTTTGATGCACGACGAGGAAATGTATTTACTGGTGCTTACCAGTGGGAAAATGGCGAGTTAGTAAATAAAATAGAAGATCAACATCTAGGGATTGATGTTTTGCTTAATCAACTTGCAAAATTAGATCAACAAGTTGTTTTGGTAGGTCATATGACCGATAAAATTCAAGCCAAATATGATCAATTACCAGCTAATGTGACCCTTTTGCCACGATCTTATAGTATTCCGTCAACTTATCAATTAGCTCTTGCAGGTAAAATGAAGGAACCGGTTAAAGAGATTAACCCCTTTGTTCCGCATTATTTACGAATTACTGAAGCAGAGGCTAATTGGCAAAAACTTCATCCTGGAGAAAAAAGAAAAAATTATGTTCGAGAAGTTTAAAGAATGGTTTATCAATACGACCAATCCTACTAAACGACCGATCCTTGACTTTACACGACGAATAGTAATGATATCTGGTCATCAATACATGGTCCGGATGGCAAAGGAACAAGATATTCAAACCTTGGTAGAAATTGAAGAAAGAATCTATGGAAAAGCACCATGGAGTTATGCTGCTTTCCGCATTGAACTCCAACGGCCGTGTGATCGACTATATTTAGTTGTTGAGGATGACCAGCAGATTGTTGGCTTTATGGGAACGGCAATTGATTGGTATCATTATGATTTGCATATTACGAATATTGGCATTACACCAAGTTACCAAAATAAAGGAATTGGAACGTATCTTATTTCAACTGCCAAAAACTATGCCCGGCACTTAAAATTACATTCGCTGAGTTTAGAAGTACGAGTGCATAACGTATCAGCTCGTCGCTTATATGAAAGTTTAGGCTTTCGCAATCAGCATATTAAACCACGTTATTACTTAGATAATCACGAAGATGCCGTGGATATGCAAGCAAACTTACTTAGGTAGAGGTGAAAGTATTTTATTATGACAGAACGCACATTAACCTTAGCGTTTGAATCAAGCTGTGATGAAACAAGTGTTGCCGTAATTGAAAATGGAACTAAAATCCTTTCCAATATTGTTGCAACGCAAATCGATAGCCATCAACGTTTTGGTGGAGTAGTACCAGAAGTAGCTAGTCGACATCATATTGAACAAATTACCAAGTGTACAAATGAAGCTTTAGAGCAAGCGGATGTAGGCTATGATGACCTAGATGCTGTTGCAGTAACATACGGTCCAGGATTAGTCGGGTCATTATTAATTGGTGTGACAGCAGCAAAGACCATCGCATGGGCTCATAACCTGCCGTTAGTTCCGGTTAACCACATGGCAGGTCATATTTATGCCGCACGCTATGTTGGGGAATTCAAATATCCACAAATGGCATTGTTAGTTTCCGGTGGACATACGGAATTAGTTTATATGCCATCTGAACATGAATACCAAATTATTGGTGAAACACGGGATGATGCTGCCGGTGAAGCTTATGATAAAATTGGTCGCGTGTTGGGAGTCAATTACCCGGCAGGAAAAACGATTGATGAATGGGCAGCTAAGGGTAACGATACTTTTGATTTCCCACGAGCAATGGAAAAAGAAGATAATTATGACTTTAGCTTTAGTGGGCTGAAGAGCGCCTTCATCAATACAGTTCATAATGCAGACCAACGTGGGGAAAAATTAGATAAATATGATCTTGCAGCCAGTTTCCAACAAAGTGTCATTGATGTGCTTGCCGAAAAAACAATGCGGGCGTTAGATGATTACCCAGTAAAGCAACTGATTTTAGCTGGTGGGGTCGCTGCAAATCATGGTCTCCGTGCTCGTTTAGATCATGACATGAAGAAATTTCATCCTGATGTACCGATGTTGCAAGCACCATTGAAATTATGTGGTGACAATGCTGCAATGATTGGGGCCGCTGGTTATGTTAACTACAAGCATGGCGACCGTGCAGGATTAGATTTAAATGCAGTACCGGGATTGATGTTTGATCGAATTCAGAATAAATAATAACCATAACTAAACAGTCATGGCCTCCAGTGTTCGGTAAAACCGGACGCTGGAGGCCATTATTATACTGCGCTCTTCATCTCTTATGAACGTAACTGCAGCTCTCTTTTACGGTTTATGCTTCACCATTTGCTTTATCAACGGCATCCATCATGGCGTAACGGAAACCATTTTTCTCCAATGCTTCCACGCCTTTGATTGTTGTACCTGCTGGTGATGTTACTTGATCACGTAATAATGCTGGAGCAAGCTTGCTATCATAGGCTAGTGTTCCCGTACCTTTTACCATACTAGCAATAACTTCATATGCAGTTTGACGATCGAGGCCATGCTTGACGGCGGCATCGCTCATTGCGTCCATCATCACATCAACAAATGCAGGACCACAGCCACCGATAACACCAATTATATCTAGTTGTCGTTCTGGAACTTCGATGACATCGCCAAGACTATCTAAAACATTCATTACTTTTGAAATTGCTTCAGCAGAAATTCCGGTTGGTAAGGCAAGACCAATTGTGCCAGCATTAACTTCAACTGGTGTGTTGGGAATAATATTAACAATTTCTTTATTTGGAAGCACTTTTGCTAAGTCTTCGTGAGTAATTCCAGCAGCGGCAGAGATAAAAATAGTGTGATCGTTAAGGACGGCTAATTCTTTAGCGACTACGGTTGTAATAGGGGCCGGGGTGGTCAAAATTACGATATCGGGCGTAAGGTTAACTACTTCACTATTTGTATTAACGAGTTTAAACTCGAGCTTCTCGGCAAGGCTTGTAACACGCGGATTAACAGGGTTCATCGCACTGAGGGTAAAATTTTGCGTACGGCTTAATCCCTTCATAATTGCGCTTCCCATATTTCCGACACCAATAATTGTAATTTTCATCTAAAAAACCTCCTAAATTATTTCCGAATTTGCCCATTACCGGTAATTTCATATTTGATTGTTGTTAATTGTTGTAATCCCATTGGTCCCCGAGCATGAAGCTTTTGGGTACTAATACCAATTTCAGCACCAAAGCCAAATTCTCCTCCATCAGTAAATCGCGTGGAGGCATTAACGTAAACACAGGCAGAATTAATAGCTTGTTGGAAATAGCGTCCCCGGGTAATGTTGTTTGTAATGATTGATTCTGAATGATGAGTACTGTAGTGGTTAATATGGCTAATTGCATCATCGAGGGAATCAACAATTTTTACGGCCATGATTAGATCGTTATATTCTGTATCCCAATCTTCATCGGTAACGGGGCGGATAGTTGATACTAGTTGGCAAGCCGTTTCGTCACCGCGTAATTGGACGCCATGTTCCATTAAAGCTTTGGCGATAACAGGAAGAAATTCAGCGGCAATATCGTGGTGGATAAGTAATTTTTCAGCGGCATTGCATACAGAAGGCCGTTGTACTTTTGCGTTTACAGTAATATTGGTCGCCATTGTTAGGTCGGCATCCTTATCAATGTAAATGTGGCAATTGCCAGCACCGGTTTCGATAACTGGGACCGTAGCTGTTGTTACAACCCGCTGAATAAGGGCCCGGCCGCCCCGTGGAATCAAGACATCAATGTAGTCAGTGAGATTCATCATTTCATCAGCAATCGCATGACTAGTGTCGGTAATAAGCTGAACCGCATCGACTGGTAAATGTTGACTTTGCAATGATTCGCGAAGAATTTTTACTAAGGCAGTATTAGTCTGGATAGCTTCCTTTCCGCCCCGTAGAATAACTGCATTGCCACTCTTAAACGTGAGGCCGGTCGCGTCTACAGTTACGTTTGGTCGTGCTTCAAAGATAATGCCAATTACCCCTAATGGTACGCGCCGTTGCAGAATTTGCAACCCATCCTTGGTAATCCACCCCTTATCGATTTGGGAAGTGGGATCGTTCAAGTCGGCGATTGTCCGGAGACCATTAGCCATGTCCGCGATACGTTGGGAATTGACCATCAAACGATCCGTAAATTTAGTTGGCATCTGGGTAGCAGCGGCCAAATCTTGTTGGTTGGCAGCGATAATTTGTTTTTTATTTTTGATCAAATCATCTGCTAATTGAAGCAATGCCTTATTTTTGGTAGCAGTGTTCATTAAAGCTAGTTTATTTGCAGCATTTTGAGCTCTTTTTCCAATTGCGATTAAGTCTTGGTTCATTATCATCACTCCTATTTTCCAAAATGAGTACCAATAGTATGACCATCAAAAATATCAAAAAGAATTTTAGGGTCACGACCATTGCATAAAATCATTTGTTTGCCTGCTTGCATCATTGTGGCAGCTGCCCGTAATTTAGTTACCATTCCGCCTGTTCCAAACCTAGTGCTGCTACCGCTTGCGACGTTTTCTATTTCCGGCGTTAGGAATGGAACTTCTTTAATGATTTGTGCGTCAGGAAATTTATGCGGATCTTTGTCATAAAGGGCATCGATATCCGAAAGAATGATTAGTTCGTCAGCGTCAATGGCAATAGCTACCTGGGAAGAGAGTTCATCATTGTCACTGAAAGTAGTGTAATGATCAAGCTCATCAACTGACACGGGGTCATTTTCGTTAACGATTGGAATCACATTTTGCTGAAGTAAAGTATTAATTGTATTAAGCGTATGCTGGCGACTGACAGGATAAGTGAGCACATCACGGGTAAGGAGAAGTTGGGCGACGTGCGTTTGATAGTCTAAAAATCGTTGCGAATAGATCCGCATTAAAGCAGCCTGACCGATAGATGCTAAGGCTTGCTGTTGTGCTATTTCGGCGGGACGATCTGTTAATCCCAAACTTGCAAGACCAACGCCGATTGCTCCCGAGGAAACAAGAATAAGTTGGTATCCTTGATTGTTTAATGTAGCGAGAACAAATGAGAGTTGGTCGATTGTTCGTAAATTGATTTTTCCATTAGGGAGAACAAGGCTACTCGTGCCAATCTTAACAACTACTTTTTGTATTTTATGAGTCATAGAAAATCCTTTCAGAAAACAAAAAGCGCCCTTAACCGAGACACCAATTATGGCGGTACCATTCTCGTTTAAAGACGCACTTTACACTTTTAAATTATTTTATTATTAGAATATATTAAAGTTGTAGCAGGGCTTCGGTACTGGCGATAGCTTGCAGTCGATGGCTATCGTTCCTGGACTGACCTACTTTTATCTACAATTAAAATTTTAATTGGAAGACTAAGCTTTTGTCAAGACTAATTATTTTTGAATATTGATTAGAAAAAGATTGACAAATAATTAAAAATAAATTAGAATACGGGCAACAATTAAATATTAGTCGTTTAAGAAGAGTAAAAGCAATGTAGTATTAAGAGAGTTTTCGGGTGGTGGAAGAAAATTACAAATTGCTTTGAAGATGGTCTTAAAAAATACAATAAGTGTGAGGAAAAACTAAGCGCTTGTCGGCTGATATCCGTTATCAAGTATCGAAGTTTATTATGAACTTCCTGAGGCTATTCATGTGAGTGGATAGTAAATTAAGGTGGCACCACGAAAATACTCGTCCTTATTTAAGTTAAGGACGGGTATTTTTTATGGAGGTGAAAGTGATGAGACGCAAAGTTGCATTAGCTCAACTTGATATTCAATTAGGAAATCCTGCCGAAAATTATCAAAAAGCTAAACAAGCAATTGAAGAAGCCGCTAGTCACCATGCAGATATCGTTGTCTTACCGGAGATGTGGAATACTGGCTATGCCTTAGATAAATTAGCAGACTTGGCAGATGAAAACGGTCAAAAGACACAAAAATTTCTTAGTGAGTTAGCGTTAGAAAATCAAATTAACATTGTCGGTGGTTCAGTAGCGGTGAGATGTGGACAATCTTTTTTTAATACAACCTATGTTTATGATCAAAAGGGAAATCTAATTAGCAGTTACGATAAGGTGCATTTATTTGGACTAATGAATGAAGACCGATATCTAAAAGCCGGGCAAAAAGAAAATCACTTTAAATTAGCTGGGGTTCCGAGTGCAAGTTTTATTTGTTATGATCTGCGATTCCCTGAATGGATTAGAACAGTCGCTCGTTATGGAACTGATATCTTATATTTTCCGGCAGAATGGCCAAGCAAACGGATTAAACAATGGAAAATAATGCTTCAGTCACGGGCAATTGAAAATCAAGCCTTTGTAGTCGCGGTCAATCGTGTTGGGACGGATTTAGCGAATAGCTTTAATGGTCATTCGTTAGTAATTGATCCGCTTGGGCAGGTCATTCATGATGCAGGAGAAGTTGAACAAGTAAGTTATGCAGAAATTGACTTAGCACAGTTAGCACAGGTTCGGGGGCCGATTCCGGTGTTTAAGGATCGCCGACCAAGTCTTTATCATTAAGGGGATGGAAAAGATGAATTTTGAACAATCTAAGTTATTAGACACTTTACCGAAACAATTTTTTGCCAATTTAGTTGCCAAGGTTAATAAAAAAATAGGAGAAGGAGTTGATGTTATTAATCTTGGCCAAGGAAATCCTGATAAGCCAACGCCAGCTTATATTGTTAAGAGCGCGCAAAAATGGGTAGCAGATCCGCAAACTCATAAGTATTCACTATTTCGAGGGTTGCCAGCGTTTAAGGAAGCGGCAGCAAATTTTTACCAAGAAAAGTATGGAGCTGATTTTGATCCAGAAAAAGAAGTAGCAATTTTGGGTGGTTCCAAGATTGGGCTTGTAGAATTGCCATGGGCATTGATGAATCCCGGTGACACTTTCCTGCTTCCTGATCCTGGCTATCCAGATTACTTATCAGGAGCAGCGTTAGGAGAAGTTAATTTTGAAACAGTGCCATTATTAGCAGAAAATAACTTCTTGCCAGACTTAGAGGCAATTCCTGAAGAGGTGGCGCAACGTGCTAAATTCTTCTATCTTAACTATCCTAATAATCCTACCGGCGCTGTAGCTACTCCTGAGTTTTATCGAAAATTAGTGGCGTGGGCCAAGAAGTACCATGTGGGAATTATTAGTGACTTTGCCTATGGCGCAATTGGCTTTGATGGTCAAGCTCCAGTTAGCTTTATGGAAACACCAGGCGCTAAAGATGTGGGGATTGAATTTTATACCTTTTCTAAGACGTTCAACATGGCAGGATGGCGAATCGCATTTGCAGTTGGTAATGCAGATATTATTGAAGCCTTAAACTTAATTCAAGACCATTTATTTGTTAGCCTTTTTCCCGCCTTACAGGAAGCTGCTATTGATGCCTTGACGCTACCGCAGCGTGATGAGGCAATTACAGAAATTGTTGGTCGTTATGAAGAAAGACGGAATGCCTTTATTAATGCGGCGGAAAAAATTGGCTGGCATGCATTTACTCCCCAGGGTACTTTCTATGCTTGGATGCCGGTTCCAAAGGGTTATACCAGTGAAAGTTTTGCAGACTTATTATTAGACAAAGCCGGCGTGGCAGTAGCACCCGGCAATGGCTTTGGTAAACATGGTGAAGGTTATGTGCGGATTGGCCTTTTGATTGAGCCAGCACGATTAACGGAAGCCGTTGAGCGGATTGCTAAATTGAATTTATTTAATTAAGGAGGAAAAGATTATGGCTTTGAAATATACGGTTTTAGGTGCAGGGGCAATGGGTCTGCGATTTGGCGTATTGCTTCAAGAACTGGCTGGCGCTAAGGTTGATTTTGTTGATAACTGGGCTCCCCAAGTTGAAACCATTAAACAACAGGGTGGGGTTTATGTTTCTCGGGACCATGAAAATCGTCACCTTGTCCCGATTAATATTTACTCACCAGAAGAATATGATGGTGATCCAGATGTGTTTATCATTTTTGCCAAACAGATGACGCTTAGTGATTTGTTACAACGCAGTGCCCATTTCTTCCGTCCTGACCATCAATATGTCTTTTCCGGGATGAATGGCATGGGACATATTGAAAAAATTAACCAATATTTTCCTAAAGAACATGTCGTGGCCGGAACTTGTTTAATTGGCACGGTCCTTAATAAGGCGGGGGATGTGGACTTTATTGGTAAACCTGGTGCTGGTTCGATCAACTTAGCTCCTCAAGTCGGCGAACCTGACGAGCGGGTAAAACAAATTGTTGAGGACTTTACCACGGCGAATATTAATCCTCATCTTAATGATAATTTTTATGGTACTCTCCTAACAAAAGTAGTTTTTAATTCTGTTATTAATACGATCTGCACGCTTTTTGAGATTCAAATGGGGCAATTTATCGATTATGATGGTGCAGAAAAGCTTGGTAAACAGTTAATTAATGAAGCATTCGATGTTGCCGAACGGGCTGGTATTCAGCTCTTAAGCACCCGTGGAGAGGAGTGGCAAACGATTAAATATGTTAGTGAAGTTACCAACCCGCTTCATTATCCATCGATGTACCAAGATATGAGTAAAAATCGACCAACAGAAGTAGATTACATTAATGGATATATTTATGATTTAGGTAAAAAGTATAACTATGAGGCATCTACTCATGACTTCTTACGTAATTTAGTTCACCTTGCAGAAAATACTCGTAAATTCCGACAAAACTAAAGGGACTGTGACATAAGTTAAGTTACTTTCATAAAAAGCGAATACGCAGTACAACAATGGCCTTCAACGTCCGGCAAAACCGAACGCTGAAGGCCTATTGTTGCTTGCGGGGGCTCGAAAACGAAGTCACAAGTGACTTCTGTCTCGCTCCCTTTAGTTTTCTTGATCAAATTCTTCCAGTTTTTCTGCTGCTTCTGTCCATGCAAGTTCAACTTCTTCAGATTTAGCTGATAATTCATCAAGCTCTTTTTGAAGATCGGTTAATTTTCCAATATCCGTAGCGATCTCTGGTTGACTCATTTGTTCTTGAATTGCGGTTTGCTTTTCTTCTAATTCCCCCATCTGTTGTTCTAGCTCATCGACTTGTCGCTGAATTTTTCGGCGAGCACGCTGCTGTTCTTTGCTTTGCTGATAGGATTGTTTACCAGCTGGTGCTTTAGTAATGGTGGTGGAATTATGTGAAGTAGCTTCAGATGAACTTTCTTTTTCCTTAGCAATTAGGTAGTCATCATAATTGCCTTCGTAATGTTTAATTCCGTCGTGTTCCATTGCTAAGATATCGGTTGCAACCTGATTAATAAAGTAACGGTCGTGAGAAATAAAGAGAACGGTTCCGCTAAATTCGTTAATTGCGTTTTCGAGCACTTCTCGACTATCGATATCTAAGTGGTTAGTCGGTTCATCAAGGATAAGAAAATTAATTGGTTTAAATGAGAGTTTAGTTAACTCCAATCGTGCCTTTTCACCACCAGATAGGTCATGAACGACTTTATAAACATCATCACCAACGAATAAGAAACTACCTAATAATGAGCGAATATCTTTTTCAGGTACTTCTGGATGGTCATCCCATACTTCTTCTAAAACGGTTTTATTTGGGTGCAATTGTTGTTGTTCCTGGTCATAGTAACCGATATCGAGGTTAGCACCGAGTTTAATTGTTCCACTAATTAACGGAATTTTATGGAGAATAGATTTAAGTAAAGTTGATTTTCCGATTCCATTTGGTCCGATAATCCCAACGCGCTGCGGCTTGCGGACATTAAACGAAAGCGGCCCAGCAAGGATCTGTTCATCGTAGCCAACTTTTGCCTGCTCCACATCAAGAACTTCATTTCCGCTATCTTTTTCAGAATGGAATTGGAAATGGATTGATTTATCATCAGTTTCTGGACGCTCAAGCCGCTCCATTTTTTCTAATTGCTTTCGCCGCGCCTGAGCACGTTTAGTTGTTGAGGCACGAACAATATTTCGATTAACAAAGTCTTCTAGCTTAGCAATCTTTTTTTGTTGTTGGTCATAGTGTTTCCACTCTGCTTGTAATCGTTCTTGCTTGTGTTTAACAAATTGCGTGTAGTTACCAGTATAGTGGGTGAGTGTTTTATTATCGAGATCATAAACATCGCTGACAACACGATCTAAGAAGTAACGGTCGTGAGAGACGATAAGCAATGCGCCTTGATAACTTTTAAGATAATCTTCCAACCATGAAAGAACGTTCATGTCGAGGTGGTTAGTCGGTTCATCTAGAATCAAAAGCCCCGGTGCTTGCAGAAGAATCTTTGCTAAGGCGAGTTTAGTTTTTTGCCCTCCTGAAAGGGAATTAATTGGCGTATCATAACTATCTTCGCCAAAACCAAATCCATGTAGAATTCCTCGCATACGTGATTCGTATTCGAAACCACCCTGTTTCTTAAAGGCAGTTTGTAAATTATCGTATGTTGAAAGAATTTGTTGATAATTGCTATCGGAACTATCAAGGTCAGCAAGTTGTTGTTCAAGATCATGGATTTGCGTTTCCATTTTGTGGAGAGGGGTAAAAACAGTATCTAGTTCAGTCCAAATGCTATTTTGACTATCGAGTCCTTGATCCTGGGCCAAGTACCCAATTGTCAAATCTTTAACCTTCGTAATTGTTCCTTCATCTGGTTCGGTGATTCCAGCAATCATTTTTAACAAGGTCGTTTTACCAGCACCATTACGCCCAACAAGCGCAGTACGGCCATGCTCTTGGATTTGCATGTTCATATTGTGAAATAAAACGTCCGCGCCAAATCGACGCACAACGTCATTTGTCTGTAAAAGTAACATATTGAAACCTCATTTAATTCGTTGATTTAATATGGTTTTATTTTAGCAGATTTTTAATTTTAAATAAAAAGTTGAAAATATTTTTGTATTTTAGTTCACAAAAAAGGGTTTAATTGCTAGAATATACACAGACTCAAATTTCACAAAGTAAAAATTATTAATATTATCCTTGTCAAAAACTTAGTAATTTGTTGGCAAACTAGGTTGAGAAGGGCTTATTTTAGGAGGAACAAAAGTAGAATGGCTAATAAAAAGATTCCACGCGCGACTGCGAAACGGTTGCCAATATATTTCCGTTATTTAAATGTATTGAAAGACGCAAACAAGCAACGGGTGTCATCAACTGAGCTTTCGGAGGCTGTGCAAGTTGATTCGGCAACGATTCGTCGTGACTTTTCATATTTTGGTGAATTAGGTAAGCGGGGATACGGTTATGACGTTGAAAGTTTATTAAAGTTTTTTAAAGGAATCTTGCATCAAGACTCATTAGTTAGTGTTGCCTTAGTCGGGGTTGGTAGTTTGGGAAGTGCCTTGTTAAACTTTAATTTTCACCAGGATACCAATTTACGGATCAGTGCGGCATTTGATACTAAGCCAGAATATGCCAATACAGTCAAAAGTGGTATTCCAATTTACCCATCCGAGGATATGGTAAAGCAGTTAAAAGAGCAACAAATTGATGTTGTTATTCTAACCGTTCCAGGAATCAAGGCCCAACACGTTGCGGACCAATTAGTTGAAGCTGGTGTAAAGGGAATTCTTAACTTTACTCCTGTTCGTTTATCTGTGCCCAAAAATGTTCAAGTTCAAAATATTGACTTAACAAACGAACTTCAAACATTAATTTACTTCATTAAAAATTATACTGAAGATTCAATTGAATAAATTAGGAGAGCATTGGTTTAATGAAAGCGTTCAACCAATGCTTTTTGTTTACTAAATTATTAATAAAAGTCATTGGTTGTAGGTATGATCTCTTAAGCTTTGAAAAATGGTCAAAAAAAGTCAAAGTGTTTTTGTTGCATTTTAAAGAGAACATGTTATATTTAAACATGTGGTTAGCACTTGAAGAGTTTGAGTGCTAAAAATAAAATTTATTAACAAGATGGAGGGATTAACGTGTTAAAACCATTAGGAGATCGCGTTGTTCTAAAAGCTGAAACTGAAGAAGAAAAGACAGTTGGTGGAATTGTCCTTGCTTCCAATGTGAAGGAAAAGCCAACTACTGGAAAGGTTATTGCCGTTGGAGAAGGTCGTACTTTAGAAAACGGACAAAAGCTTGCTCCAGCTGTTAAGGAAGGCGATCGCGTATTATTTGATAAGTACGCAGGCAACGAAGTAGAATACAACGGTGAAAAGTTCTTAGTTGTTCATGCTAAAGACTTAGTAGCAATCGTTGAATAGTTAAATAAGCGAATTAAGAGCAGGAGACAGAAAGAATAAAATTCCTTCACCGTCTCTTTTAAATAATGAATTTAATTTTGAGGTGACATAAATGGCAAAAGAAATTAAGTTTTCTGAAGATGCACGGAGCGCTATGCTCAGTGGTGTTGATAAATTAGCTGATACTGTTAAGACAACAATGGGTCCAAAGGGACGGAATGTTGTTTTGGAACAAAGCTATGGCACACCAACTATTACTAATGATGGTGTAACTATTGCTAAGAGCATTGAACTTGAAAACCAATTTGAAAATATGGGTGCAAAGTTAGTAGCCGAAGTTGCTTCAAAGACTAACGATATTGCCGGTGATGGTACTACAACTGCTACTGTTTTAACCCAAGCAATTGTTAATGCTGGTATGAAGAACGTTACCTCTGGTGCAAACCCAGTTGGTATTCGTCGTGGTATTGACAAGGCTACCGAAGTTGCTGTTGAAGCTTTGAAGAAGATGTCACACGATGTGAAGACAAAGGATGATATCGAACAAATTGCTTCTATTTCAGCTGCTAATCCAGAAGTTGGTAAGTTAATTGCTGATGCAATGGAAAAGGTTGGCCATGATGGTGTAATTACTATCGAAGATTCTCGTGGTGTTGACACTAGTGTTGATGTTGTTGAAGGAATGAGCTTTGATCGTGGTTACATGTCACAATACATGGTAACTGATAACGACAAGATGGAAGCAGACCTTGACAACCCATATATTTTGATTACTGACAAGAAGATTAGTAATATCCAAGACATTTTGCCATTGCTTCAATCAGTTGTTCAAGAAGGCCGTGCTCTCTTGATCATTGCCGATGACATTACTGGTGAAGCATTACCAACTCTTGTATTGAACAAGATTCGTGGTACCTTTAATGTTGTTTCTGTTAAGGCTCCTGGCTTTGGTGACCGTCGTAAGGCTCAACTTCAAGATATTGCTGTTTTGACTGGTGGTACAGTTATTTCTGACGACCTTGGGATGAGTCTAAAGGACGCTACTGTTGATCAATTAGGTCAAGCAAACAAGGTTACAGTTACAAAGGATACTACTACTATCGTTGATGGTGCTGGTTCAAAGGAAGCTATCCAAGAACGTGTTGACCAAATTAAGCAAGAAATTGCTAAGTCAACTTCCGACTTCGACAAGGAAAAGCTTCAAGAACGTCTTGCAAAGCTTTCAGGTGGGGTTGCCGTTGTTAAGGTTGGTGCCGCAACTGAAACTGAATTGAAGGAAAAGAAGTACCGGATTGAAGATGCCTTGAACGCTACTCGTGCTGCTGTTCAAGAAGGATTTGTTCCTGGTGGTGGAACTGCTTTAATTAACGTAATTCCTGCTCTTGACAAGATTGAAGCCGATGGTGATGAATTAACTGGTATCAATATTGTTAAGGCTGCCCTTGAAGCACCAGTTCGTCAAATTGCTGAAAACGCTGGTGTTGAAGGCTCTGTTATTGTTAATGAATTAAAGA
Source organism: Limosilactobacillus reuteri subsp. simiae (assembly GCF_020784875.1). Taxonomy (GTDB): domain Bacteria; phylum Bacillota; class Bacilli; order Lactobacillales; family Lactobacillaceae; genus Limosilactobacillus; species Limosilactobacillus reuteri_H. The sequence continues at coordinate 40,088 of NZ_JAJGUI010000102.1, read as the reverse complement.
ATGAAAAAGAAGGCATTGGTTACAACGCTGCAGATGGCAAGTTTGAAGATATGATCAAGGCTGGTATTGTTGACCCAACAATGGTTACCCGTTCTGCTCTTCAAAACGCTGCTTCCGTATCAGCATTGCTTCTTACTACTGAAGCGGTTGTTGCTGATAAGCCAGATCCAAATGCTAATAACCAAGCTCCTGCTGCTCCACAAGGCGGCATGGGCGGTATGATGTAATACCATTTGACTAAAATTTAATTTTGTGGGCAGAAAAGATTCTAATGTTTGTTTTTTCAAATGTTGGGATCTTTTTTTGTTGGAGGAAAATCAATGACGAAAAATGCGACCAGTGTCTATAAATATTTAGACAACGAAAAAATAAACTATCAAATTGTTACTCATCCCCCAGTCTATACAGCGGAACAAGCAGACAAGTATGTTCAAGAATATCAATTTGCTCGCACGAAAAACCTTTTTCTAAAAAATAAAGCTGGCTATTATTTAGTTACACTCTTAGAAAATAAGCGTCTCAATATGAAAAAATTGAAAGAGAATCTATCGACTAGTCGGTTTTCATTTGCCGGTCCAGAAGAATTAGCTATGAAGTTAGGAATAACAAGTGGGGCTGTTTCACCTTTTAACTTGTTTAATGATAAACAACATCAGGTTACCTTTATTATTGATGCTGATATCTTTAAGAACGAGGATTTAATAGGTTGTCACCCAAACATTAATACGGCCACTGTGATTTTAGGAATAAAAGATTTGCTTCAAATAATAAAGCAGAATGGTAATCCGGTTAAGGCGGTTCAACTATAAAGTTAATCTAAAAATCTTAAATTGTGGTAAAGTAAATTAGTATTAATTTTTAACCAAACTATAACTGAAAGGAACTAAGAAATGGAAAAAATGAAGTTCCAGAAGATAACGTTATTTTCTGGTGTAATGCTTGCCTTAAATTCCTTAATTGGTTCAGGGTGGTTGTTTGGTGCCGGAACTGCTGCAAAGGTTGCGGGACCAGCTGCTATTTTGTCGTGGATCTTAGGGGCAATAATCATTATTAGCATTGCCCTTACTTATGTTGAATTAGGGGCAATGTTTCCAGAAAGTGGAGGGATGAGTCGTTATGCTCAGTATAGCCACGGTCCGTTTTTAGGCTTTATTGCTGCATGGGCAAATTGGATTTCATTAATCACGTTAGTCCCAATGGAAGCGGTGGCCTCGGTTCAATATATGAGCTCGTGGCCGTGGGCATGGGCAAATTGGACCCACCACTTTATGAAGAACGGTAATATTACGACTCCTGGATTGTTAGTTGTATTTGGCTTTATGCTGGTTTTTACTTTGATCAATTTCTGGTCGGTAAAATTGATGACTCGCTTTACTAATCTAATATCAATTTTTAAGATTTTATTACCAACATTAACAATTGTGATGCTTATTGCAGCGGGTTTTCATCCTAGCAATTTTGGTCATAGCGTAACTACTTTTATGCCATATGGTAGCCGGTCAATCTTTGAAGCAGCTGCTATTTCTGGAATTATTATGTCTTATGATGCCTTTCAAACGGTAATCAACATGGGAGGAGAAATGATTAATCCTCATAAAAATATCGTGCGAGGCGTATTGATTTCAATGATTATTACCGCTGTGATCTATGTCATGTTACAAGTTGCTTTTATTGGAGCGATTGATCCGAACTTATTAGCGCAAAAAGGATGGCATGGGATTAACTATACGTCTCCATTTGCTGATATTGCGATCCTGCTGGGGATGAATTGGCTTGCAATTTTACTATATATGGATGCTTTTGTTTCACCATTTGGAACAGGGGTTGCGTTCGTGGCGACTGCCTCACGAGCATTAGCAGCAATGACTCATACCGGACATTTGCCCCAATGGTTGGGACGGCTAGAACGGCGCTACATGATTCCGCGGTTTGCAATGGTTGTGGATCTGATTTTAGCAGTGGTAATGGTTAGTCTCTTTAGAAATTGGAGTTTGTTAGCCACTGTAATTACTGGTTCAACTTTAATTGCTTATCTTACTGGGCCGGTTACTGTAATGTCGCTTCGTAAAATGGATGCTAATTTAAAGCGGCCGTTTCATCCACATTTTATGTCCTGGTTAGCGCCATTTGCATTTGTCTTGACGAGTCTTTCAATTTATTGGACAATGTGGCCAACAACTGTCCAGGTAATTGGGGTTATCTTATTAGGCTTACCAATTTATCTTTATTATGAAGTTAAGTATCGTCACGCATCAGGGCTACGTGACTTACGCAATAGTTATTGGATGTTGGCTTATCTTGTTTTTATCTCAATAGTTTCTTACATTGGGAGTGAAGGATTTGGCGGCAAGGACTGGTTGAAGTACCCATGGGATTTTGTTGTTATTATCATCTGCTCGCTAGGATTTTACCGGTGGGCTGTGGCTAGCCGGATGAAAAAAATCGATCCTGCGGCAGAAAAGGTTAATGCCAAGGTAAAGATGCCAGAAAAAGATCAATAGATATATTTGTAGGTTGCAAAATTAAAAAATAAATTGTAGTATTGTCACCTACTTAAAAAGTGTAAAAATCAAAGGAGAAATAGTATGTGGCGCTATTTGAAACGTGTTTTAATCGGGAAACCGTTAAAAACCCTTGATGAAGGGCAAACACACTTAACTAAATTTAAAGCATTAGCCATGCTTTCTTCTGACGCAATATCGTCAGTAGCATATGGACCAGAGCAAATTACAACTGTTCTGGTAACTTTATCTGCAGCAGCAATCTGGTATTCAATCCCGATTGCGGCAGTTGTGTTGGTCCTTTTGTTAGCTATCACGTTATCATACCAACAAATCATTCATGCCTATCCTAGTGGTGGTGGTGCTTATGTCGTTGCCACACGGAATTGGGGGAGTAATGGGGGATTATTTGCTGGAGGATCATTACTAGTTGACTATATGTTAACGGTGGCCGTTTCAACGACATCTGGAGTTGAAGCGATTACTTCGGCAGTTCCTGCTTTATATAAATTTTCAATTCCAATCGGGATCGTTATCGTTCTTTTAATCATGTTTATGAATTTACGGGGAATGAGTGAAAGTGCAAACTTCCTCACAATTCCGGTATATTTCTTTGTTATTATGATGATTGTGATGGTAGTGTGGGGTGGCTATAATATTGCCACTGGTCATATTCATTACCGGGCAATTGTCGATTATGGAACACCGGTATCGGGAATGTCATTTGTTTTGCTTATTCGGGCATTCTCGGCTGGTTCGTCATCCTTAACTGGGGTGGAAGCCGTAAGTAATGCTGTTCCTAACTTTAATAAGCCTAAAGAAAAGAATGCATCAACTACCCTGGCAATTATGAGTGCTATTTTAGCGTTCTTCTTTATTGCCGTTATCTTCTTTAGCTTTTACCTGGGAGTAGTTCCTAATTCACGGACAACAATCCTCTCCCAAATGGCAGCGCAAATCTTTGGTGGGCATGGGTTAGGTTTTTACCTCTTGCAACTTTCAACTGCAATGATTTTAGCAGTCGCCGCCAATACTGGTTTCTCTGCCTTTCCAATTCTTGCTTTTAATATGGCCAAAGATAAATATATGCCGCACGCCTTCATGGATCGTGGTGATCGGTTAGGTTACTCCAACGGAATTATTTCCTTGGCAATTGGAGCAATTATTTTGATCTTAATCTTCCATGGTCAGACTAATATGTTAATTCCACTTTATGCAGTGGGTGTATTTGTTCCATTTACTTTATCGCAATCTGGGATGATTATTCACTGGTTTAGAGAACGGGAAGGCTTCTGGCTAGGAAAAGCCTTTATTAACTTAGTAGGGGCTTTGATCTCATTTATCCTTGTTATTTGCTTGTTCTGGCAACACTTTGCAAATGTTTGGCCATACTTGATTATCATGCCGCTGCTTTTATGGATGTTCCATTCGATTCACCGGCACTATGTAAAAGTTGCTGCTCAATTGCGGGTTGCTGAAAAGACGAAAGTCCAATTACATGATTACGATGGCGCAACGGTGATTGTTTTAGTTGGTAATGTAACACGGGTAACTCGTGGTGCAATTAACTATGCTCGGTCGATTGGTGATTATGTTATTGCCATGCATGTTTCATTTGATGAAAATCCAGGCAAAGAGCATAAAACAGCAAATGAATTTAAAGCTGAATATCCAGATGTCCGTTTTGTTGATATTCATTCTTCGTACCGTTCAATCGCTAAACCAACGTTACGTTTCGTTGATGTGATTGCAAAACGAGCAGAAGCAAGAAATTATTCGACGACTGTTCTTGTTCCGCAATTTATTCCTAAACATCCATGGCAATTGGCCTTACATAATCAGACCAGTGTTCGTTTACGGGCGTTATTGAATTCCCGAGAAAATATTATTGTTGCTAGTTATAACTACCACCTTCAAGAATAGTTTATTAGAGAGAAAGTATTGATTTAATGAATAAAAAGCAACTATTATGGGGACTTTTGTTTGCAATTGGCCTATTTATGGCAGCGAGTTATACCATTGATAATCGTGGCTTTCATTCTGGAATATACGGTATCATTGGCTGTGCTTTGATCTTAGTTGCGTATGCAGGAATGAATTGGGAAAAACTGCAATCAAAAGATCAACATACGAGAAAAATTTTAGTGCTTTTAAGCAGTATTTTAGGGATTATCATTGTCCTTGATATTGCTGAAATGATTTTAGGATAATTAAATAAAACTTATTGAGGGAGCGAGACAGAAGTCACTTGTGACTTCGTTTTCGAGCCCCCGCAAGCAACAGTAGGCCTCCAATGTTCGGCTTTGTCGGACGTTGGAGGCCATTGTTGTACTGCGTATTTGCTTTTTATGAAAGTAACTTAACTTATGTCACAGTCCTTTTTATATTGACTAATAAGCTAAATCATATTATTCTTTTTGTTAGTCGACTAACAAAAAGGAGAGATGAAAATTGCTAATAGGTCGTTTAGTAAAACAAGCTAACAATGCGATGAATCAAGAAATGAATGCATTTGCGCAGCAGTATGGATTGACAGGGACGCAAATGTCGATTATTGATTTTTTAACGCATTTCCCGGGAAATAGTTGTGATCAACACCAGATTGAAAATGAATTTGGAATAAAGAGATCAACTACTACTGTATTGCTTCAACGAATGGCAAAGAAAAATTTAATTGAACGTTATCCGTCACCTGAAGATCGCCGTCAAAAAATCGTTACGCTTACTGCAGAAGGCCAAAAATTATCTTCAGATGTAAGTGCGTACATTACACAATACGAAGAGAAATTAAAAGCAGATTTTAGTGAACAGGACATTTCGAAAATAAAACGATTCTTATCAACGATGATCGAGGAGAAATAATGAGTACGAATACTGAAAAAATTCCGGCAAAAGTTGTTGCAGCGATTGTGGCAACCGGATTGATGTCATTTTGTGGGGTAATTGTAGAGACAGCGATGAATGTGACTTTTCCGATCCTGATGCGTGAATTTTCGATTACTACTAATCAGGTTCAATGGATGACTTCCATTTATTTGCTCTTGGTTGCAATCGTTGTTCCCTTATCGGCAATTTTGAAAAGCTCTTACCGAACAAAGATGCTTTTTACAGTTGCAAACTTGCTTTTTATCGGTGGAATAATTATTGATGCACTGGCGCCATCATTTGGGGTACTTTTAGTTGGTCGTGCAATTCAGGGAATAGGAACTGGGATTGCATTACCATTGATGTTTAATATTATTATGGAGCAAGTTCCAACAAGCAGAATTGGCTTTATGATGGGGATTGGAAATCTTATTACTGGAGTTGCCCCAGCGATTGGTCCTACTTTTGGTGGAATCGTTGCCAGCAAGCTTAATTGGCGGTGGGTATTTTATTCATTAATTCCGCTTTTAATTATTTCGTTTGTGCTTGGTGAATGGGGAATTACCCAAAAATCACCGATTAAAAAGCAACAAATTGATCTTTTTAGCATGTTAATGATTGTATTCATGTTCTGTGGTTTTGTAACAGGATTTAGTAACCTGGGAAGCCAAGCCTTCATGACCTTTTCAGTTGGTGGTGCATTGTTAATCGGAATCTTAGGAATGGGACTTTTTGCTTGGCGCTCATTAACCCTAAAAGAACCAATTTTACAATTACGATTATTTAGAAACAAAAAATTTTCTGGGCATGTTCTTGGCTTCTTTTTAACCCAACTTATTTCATTAGGTTTTGCATTTCTTTTACCAAACTATATTCAATTGGTAAATGGTAATAGTGCAATGACAGCTGGCTTGATTGTCCTTCCAGCTGGTTTTGTGGGTGCGATATTTGCCCCATTGGGAGGACGGATTTTAGATAAATTTGGCGCTCGCAAGCCTATTCTGATTGGGACTTCATTGTGCTTAATTGCGCTTATTGCTTTTACAGTTTCTGGACGGCATTTAACAAATATATTTATTGCGCTTGTTTATATTCTCTATATGGGTGGAATGGGAATGTGCATGGGTTGCGTAATGACAAGTGCATTAACTGTTGTTGGTAAAGCAAAGCAATCACAAGGAAATGCAATCCTTAATACTTTGCAGCAATTTGCCGGGGCAATTGGGACATCATTAGTAGCGATGATTGTAGCTGCTAATCAATCGCACTTAAATGTTGTTCGTCGGGTCTCAACGGCAATTGGTACTCAAGAAGCCTTTGGTATGTTAACGGTTTTTTGTATTATAATTTGGATAAGTTACTATCGAAGTGTGAAAAAATAAAATATTAAAAAGGAGTTGTGACATAAGTTAGGTCACTTCCATAAAATACGAACAGCGCAGTACAACAATGGCCATCAGCGTCCGGCAAAGTCGAACACTGATGGCCTATTGTTGCTTGCGGGGGCTCGAAAACGAAGTCACTCGTGACTTCGTTTTCGAGCCCCCTTTTAATATGGAATTTCGTTAAATCGCTGATCGCCTTCAGTTATTTGAAGCTGATCGTTAAAACGATTAATGAGCTTTTCTTTGACATCTTTTAAGTCCGTTTCGTTTACATAAATACTTGTTTCAACGTTAACCCCATACTCTTCACCGGCCACCTCAAGATTGTTTTCCTTGAAATAGTAAAGAAGGGGATCGTGAAGAGCATAGGTAACAGTGATTTTTAGAATTGCTTGCTTGATCCGTTGAACGAGACCAGCTTGGTGGATTGCTTCAGTAGTTGTATTGCTATATGCCCGGATGAGACCACCTGCGCCTAGCTTAATCCCACCGAAATAACGGGTAACCACTGCTACGACATTGTGGATCTTTGAAAGTTTAAGCGATTCAAGGATCGGAATTCCCGCAGTTCCACTTGGCTCGCCATTATCACTTTCTCGCTGGATCTGGTCGTTGTCACCAATCATGTATGCAAAACAATTGTGAGTAGCTTTTTTATTAGCTGCTTGAATGCTGGCAATAAACTGTTGAGCTTCTTCTTCTGAGGAGACACGGGCAATGGAACAAATAAATCGTGATTTTTTAATCGTTTGCTCATAAGTAGTGTTTTTGGCAATTGTTAAATATGGTTCTGTCATTTTTAAACTTCCTTCGTGCTATTTTAATTAGTTTACGTATATATAAAGTAGGAGGTGAATAATGGATCTAGAAAATTATTATGGGAGACGAGTCTTGGTTTCGCGTCACGAGGTGATACAATCAGGAATTCAAGAACTCCCAACAATCAGAATTGACGCTGGTAATATCAGATGCTATCGCTGCAATCATGTCACGGCAAAATCGCTGGGTGCTTTGCCACAAGGCGAGTTCTATTGTCCGCATTGCATTAATCTTGGACGTGTTTCAACGTTAACTAAATTTTATCATGTTCCAGAGCCAAATCAATTTACGGTTACTGAACCGGTATTAACCTGGAAAGGGAAATTGTCGCCTCTTCAGCAACAAGCTTCAGAAAAAATTTCCCAGGGAATGGTTGCTCATGTTCAGCAATTATTATGGGCAGTTACGGGTGCCGGAAAGACTGAGATGATGTTTGCAGGTATTGCGGCAGCAATTAAACGCGGTGAAAGAATTGGAATAGCTTCTCCACGAGTAGATGTTTGTTTAGAATTATTTCCTCGTTTAGAAGCTGCCTTTGCTAATTGTGATATTGCTCTTTTGCATGGTCGGCAAGAATTACCTTATCATTATGCCCAACTGACTATTTGCACAACCCATCAATTGCTTCGTTTCTATCATGCTTTTGATAATTTAATTATTGATGAAGTAGATGCCTTTCCGTATGCTGCGAATGCTTCGTTATTATATGCAACAAGGCAAGCAATAAAAAAGAACGGAGGGTGTCTTTATTTAACCGCGACTCCAGGAGATACTTTGCTCCGAGAAATTAAAAGTAAACGATTAGTTGTTAATTATTTACCTCTTCGCTATCATGGACATTTACTTCCACAAATAAAAGTTAGACTAGCTTTTGGATGGCGGCGACGATTAGAACGCAAGCAATTACCCCCACAAATTATTCAACAGCTACAAGAAACGCTAAAGGAAGGTCATCGTTTTTTGCTATTTGTTCCTCATATTGCAGATTTAGTATTGGTTGAAGCTGCATTGCGACATTCTTTTACAACTTTCCGCTTTGCTACTGTTCATGCAAGTGATCCAGAACGATTAGAAAAAGTCCAAAAAATGCGTGATGGTGATTACGACTTTTTAGTCACAACTTCTATTCTTGAACGGGGAGTTACTTTTCCAGAAATTGATGTTTATGTTTTAGGTGCTGATGATCCAGTCTTTTCTTCATCAGCATTAGTGCAAATTGCTGGTCGAGCTGGACGCGCACAAAGTCGGCCAACTGGACGGGTTGTTTTTTGGATTAATTGTAATTGTCGACAAGTTAATCAAGCTATTTCCCAGGTGAAGTACTTGAATCGGAAAGGTCAAAGGTTGATAGATGGAGTGCCTTTTGTGTAATAAAAGAATATCTTTCCAGCTAAGTTTGAGAGATATTTTTAGCTTTCGCGAAATTATCACGCCTGTACTCTGTACTAAATGTAAGGAAAGTTTTGTACGCTGGAACGATCGCGGATGTGCAGGATGCGGTAAAGAAAATATTAATAAAAATGGTTTCTTATGTGCAGACTGTCAGACATGGGAAAAGCTTTATGGTTGGCACTTGCATCATCGAGGATTATATCGATATAACGAAGCAATGAAAGAGTATATGCAACGTTATAAATTTAATGGCGATTATCGTTTACGAGTGATATTTCAGCGTGAACTTAGCAAAGTAGTTAATGAACAGAAAGCAGATTTAATTGTCCCAATTCCAGTAACGTCGACAACGATGCAAACGCGTGGCTTTAATCAAGTTATTGGTCTATTACGAGAAGTACCTTACCAATCAATCTTAGGAACTAGGGCGAGTTCAAAAGTAGCGCAATCAAGCAAGACAAAAGAAGAACGACTTACAACTAAGCAACCATTTATACTTAAATCTCCAGAAGAAGTAATTAATAAACGGATCCTTTTAGTTGATGATGTCTATACTACAGGTAGGACGTTGTACCATGCAGCAGTACTTTTTAAACAAGCTGGCTGTAAAGAGATTGGTAGCGTTTCACTAGCACGTTAAATTCTTCTTAAGATGCATTAATAAAGTTTGTTAATTAATACAAACTAATCTATAATAAAAATAGGATATGAGAAGAGTGGTCCTTCTGATATCAGATCAAGCAATTGCTTGGCTGAAAGGAGAGAAGTACAATGTTAAAGTTCAATATTCGTGGTGAAAATGTCGAAGTTACTGAGTCAATTCGTGATTACGTTGTAAAGCGAATCAGCAAGCTTCAAAAGTTCTTTGAAGATAGTGTTGAGGCTACCGCCCACGTGAACTTAAAAGTTTATCCAAACCGGACGTATAAGGTTGAAGTAACAATTCCACTTCCATACCTAACGTTGCGGGCAGAAGAGACTTCTAATGATATGTATGGAAGTATTGACCTAGTTACTGATAAGCTTGAACGGCAAATCCGGAAGTACAAGACGAAGGTTAACCGTAAGTCACGTGAAAAGGGCTTAAAGAACCTTGAATTCATCCCATCTGATAATGATGGAACAGATGGACAAGATGATGAATTAAAGATTGTACGGACGAAGCAAGTTTCATTAAAGCCAATGGATCCTGAAGAAGCTGTCCTTCAAATGGATATGCTTGGACACAATTTCTTTATCTTCCAAGATGCTGAAACTAATGGTACAAGCATTGTTTACCGTCGTAATGATGGTCGTTATGGCTTGATTGAAGCTGAATAGTCAATGCCAATATGAAGAGCGCGGATGAGAAATCATTGGCGCTTTTTGTATCTTATAACTTATAGCCACCTTGTAATATCCATACTAATAATTTTTATTTATACCATGAACGTGGTAAAATATTATGGTTAGAGTAAAAAATATAATTGGCTTGAGTAGTACTTTTTTATTGATTTTGGACTTAAGCCAGAAAGTAGGAAGGACGCTTTTATGGCCAATATTCTAAAAAAATGGATTGAAAGCGATCGTCGTGAATTACGGCGAATTAACAAAATAGCAAATAAAGTCGAGAGTTATGCTAAACAAATGTCTGAACTAACTGATGAACAGCTTCAGGCAAAAACTGATGAATTTCGGGAACGTTATAAAAAAGGTGAATCCTTGGATCATATGTTGCCAGAAGCATTCGCAGTTTCTCGTGAAGGTGCTAAGCGGGTCTTAGGACTATATCCATTCCATGTCCAGATCATGGGGGGGATTGTTCTCCACGAAGGTAATATTGCAGAAATGCGGACTGGTGAAGGTAAGACATTAACTGCTACAATGCCGGTTTATCTTAATGCGATTTCCGGAAAAGGTGTTCATGTTATTACAGTTAATGAATACTTGTCAAAGCGTGATGCTACCGAAATGGGACAGCTTTATAATTGGCTTGGATGTTCCGTTGGTATTAACAACTCAGAAATGAGTCCTGACCAAAAACGAGAAGCATACAAAGCTGATATCATGTATTCTACTAATAGTGAAATTGGGTTTGATTACCTTCGTGATAACATGGCTGTTTACAAAGAAGACCAAGTCCAACGTGGTTTAAACTATGCTTTAGTTGATGAAGTGGATTCAATTTTAATTGATGAAGCGCGGACACCATTAATCATTTCAGGTCCAGGAACGGGCACTTCTAAGTTGTACAAGCAAACTGACCGGTTTGTTAAGCAGTTAAAGAAGGATGTTGATTACAAGATTGATCTTGAATCAAAGACGGTTTCATTAACTGATGAAGGAATTAAAAAGGCTGAAAAATACTTCAACTTAAAGAATCTATATGATCCGGAAAATACTGCGCTGACCCACCACTTGGATCAGGCGTTGCGTGCTAACTACATCATGCTTTTAGATAAGGATTATGTGGTTCAAGATGGTGAAGTATTAATTGTTGATTCCTTTACTGGACGTGTGATGGAAGGTCGCCGTTTCTCTGATGGTCTTCACCAAGCTATTGAAGCCAAAGAAGGCGTAGAGATTCAAGAAGAAAACAAGACAATGGCTAACATTACGTACCAGAACTTATTCCGGATGTATAACAAACTGGCGGGGATGACTGGTACTGCTAAAACTGAACAAGAAGAATTCCGTGAAATTTACAACATGGAAACTATTACTATTCCAACTAACCGTCCCGTTCAGCGGAAAGACGAGCCCGATTTGCTTTATCCAACATTACAAAGTAAGTTTGCAGCTGTTGTCGATCGGATTAAAAAACTTCATGCTAAAGGGCAACCAATCCTAGTTGGGACAGTCGCCGTTGAAACCTCTGAATACTTATCCCAACTGCTTGATAAAGAGAATATTCCGCATGTTGTCTTAAACGCTAAGAATCACGCTAAGGAAGCGGAAATTGTTAAAAATGCCGGTCAAAAAGGTGCAGTAACTATCGCTACCAACATGGCGGGACGGGGAACAGATATTAAGTTAGGCCCTGGCGTTCGTGAAATTGGCGGACTGGCAGTTATTGGTACTGAACGACATGAATCACGGCGGATTGATAATCAGCTTCGTGGACGTTCTGGACGACAGGGTGATCCGGGATTATCACAATTCTACCTATCGCTTGAAGATGATTTAATGAAGCGATTTGGTGGAGACCGGATCAAAGCCTTCTTAGAACGGATGAAAGTTAATGATGAAGATGCTGTCATTAAAAGTCGTTTCTTGACTCACCAGGTTGAATCAGCTCAAAAGCGAGTTGAAGGTAACAACTACGATTCACGGAAGAATGTTCTTCAATATGATGATGTTATGCGTGAACAGCGTGAAATCATCTATAAAGAGCGGCAACAAATTATCACTGAAGATAAGTCGCTGAAGTGGGTCCTTATGCCAATGTTTAGACGGACAATCCAGCGTGAAGTTGATCAACATACACTTGGTGACAAGAAGGATTGGGATTTACAAGGAATTGTTGACTTTGCAGAAGAAGTTTTAATCAAACCTGATACGATCACAGTTAAGGATCTGGAAGGTAAATCACCTCAAGAAATGGTAGATTACTTGATGACATTTGCCCAGGGAGTTTATAAGGAAAAACAAAAGCAACTTTATGATCCAGCACAGATGCTTGAATTTGAAAAGGTTGTTATTTTGCGGGTGGTTGACTCACACTGGACTGATCATATTGATATTATGGACCAATTCCGGCAGTCAGTTGGATTACGTGGATATGGACAGTTAAATCCATTGGTTGAATACCAAACTGCTGGTTACCATATGTTTGAACAAATGATTGCTGATATTGAGTATGAAACTACTCGACTCTTCATGAAGTCAGAAATTCGGCAAAATGTAACACGTTAATTGTTAATTACTACTAGGTACGGCAGTAAGGTAACCCATGGCGGTACCGCTGCCGTATTGTTGTATAACGGAGGTTTGAGTGTGGAATTAAATGAAGCAAAAAAACAAGTAGAAGCAATGCAAAAAGAAGTTACGCACTTCGGGAGGTCTCTTTGACTTAGATGCACTAGATGAGCGCATTGCAGAAATTGAACAAGAGATGGCTCAGCCAGACTTTTGGAATAATAATGAGCAGGCACAAAAGGTCATTGCGGAAAATAATATTTTAAAAGAAAAACGGGATACCTTTGTGAATTTACGTGATCAAATTAGCGATCTTGAAACTTCGCTTGAATTGCTCGCGGTTGAACCGGACGATGATTTACAAAAAGATTTCGAAGCATCCTTTACAAAAACACAAAAGGCTTTAGAACAGTATCGATTAACGCAACTTCTTGATGGGGAATACGACGCTAAAAATGCTATCTTAGAAATTCATCCGGGAGCAGGTGGTACTGAAGCCCAAGATTGGGGTGAAATGCTTCTGCGGATGTATGTTCGTTGGGGTGAACAGCATGGTTTCTCTGTTGAAACAGCAAGCTATGAAGCCGGTGATGAAGCTGGTATCAAGAGTGTTACGCTGCTAATTAAGGGGCATAATGCGTTCGGTTATCTTCGTAGTGAAAAAGGGGTCCATCGCCTTGTCCGAATTTCCCCATTTGATGCGGCTGGTCGGCGTCATACATCATTTGCTTCGGTTGATGTAATGCCAGAGTTAGATGATAGTGTTGAAGTTGATATTGATCCATCAGATTTACGAGTTGATACATTCCGGTCTAGTGGTGCTGGTGGTCAGCATATTAACAAAACAGAATCTGCTGTTCGGATTACGCATATTCCAACCGGGATTGTAACCTCTTCTCAAGCTGAAAGATCCCAACTTCAAAACCGAGTTACTGCAATGAATATGTTAAAATCAAAGTTGTATGAACTGGAAGAAGAAAAGAAAGCTAAAAAGCGGGCGGAAATTGAGGGTGAACAACTTGATATCGGTTGGGGTTCTCAAATTCGTTCATATGTTTTTCACCCATACACCTTAGTCAAGGATAATCGAACAGGTTATGAAACCCATAATGGACAAGCTGTAATGGACGGGGACCTTGATCCATTTATTGATGCTTTCCTACAGTGGAAACTTAGTCAAAAGAATCCTCAATAAGTTATTTAGTTTGGAAGGAAGTGAGTAAAGTGCGCGAAAGTCAACATAAAAGATTAACTCGCTCAGGATCAGATCGAATGATAGCTGGTGTATTTGGCGGAATTGGCCAGTACTTTAAGATTCAGCCAAATATTTTACGTATTTTATATGTTTTACTGACTATTTTTACCGGTTTTGTTCCAGGCATTATTATCTATATTATTTTGATAATAATAATGCCTGCTGATCCGCAAAATCCCGATTTACTAGGATTCCTAAAGTCCTTCAGTGAATCACAAAAAACATCTCAACAGCCTCACCAACGTTCTCGGCGGACTTTAACGAATGTCGAGGAAAAAGACATTAAAAGAAATGGAAGATCATGATGGAATTTTGGAAACGAGTATTGATTGATACAATCCTTTTTATTGCCCTTGCTGGTTTATTTGCCGGAACAGGGATGTTTTATATCACAAGTGCTTGGATTGCACCATTGGCAAGCTTTGTTTTAGCAATTTTGAACGTTGCTATTAAGCCAATTTTAGTAATTTTATCGTTGCCGATTAATATTTTGACCCTAGGCCTTTTTAGTGTTGTAATTAATGGAATAATGTTACAACTAACGTCGATGCTTGTCGGGTCGGCAAACTTTCATTTTTCGTCATTTGGCTCTGCAATGTTGATTGCGATTATTATGGCAATTTTCAATGCAGTTATTACAAGTCACGAGGATAGATTGTAAAGGAGTGGAGAAAATGCCAAACAATGTAACGGTGCAAGAATTAGTTGATAAGGTCCGGTTGAAAGTCTTACAAGGAGAAGATTACCTCCAACGTAAGATAACAACCAGTGATATTTCACGGCCAGCACTTGAATTTGCGGGATATTTCAAGCATTACCCCGCAGCACGGATTCAGCTGTTAGGAATCACCGAAACCTCATTTGCTAAAGACTTAACTCATGAGCAACGTGAGGAGTACATGACAAAGATGTGTATGCCACAAACACCATGTTTTGTTATCTCAACTAATCTGCCAATTCCTAAGGAGCTAAAGAAGGCGGCGGAAGATGCGAAAATTCCAATCTTAGGAACGCATTTAACCTCTTCCCAAATATTAAGTAACATGACTTCTTACTTGCTTGAACGTTTGGCACCACGAAAATCTCTCCACGGTGTATTAGTTGATATAAGTGGGGTTGGAGTGCTTATTACCGGTGATTCGGGAGTAGGTAAGAGTGAAACCGCGTTGGAACTTGTTCGTCGTGGGCACCGACTGATTGCTGATGACCGGGTAGAAGTTTACGCTCGTGACGAGCAGACTTTGGTAGGGACTGCTCCGCAAATTTTAAAACACTTAATG
Organism: Limosilactobacillus reuteri subsp. simiae; assembly: GCF_020784875.1. GTDB lineage: Bacteria > Bacillota > Bacilli > Lactobacillales > Lactobacillaceae > Limosilactobacillus > Limosilactobacillus reuteri_H. Next base: position 24,694 of record NZ_JAJGUI010000102.1, on the reverse strand, counting down.
GAAATTCGTGGGATTGGGATTATTGATGTCTCTACGCTTTATGGAACAGGAGCAATTATGCCTTCTGATCAAATCAGTTTAATTGTACATCTTGAAACGTGGACTCCAGATGTACAGTTTGATCGTCTTGGTGACCGTGGAGATACTCAAACAATTCAAGGCGTTATTGTGCCTAAAGTTTCTGTCCCGGTTAAAACTGGTCGTAATTTAGCGATTATTATTGAATCAGCCGCAATGAATTATCGGGCCGAGACAATGGGCTATGATGCTACCGAAACATTTGATCGAAACCTTAACCAGTTGATTAAGCAGAATTCAGAACGTGATAGTAAAAATAACAAGGGGTCGGCAAACTAGATGATTAATCCAGGAATAAAAGCCGCTTTAAACCCAATTGCTTTCCAAGGTGGTCCGTTTACTATCCACTGGTATGGCGTAATTATTGCTAGCGGGGTAGTTTTGGCTCTTTTGTTAGCCGTTCGCGAAGGAAAGCGAGAGGGAATTCCTGAAGATGATTTTTATGATTATCTTTTATGGGCGCTCCCGATTGCGATAATTTGCGCGCGAATTTACTATGTAGTATTTCAGTGGAGCTACTACTCCCAGCATCCAAGTGAGATTATTGCTATCTGGGATGGTGGAATTGCGATATATGGAGCGATTTTAGGAGGCTTTATTGTTTTACTTGTCTTTTGCCATTACCGTCATTTATCTAGTTGGCTGATGATGGATATCATTGCCCCAACCCTTATTATGGCTCAAGGAATTGGCCGTTGGGGTAACTTTATGAATCAAGAGGCATTTGGTGATATTACGACACGGGCGCATTTAATGGCTCAGCATATTCCGAATTGGATAATAAACCAAATGTATATTGGTGGTCACTATCGAATTCCAACATTCTTATATGAGTCATTATGGGATTTAACTGGCTTTGCATTATTAATGTTACTTCGCCATCGCAAACATCTATTTCGTCGCGGTGAAATTTTCTTAACTTATGTAATGTGGTATGCGTTTGGACGCTTCTTTATTGAAGGAATGCGGACCGATAGTTTAATGCTCGGAAATATCCGCATTTCGCAATTACTTTCGATAGTGTTTTTTGTCAGTGCATTAGTAATACTAATAATTCGACGTCATAAAAATATTCCGTGGTATGATAACGGAATAAACAAAAATTAATTGAATTAGAGAAGGAGAAAAAATTATGGCAGAAAAAATTGCTGTTTTAGGTGCTGGTTCGTGGGGCAGTGTTTTAGCAAACATGCTTACAGAAAATGGCCACGATGTAACATTATGGTCTCGTAATGAGGAACAAGTTAAGCAATTAAATACTGAACATACAAATCCTCGCTATATGAAAGATTTTGTTTATTCTACTAACTTAACAGCAACAACGGACATGAAAGAAGCTGTTAAGGGTGCCAGTGTGATACTGATTGTAATTCCAACAAAGGGTCTTCGTGAAGTTGCTAAGCAATTAAATGCAATTTTGACAGAATTACATCAAAAACCGTTAATTATTCACGCAACAAAAGGCCTAGAACAAAATACATATAAGCGGCCATCAGAAATGCTTAGCGAAGATATTTCTCCTGAAAACCGTCAGGCAATTGTTGTTTTATCAGGTCCGAGTCATGCTGAAGATGTGGCAATTAAAGATATGACAGCTGTAACCGCTGCTTGTGAGGACCTGGCCAGTGCTGAAAAGGCACAGAAGCTATTTAGTAATTCTTATTTCCGTGTTTACACTAATGACGATGTGATTGGTGCGGAATTTGGAGCAGCCTTAAAGAATATTATTGCAATTGGTGCTGGAGCTATCCAAGGCCTTGGCTACCATGATAATGCACGAGCAGCTTTGATTACTCGTGGGCTTGCAGAAATTCGTCGGCTGGGGGTTGCTTTTGGTGCTAACCCAATGACTTTTATTGGTCTTTCTGGTGTTGGTGACCTTGTTGTTACTGCTACCAGTAAAAATTCTCGAAATTGGCGTGCTGGCTATCAATTGGGGCAAGGAAAAAAACTTCAAGATGTAATTGATAATATGGGAATGGTTATCGAGGGGGTCTATACCACCAAGGCCGCTTATGAATTAAGTCGTAAACGGCAAGTACAGATGCCAATTACTGAAGCTCTTTACCGTGTTTTGTATGAAGGTGAAGATATCAAAACTGCAATTTCTCAGTTAATGGACCGAGATCTTACTTCAGAAAACGAATAAATATGGTAAAATGCTAGAGGATGGATATTGAGAGAAATTGAAACATGGAAAGGGTTTTACAAGTATGAAACGTGTTAGAAAAGCCATTATTCCTGCTGCTGGTTTAGGAACTCGTTTTCTTCCTGCAACAAAGGCATTGGCAAAGGAAATGTTACCAATTGTTGATAAGCCAACAATTCAATTTATCGTTGAAGAAGCGCGCAAATCAGGAATTGAAGATATTGTTGTTGTTGACGGAAAGAATAAGCGGTCTATTGAAGACCACTTTGACTCTAATCCAGAGTTGGAAGATAATCTTCGTTCAAAGCACAAGGACGAGATGTTAAAGATGGTTGAAGAAACAACTGATGTTAATATTTACTTCATTCGTCAATCTCACCCACGTGGTTTAGGGGACGCTGTTTTAACTGCTCGTGATTTTATCGGGGATGAACCGTTTGTTGTTATGCTTGGTGATGACCTTAATAACATTAACAACAAGAATGAAGCTTTAACGAAGCAATTAATTGAAAGTTATAACCAAACTGGCGCATCTACTCTTGCGGTTATGCGGGTTCCGCATGAAGATACTGCAAAGTATGGTGTAATTAACCCTAGCAAGGAAGTTACGCCAGGGCTTTATAACGTAACTAGCTTTGTTGAAAAGCCAGCTCCTAAAGACGCACCAAGTGATTTAGCAATTATTGGTCGGTATGTCTTTACTCCAGAAATCTTTGATGTATTAGCAAAGACTAAGCCAGGTAAGGGCGGCGAAATTCAATTAACTGATGCAATTGATACTTTGAACCAAACTCAACGGGTATTCGCTCGTGAATACAAAGGTGACCGTTACGATGTTGGTAATAAGTTTGGCTGGGTTAAGACAAACATTGAATATGGTTTGGAACACCCACAAGTTAAAGAAGAATTGCGTGAATATATTAAGGAATTAGGCGCAAAGCTTGCTGCTGAAGATAAGCAAAATAATTCTAAGAAGTAAGACTAGCATCAGCCTAAAAAAATAAACCTTCAAGATTCGTTATAGGAATCTTGAAGGTTTATTTTTTTACATATCTTCAACAACTACATATTCCATATCAAGTGGGCCGTGAACACCAACGATTAACACCATTTCAATATCACCAGAATTGGATGGACCAGTAATAAAGTTGATGTTTGATGTTTGTAAACTACCATTCTGAATTGCTTTTTGATAATAATCCATTGCTTGCCGTGAACGTGGTAAAATTTTGCTTTTTGGCACAATAGCTAAGTAATGAGTTGGAAGAAAATGAAACATCCGTCCTTGTTGTGGGGAGGTCGCAACTGTTACGGTCCCTGACTCAGCTAATAGAAAGTCCGCAAAGCCAATTGCTCCATCACTGTTATTTGCATTTATAATGTTTTGCCGCCCAAATTCAGGTTCCCAATAGTAAATAGGATCTACTCGTAAATTATCTTGCCATCTCCCCAATGAATAATCTTGCCATTTCTCTTCATCAAAGGAGGGAAGCATTAAACTTTTAATCTCCTTTTCTTGGATAAAATCATTAAGAGTGTGGCCAAGATCGGCTGATTTAACAACATGGAAATCAACATGAACTTCTTCGCTATTTTTGCGCGCAAGTTCAAGAAGTTCATCTTGACTTTTTCCAGCAAGGGTAGTTTCTGGAAGATCATTAACGGGGACAAATGGATCTTCACCAAGCGTATGGCGAGGACGATTGGCAGCCTTTGCAATTCGATTTAAGAAGTCTTCTTGATTCTTAGTAGTGTTTGCTTCTTGTAAGTAATCAGTCATTTTTCTGCTCCTCCTCTTCTTCGTAATGACGATACCAATGCCGGAAGTTTTGGTGGTACTTCGGCGGAACAGCAAGATCACGAACATCTACCCAGCCATGAGCTAGTTTAGGAGCAATTGCGGGAAGGTGGTTAATTTTACCATCTGGATAAAGGTTCTTAATGTCTTCAGGAGTTATCTTCTTGCCAAATGGCTCAAGGGCAACATGGGCAAAACGCATCGCATCATTAAAAAGCGTAGGGGAGCTGGTACCTTTACCAACTGCCTTCAAAAGAGCATTCGAAGGACTGTGATCTAAATGAAGCTCATCCATTTCCACATAACGGTGATGACGGATTAACTCATGAAGGGGAATTTTAACAGGACAAGTTTCTGTACAAGCAGCACATAGACTACATGCATATGGTAATTCTTTAAATTCTTGATAACCACCTAAAATTGGTGAAAGTACTTCACCCATTGGTCCAGGATAAATCGATCCATAGCCCTTTCCACCGACTTGCCGGTAGACGGGGCAAACGTTTAAGCAAGAACCACAACGAATACATTGCAGCATTGGTTCAAAGTCAGTGTTAAGCATCTTAGAACGACCATTATCGACTATTACAACATAGAAGTCATCCGGTCCATCTGCCTCGTCCGCTTCTTTACCTTTTGAGAAAGTACAGTAACTAGTTAGTTTTTGACCAACTGCACTTCGACATAAAACATTGTCGAGGACTTCTGCTTCTTTCAAACTTGGTACAATTCGTTCCATCCCCATGACTACAACCTGGGTTTTAGGAATGGCCATACTAATATCGGCATTTCCTTCGTTGGTAACAAGGTTAATCATTCCATTATCAGCGATAGCAAAGTTACAGCCAGTAATGCCAAAGTCTGCTTGCATAAAGTAATTACGGAGATAGTGACGTACAAACCTAGCCATATGTTCAGGATCATTGTCACCGTCATAGCCAAGTTTTTCAAATACTTTTTGAATTTGATTGCGGTTTTTATGCAGAGTGGGGAAAACAATATGTGTTGGTTCATCCCAATTATCTTCTTGCAAAATAAATTCAGCTAAATCTGTTTCCATTAATGAAAGTCCGGGAATTGTGAGTAATTCTTTATCCAATCCAATTTCAGTAGTCACCATTGACTTAGATTTAACAACATGGTGAACGTTTTTCTTTATTGCCAATTGTTTGATAAAGGCACTTGCTTCGTCACCATCCTTGGCAAAGAAAACATGACCACCATTTTTTTGAACATTATCGCTAAATTCTTCAAGATAATCAGGGAGATGCTTAATGACGTGTTGACGAATTTCAGCAGAAAGATCACGCCAGCCTTCCCAGTGTCCTAATTGACGCCGTGCTTCAGTTCGTTTTTGAAATTGAGCGTCTTGTGCTTTAGCAACCGATGCTCGCATAAATTTATCGGCTTCTGCGTCTTTAATTCGTTCCGTAAAAGGCTTATCGCTTGTTGCTATTCCCATCTAAAACACCCCGTTTCCGTTTGCTGGTACCATTACATGATCCGTATCTTTGACATACGTGATCCGACTAGTATCAACGTTATGATTAAGGACCTCAGCAATGTGCATAATTGTAATATGAGAGCCATCACGGCGACGGTTAATTCGTCCACCAATATTCATTAAACATGTTTGCTCACAAGCAATAAGAATATGTGCTTTCGTCTTCAAAACATTATTTGCTTTATCATCAACCATCGCTTCAGAGAGAAGGGGTTCTTTAGCAGAGAATGTTCCACCAAAGCCACAACATAATTGAATGTTATGAAGGGGAATAAGCTCAAGTCCTTTAACATGTTCAAGTAGAACGATGGGGGCTGTCCGTTCACCAAGAAGACGGGTCATGTGGCAAGAACGGTGAAAGGTTGCCGTATCATCTAGTTCTGCACCACAATCAAGAATACCGAGAACCCGGTAAATAAATTGCGTTAGTTCAAAAGATTTATCATAAAGGGCTTGTGCTTTCTTCGAATACTCTGGATCATCTTTGAAAATGTTCTTGTATTCATGAAGCATGGCAACACATGATCCAGAAGGCCCAACAATATAATCGGCGTCAATACTTAAAAGGGCATCGAGTTGATTTTTAAATGTAGCAATTGTTTCACGATCATAACCGCTATTATAAGTTGGTTGTCCGCAGCAAATTTGTTTATCGGGGAAAAATGTTTCGCAGCCAAAACGTTGGAGAAGTTCAACCGTTGCCTTTCCGACATCTGGATAAAGCAGATCAACAATACAGGTAGAAAAAATACAGACTTTCATACATGCGTGCATTAATTGGATGCACTTCGCCTCCTTAAAAATCGAAAAAATATAATCGCTTATCATAATAAGTATAACGCAAATGTGATAATATTAGGATTGAAAACGATTTAATTGTTTCAAAATAATATATAAAATAATAATATTAGTTATAGTTCGACAAGGAATACCACTGATAAAAAGTAAGCAAAATGATAGACAAAAAGATTCAAAGTCGGTATGATATGGATAGTAAAAATTGTTCGAGGAGGAAGAGAGAAATGGCTGAAAGTAAGCAATATGATGTTGTAATTATTGGTGCTGGGCCAGGTGGAATGACCGCGGCAATGTATGCCTCACGTGCAAACCTATCTGTCTTGATGCTTGATCGTGGAATTTACGGCGGAAACTTGAATAATACTGCTGAAATTGAAAATTACACAGGATTCAAGAGTGTTAAGGGCCCTGAACTTGCCCAACAAATGTATGAAGGTGCAACTCAGTTTGGCGCAGAATATGCTTATGGAACAGTAACTAAAGTAGAACTTGATGGTGACTTAAAGAAGATCACTACTGACATGGATGAAACATATACTGCAAAGGCGGTTGTTATCGCTACTGGATCTGATCAGCGCCACCTCAATGTTCCAGGAGAAGAAGAATTTGGTGGCCGTGGTGTTTCATACTGTGCAGTTTGTGATGGAGCCTTCTTTAAAGGAAAGCATTTAATCGTTGTTGGCGGTGGTGATGCGGCTGTTGAAGAGGGAGTTTACTTAACGCAATTAGCTTCCAAAGTAACAGTGCTTGTTCGTCGTGATGAGCTCCGGGCTGAACCAATTATTCAAGCAGAAGCGATGAATAATGACAAGATTGAGTTTGTTTATAACACTAGTGTGACTGAAATTGTTGGGGATGATATTAAAGTAACAGGTGTTAAAACTCATAATAATAAGACTGGTGAAGATGGTGAAATGGCTGCAGATGGTGTCTTCATTTATGTTGGTAATTTCCCAATGACAGCTGCTTTTAAGAATTTAGATATTCTTGATGATCAAGGCTGGGTAAAGACTGATGAGCGAATGCGGACAGCAGTACCAGGTATTTTTGCCATTGGGGACGTTCGTGAAACACCATTACGACAGGTTGCAACAGCTGTTGGTGATGGAGCGATTGCTGGCCAGCAAGTTTACCAATACATTAAATCGATGGATTAATAAAAAAGGTGTTAGAGAAAAGCTCTAGCATCTTTTTTTATTTAGTGGTATAGTTTTGATTAAAATTTAGTTAGAAAAGGAGGGCGATTACCATTGGAAAATGATGAAAAAATAAAATTATTACAGAAGTTAATTCAGATTGATACAGTAAATGGTAACGAAAAGGACGAAGCAAGTTATATTAAAAGGGTCTTAGAAGATCATCATATTTCCTGTGAATTAGTTCCTTTCGCACCCAACCGCACCAATCTAATTGCGGAAGTTGGTGATGAAAAGGGGCCGGTACTCGCTCTTTCTGGACACTTAGATACGGTAGCTGCAGGTGATTTCCAAAAATGGACATATCCGCCATTTGCTGGCCAATTAGTAGACGGTAAAATCTATGGTCGGGGAGCAGTTGATATGAAGTCGGGATTGGCAGCTATGGTGGGTGCTTTAATTGAGCTTAAAGAAGCAGGTTTGCCAAAACATGGAAAGGTTCGCTTGATTGCCACTGTTGATGAAGAAGTTGGTGGTCAAGGTTCTCTGGAAATGACTGATAAAGGGTACGTTCATGATGTTGACGCAATGGTAATTGGGGAAGCAACTACTGGTCAAATTGAATATGCTCACTGTGGCTCCTTTGATTATATTGTTGAATCTCATGGGAAATTGGCTCATAGTTCGCAGCCGGAATTAGGGGTAAATGCTGTTACAAATCTAGTGAAATTTATCAATAAAGAATCAAAGGCGTTTGACGATGCAGCAGTAAGTCCCACCCTAGGAAAATTAATTCATAGTGTGACTGTCTTTCATGGTGGTGACCAGTTAAACTCAATTCCTGATTACGCATATTTGAAGGGAAATGTTCGCACGATTCCAGAATGTGATAATCGGGAAACAGAAAAAAGACTACAATCAATTATTGATGAATTAAGCAAGGAGACAGGGGTTGAATTAAAACTGAAGATAGTTGCTAGTTTTATGCCAGTTGTTACGAATAAGCAAGACCGCTTTATTAAACTTGCTCAAACGGCAATTAAAAAAATTAGCGGAAAGCAACCCCAAGTAGTTGTTTCTCATGGTGCGACTGATGCGTCTCGGTATGTTTTAGATAATCATCAATTTCCGATAATCGAATATGGACCTGGAAATGAAAAGTTATCACACCAAATTGATGAACGTATTGCGCTTGATGATTATTTAACTGCTCAGCAAGCTTACGTTGAAATTGCTAAACAATATTTGAATAATACTAAAGACGATGAACAGGCTAGTAGTTAAGCATGACCGTAAAGAGACTCCGGCTGGTGGAAAAGGAGCTTTTATGCTAATGAATCACACCTGGGAGTAAAGATTTTTTGACTGAAAGAAGAATCCGGGAGTCACCCGTTATCACAAAGAGTTTCGTCGCAAATGACTGAACTTAATGAGGCAGTTGCTGTGAGGTAGCTGTGAAAAAAGGTGGCACCACGCATACTAAATACGTCCTTTGAAGATTTATTCTTCAAGGGGCGTTTTTTGATAAAGGAGAAGATACGTATGAAGAAAAAGATAATTAATTTCGGATTAGTTTTAATATTGCTTTTACCTTTAATTGTTTTTGCAAGTGGCTTTAAGATTCAAAATGAGAATTACCGGGCGAACCACACAGATACGTGGGAAAGAATAAAGAAGCGAGGAACATTACTTATCGGGGTTGATGATACCTTTGTTCCGATGGATTTTCGAAAAAAGAACGGTCAATTGGTTGGTTATGATGTTGATTTATCTCGCGCAGTTGCGAAAGTTTTAGGATTAAAAGCTGATTTTCAGTCAATTGATTGGTCAATGAAGGAAACCGAATTAAAAAATGGCACAATTGATTGTATTTGGAACGGTTATACAGCTACTCCATCCCGACAAAAACGAATTGCATTTAGCAGAGTTTATGAGCTATCTGGCCAATCATTAGTGGTACGAAAAGATAGTAAAATTAAAAATTTCGCGGATATGAAAGGAAAAACGTTGGGGATTCAAGAAAGCTCAACCGCCCAAACAGATTTTGACAAATATCCCCAAGTATTGAAGAAACTAGTTAAAGGACAAAAGCCAATTCTTTATCAAGATAACTCGAGTGCTTTCATGGATCTGCAAGCAGGCCGTACACAAGGAGTACTTGCCGGCACTGTCTATGCAGGCTATTACGCTACCCACATTGCTAATAGCAATAATTATAAATTGATTCCAGCAACGAAATATCCTGCAGACCGGGTTGCGATTGGAATGAGGAAGGGGGACCGGACGCTTATTAAGAAAATTAACTACGCTCTTGGGGTTCTTCAAAAGGATGGTACCTTACGACGGATTAATAAAAAATGGCTAGGAATTAATAGTAATTATTTGGGACCGGTTGCTGAATTTCAAAAATCCAACAATAATCGTTAATGATTTGCTAAAATTTAATACAACAAGAACTAAGGAGGTTTTTTAATGGGTGCAATCAAATGTAATGATACATTAGCGGTGTCAATTCATCGGATTCGTAATTCAGATTTAAACGAACACGGGACAGTATACGGGGGACGAATCTTGGAATTGATTGATGGGCAAGCCTCAGTAGCAGCAATGCGAGTAGCTCGGACAACAGTTGCAACAGTGTCAATGGATGAGATCCAATTTCTGCGACCATTTGACCTTCAAGATTCAATGTGTATGGAGGCATACGTTACCGGCTTTGGGAAGCGATCCATTGAAGTGTTTACAAAAGTAATTGGCGAGCACTTGATGACCGGTGAACGTTTCCTCGGCTTTTATTGTTTTATGACTTTTGTAATTCTTGATCCTGAAAAACAAACGGCATTTAATAAATTAATTCCAGAAACTGAAGAGCAAAAGACGTTAATGGCAACATATTCTCAACGTGTTAAGCAACGTCAAATTCAACGGCAAAAACAGCAAGAATTTCTGCCTCATATTTCAATTTCCAAGCCATGGTAAAACTTTAGTAAATTTTTAAGTAAAAAGCGACAGATAGCATTTTATGCGGTATACTAAAAAGCAGAGTATGACATAAAGGAGACATTATTGTGAGCTGGAAAGATACTTATAAGGTTTGGCAAGAACGAACAGATCTTGAACCAGACTTAAAGCAAGAATTAGCTGCAATGAGCGACGATAAAGAAATTGAAGATGCCTTTTACGGTCCACTATCATTCGGAACTGCAGGAATGCGGGGACTAATGGGACCAGGAATTAACCGGATGAATGTTTACACTGTCCGTCAAGCAACTGAAGGTTTGGCAACTTTAATGGATTCATTGGGTGATGATATTAAAAAACGAGGAGTCGCTATTGGTTACGATTCTCGGCACAACTCCCGTAAATTTGCTCATGATGCTGCTCGTGTATTAGGTGCTCATGGGATTAAGGTTTACATCTATGACAATTTACGCCCAACACCTGAATTGTCATTTGCAGTTCGTCACATGGGAACTTATGCAGGGATCATGATTACCGCTAGTCATAACCCTAAGGAATACAATGGTTACAAGATTTACGGTGAAGATGGCGGACAGATGCCACCTAAAGAATCTGACATGATGACAGGTTACATCCGTAAGATTGATGATATTTTTGACATTGCTTTAGCTGATGAACAAGAAATGCTAGACAATGGTTTGGAAACAATTATGGGTGAAGATGTTGATGCTGCATATCTTGCTAATGCTAAAGGCGTAACTGTTAACCCTGAATTAGCTAAGGAATACGGTAAAGATATGAAGTTTGTTTTTACCCCATTATGCGGAACTGGTCGAATGCTTGGTGAACGAGCATTGCGTCAAGCTGGTTTTACAAATTATGAAATGGAACCAACTGAAGCACAACCGAATGGTGACTTCCCTGGGTTGGAACATCCTAATCCAGAATTCCCAGAAGCATTTGTTCGTTCCATTGCCCTTGGTAAAAAGGTTGGTGCAGATGTGTTGATCGCTACGGACCCTGATGCTGACCGGCTTGGATGTGCAGTTCGTCAACCAGATGGTGAATATCAATTGCTAACTGGTAATCAAATTGCTTCTATCATGCTTGCCTACATTCTCGAAGCGCATAAACAAGCGGGAACCTTACCAAAGAATGCTGCTGCGGTAAAATCAATTGTTTCTACTAACTTCGCTGCTAAGATTGCAGAAAGCTACGGCGTTGAGATGATCAATGTTTTAACTGGTTTCAAGTGGATTGCTGACCAAATTCATCAATATGAAACTGGCAAAGCTGATCATACCTTTATGTTCGGTTTTGAAGAAAGCTATGGTTACCTTATTAAGCCATTTGTTCGTGACAAGGATGCCATCCAATCCTTAACGTTACTTGCTGAGGTTGCTGCTTATTACCGTAGTCGTAACATGACCCTTTATGATGGCTTACAAGAATTGTTTAAGAAATACGGTTACTTCCGTGAAAAGACAATTGCTAATACTTATGCTGGTATTGATGGTCCAGCTAAGATTAAGGCTTTAATGAAGAAGTTCAGAGAAGAAGCCCCAACTCATTTTGCAGGTCATCAAGTAGTAGTTACTGAAGATTTCGCTAATGGGACTAAAACTACAGCTGATGGCAAAGTAAGTGAATTAGGTATCCCAGAATCAAATGTATTACGTTACATTCTTGATGATGATACTTGGATTGCTATTCGTCCATCGGGAACTGAACCAAAGCTTAAGTTCTACATTGGTACAAGTGCTGATACCTTAGATAAAGCAAATGAAAAATTAGCTGATTTTGAAAAAGCTTTACAAGAGTTTGCTGAATAATAACTGAGAGGGACTGTGACATAAGTTAAGTTACTTTCATAAAAAAGCAAATACGCAGTACAACAATGGCCTCTAACGTCCGGCAAAACCGAACGTTAGAGGCCTATTGTTGCTTGCAGGGGCTCGAAAACGAAGTCACAAGTGACTTCTGTCTCGCTCTCTGTTTTTATATACGATATCGGGGATGTCAATAAGACTAAATTTCCCCTCACCTTTCTTGAAATTTCGCCAAAAAATTGTATGATTGTACAAATTAATTATTTTTTGGGAGGAATTCATCATGGGAATGCATGAATATCTGAAAAGTTTAAGTGACCTCGAAATGATTAACCGTGCTCCAGGATATTTTAAATTTGAAGAACACAATGTGGCTGCCCATTCATTTAAAGTAACGCAAGCAGCCCAAATGCTTGGTGATATTGAAGAACAAGCCGGAAATGAAATTGATTGGCGTTCTTTATATGAAAAAGCTCTTAATCATGACTATACAGAGCGCTTTATTGGTGACATCAAAACGCCGGTAAAGTATGCTACTCCTGAATTGCGCTCAATGCTGGCGCGGGTTGATAAATCATTAACAGAAAACTTTATTCAATCTGAAATTCCGGCTGAGTTCCGGGCAGCTTATGAACGCCGATTTGCGGAAGGGAAAGATGATACTTTAGAAGGTAAAATCCTTGCAGTTGCTGATAAGATTGATCTCATGTATGAATCATTTGGCGAAATTCAAAAGGGTAATCCTGAACCAGTTTATATGGATATTTATAAGTCGAGCCTGACAGCAATTATGGATTTTCGTGATATGGCCAGTGTCCAGTATTTCCTTAAGAAGATTTTGCCAGAATTATTAAAAGATAATGCAGATAGTAATGCGAAAAACCAATTAGCGATTATTACTACGCAAATTATTCAACAATAATTTATGCTTTTAGACTTCCTTTTATCAAATAGTTGATTTTTGCAAACGCTTTCTTATAATAGAAGTAGAAGGTAAAAACTAACAAGGTAAAAGGAGGCGGCAAGGATGACACCAAGTTTATTTGCAGGAACATTTGCAATTTTAGTATTATGGTTAATCGTTGATATTATCTGGGAATTGAGTCGCCCAAGAGACATTGTGATGCGGCGTCTTTGTGCTTGGCTTAATCTTATTGCGATTATTGGTGGTTTTTCCGTATTTTATGGAGTAACCCATTTTGATAATGCTAATCTTGTTCCGTGGTTTATTTGTTTGAATTGGATTAATGTTGTTGCCGCGGGCTTACAATTTTACTTTGGTTACTTTCGGCACAATTAAACGATAAATAAAATATTTTAAGAAGTGAGTGAAAATGGTCTTGTTTGGAGAGATTGGTTTCTACTCACTTTTTTACTGTAAATTTATAGACGAATACATGTTTGGGTGATAAACTAATAACAGTAAATAATAAATAGTTAGTGATAAGTGGGATGCGGTAATTTATGAAGTTGCGATTCCACTTTATTTTATTTAACTGCGACGTAAGGGAGGAATTTCTTTTGATTTACCGGCAACCAGATAAAAAATTTGAACTAGTATCAGAGTACAAACCAACCGGCGATCAGCCCCAAGCAATTAATCAATTGACAAAGGGGATTGAAGATGGTGAAAAAGCTCAAATCTTATTAGGAGCAACAGGAACAGGAAAAACATTTACAATCTCAAATGTGATTGCCAATGTTAATAAGCCAACTTTGATTCTTTCCCATAATAAAACTTTAGCTGGACAGCTCTATGGTGAAATGAAAAAATTCTTCCCTCACAATGCGGTTGAATATTTTGTTTCCTACTATGATTACTATCAACCGGAAGCATATGTTCCATCAAGCGATACTTATATTGAAAAAGATGCGTCAATTAATGATGAAATTGATAAGCTGCGGCACTCTGCAACCACTTCCTTATTGGAACGAAATGATGTAATTGTCGTTGCCTCTGTTTCTAGTATTTTTGGATTAGGGGATCCTCGAGAATACCAAAATAGTGTCCTTTCTTTGCGTGTTGGTCAAGAAATTGAACGTGATCGATTGTTGACCGAACTTGTAAATATTCAATTTGATCGCAATGATATTGATTTTCAACGGGGACGTTTCCGCGTTCGTGGTGATGTAGTTGAAATCTTTCCGGCATCGCGTGATGAACGGGCATTGCGGATTGAATTCTTTGGAGATGAGATTGATCGGATTCGTGAAGTTGATGCGTTGACAGGCGAAGTGATTGGTGACCGGGACCATGTTTCTATCTTCCCAGCTACTCACTTTATGACTAATGAAGAAGTCATGGATCGAGCATTGCCGCAAATTGAAGCTGATATGAAGAAACAAGTAAAGAAGTTTACTGATGAGGGAAAGCTTCTTGAAGCAGAGCGGATTCAGCAACGGACAACTTATGATATTGAAATGATGCGTGAGATGGGCTATACCAATGGAATTGAGAATTATTCGCGTTACATGGATGGTCGAAAGCCCGGCGAACCTCCCTATACCTTATTAGATTTCTTCCCTAAAGATTTCTTATTAGTTGTTGATGAATCCCACCAAACTATGCCGCAAGTACGGGGAATGTATAACGGGGACCGAGCGCGGAAACAAATGTTGATTGATTATGGGTTCCGCTTACCGAGTGCTCTTGACAATCGACCATTAAAACTACCAGAATTTGAACAACATGTTAATCAAGTTGTATATATGTCTGCAACCCCAGGCCCATATGAAATGGAACAGACAGACCACGTTGCTCAGCAAATTATTCGACCGACTGGGTTACTTGACCCAACAGTCGAGGTTCGCCCGGTAATGGGACAGATTGACGACCTAGTTGGTGAAATTAACAAACGTATTGAGAAGAATGAACGTGTTTTTGTTACGACCCTGACGAAAAAGATGTCCGAAGACCTTACTGATTATCTAAAGGATATGGGGTTAAAGGTCAAATACCTTCATAGTGATATTAAGACTCTTGAGCGGACGCAAATCATTCGTGATCTCCGTCTTGGTAAATTTGATGTTCTTGTTGGAATTAACCTCTTGCGGGAAGGGCTGGACGTTCCAGAAGTATCCTTGGTCGCCATTCTTGATGCCGATAAGGAAGGCTTTTTACGTAATGAACGTTCACTTATTCAGACGATTGGTCGCGCGGCCCGGAATGAGAATGGGGCAGTAATTATGTATGCTGATACCGTGACTGACTCGATGCAAAAGGCAATGGATGAAACAAAGCGGCGACGGACGATTCAGATGAAATACAATGAAGAACATCACATTACGCCGCATACAATCATCAAGCCAATTCAAGAAGCAATTACTGTTACTAAGAAAGCAACGGATGAAGCTGAAGTAGATAACAGTGCTGAATTTACTGACAAAGATTTTGCAAAGCTAGATAAAGAGGCCCAAGCAAAGATGCTTGATGAATTAACAGAGCAAATGCGCTCTGCTGCTAAACGCCTTGACTTTGAACAAGCTGCTACGCTTCGTGATACGATAATGGAATTAAAGACAAAAGCAAAAAAATAGAGGAGGGATTATTTCGTGGCAAATGATAAGATCATAATTCATGGGGCACGGGCTCATAACCTAAAAAATATTGATATTACTATTCCGAAAAACAAGTTAGTCGTTGTAACAGGCCTATCGGGTTCTGGAAAGAGTTCTTTAGCTTTTGATACATTATATGCAGAAGGACAACGACGCTACGTGGAAAGTTTATCGGCTTATGCGCGGCAATTTTTAGGCCAGATGGATAAGCCAGATGTAGATTCGATTGACGGGCTATCTCCAGCAATTTCAATTGACCAAAAAACAACATCCCATAATCCGCGTTCAACGGTCGGAACCGTGACTGAAATTAACGATTTTCTCCGCTTACTATGGGCACGGGTTGGTACACCAATTTGTCCGAACGATAATATTCCAATTACTAGTCAGTCACCAGAACAAATGGTGGATCGGGTACTAGAGTTGCCTGAACGGACACGCCTGCAGATTCTTTCACCAGTTGTTCGCGATAAAAAGGGCACACAAAAGAAAGTCTTTGAGGCAATTAAGCGTGAAGGATTTGTCCGGGTTCAAGTAGATGGCGAAACTTATGACCTTGATTCAGTCCCTGAATTAGATAAAAATAAAAAACATACGGTTAATGTCGTGATTGATCGAATCATTATCAAAGAGGGAATTAGGTCGCGGTTATTTGACTCCTTTGAATCGGCACTCCGCTTAAGCGATGGTTATGCAATTGCTGATGTGATTGGTGGAGATCCAATTCCATTTTCTGAACAATATGCCTGTCCCATTTGTGGATTTACAGTTGGTGAATTAGAGCCACGGTTATTCTCCTTTAATGCTCCTACTGGTGCTTGTCCAGAATGTGAAGGGTTAGGATTGAAACTTGAAGTAGATATTGATTTAGTAGTTCCTGACCGAACAAAGACTTTAAAAGAAGGGGCGATTGTTCCCTGGAATCCAATCTCATCGCAATACTATCCCCAAATGTTAGAACAATTCTGCAAGTCGGTTGGCATTGATATGGATACTCCTTTCAATAAGTTGCCTAAAAAGCAACAACAACAGATTTTGTACGGTAATGGTGAAACACCATTCCACTTCCATTATGAGAATGACTTTGGTGGCATTCGGGATGTCGATGTGCCATTTGAAGGTGTTATCAACAATATTAGTCGACGATACCGGGAGACTAACTCAGATTTTACAAGGGAACAAATGAGAAAGTATATGACTGAGCTTCCATGTCCGGTTTGTCATGGTTATCGGCTAAACCAGCGGGCCTTAGCAGTAAAGATTGATGGGCAAAATATCGGTGAAGTTTCCGCTTTATCAATTAGTGATTCCCTTGAATTCTTTAAGGGCATCAAACTTTCTGCACAAAAAAATGAAATTGCTAAGCCGATTTTAAAAGAAATCATTGATCGATTAACCTTTATGAAAAATGTTGGTGTTGAATATCTAACTTTAAGTCGCTCAGCACGAACTCTTTCGGGGGGAGAAGCTCAGCGAATTCGATTAGCAACCCAAATTGGTTCTAATTTATCAGGAGTAATGTATGTCCTTGATGAGCCGTCAATTGGACTTCATCAACGAGATAATGACCGTTTGATTGAGTCGTTAAAGGCTATGCGTGATCTTGGTAACACCCTTGTTGTTGTAGAACATGATGAAGATACAATGCGCGCGGCCGATTACATTGTTGATATTGGCCCTGGAGCTGGTGAAAATGGAGGCCAAGTGATGGCAGCCGGAACTCCTAAGCAAATTATGCGATCACGGAAATCATTAACTGGCCAATACTTATCAGGGAAAAAATTTATTCCAGTACCTCAAGAGCGTCGAGAAGGTAACGGTAAGAAAATTACTATTACAGGAGCGGCGGAAAATAACTTAAAGGATATTACAGTTGATTTTCCACTTGGTGAGTTTATTTGCGTAACGGGGGTTTCTGGTTCAGGGAAGTCAACCCTTGTTAATATGATTCTCAAAAGGGTCTTGGCACAAAAATTGAATAATAATTCAGCAAAACCTGGTAAGTACAAGTCAATTAGTGGAGTTGAAAATATTGAGAAAGTTATCAATATTGATCAATCGCCAATTGGTCGTACTCCACGAAGTAATCCTGCAACTTATACGGGAGTCTTTGATGACATCCGTGAATTATTCGCTCAAACCAACCAAGCTAAAATGCGCGGTTATACAAAGGGGCGTTTTAGCTTTAATGTTAAGGGCGGACGCTGTGAAGCATGCCGTGGGGACGGAATTATTAAAATTGAGATGAATTTCTTGCCAGATGTTTATGTGCCATGTGAAGTTTGCCATGGAACACGTTATAATTCTGAAACACTTGAAGTTGAATACAAGGGCAAGAATATTGCTGAGGTCCTTAATATGACTGTTTCGGAAGCTCTTGAATTCTTTAGTGCGATTCCAAAAATTAAGCGCAAACTGCAAACTATTGAAGACGTTGGGCTGGGTTATGTTCACCTTGGTCAACCAGCAACTACTCTTTCAGGTGGAGAAGCTCAACGAATGAAATTAGCAGCTGAACTTCACCGGCAGTCTCACGGTAAGAGCTTCTATATTTTAGATGAGCCAACTACTGGATTGCACATGGATGATATCAAGCGCTTATTAGCTGTCCTGCAGCGGTTAGTCGATGCGGGAAATACTGTTTTAGTGATTGAACATGATTTAGATGTTGTAAAATCAGCGGACTGGTTAATTGACCTTGGCCCTGAAGGAGGAGCTGGTGGAGGTAATGTTGTCGCTACCGGAACACCAGAGCAAGTAGCAGAAGCAAAGGGAAGCTACACTGGTAAATATTTAAAAGAGATGCTCGAACGTGATCAAAAATGGGCAGAAGAACGAGAAGCCAAGCAAAAAAAGTAGTTGCAATCTAATTCTTCTAATGGTATTCTAATAAAAATTAAAGTACACGAAACGAGGGAAAAGAAATGTTATTTTTTAATAATCAGAATCAACAATTTTCTTCCTCCTCAGCCTCTAACTCTATTAAGGCTGAGTGATTTTGGTGTACCCAATCAATAGGTTTATACAGACTCGGGTTCTCTATTAATCATTTGGCGTGACCAAATTGCATTAATAGATGGTACCCGGGTTTTTATTTTGCCTAATATTAAGAATGGAGGAATGATGATGAATCAACAACCAACAGATGAACTAAAAAGGTCGCTTGGATTTTGGTCCGCTATTTCGATTGTTGTTGGGACAATTATTGGATCGGGGATATTCTTTAAACAAGGATCTGTTCTTGATAGTGCTGGTACATCTACGCTTGCAATTGCAGCCTGGGTATTTGGAGGAATTATTACTTTAACTGGTGGATTAACAGTGGCGGAAATTGGTGCCCAAATGCCATATACGGGGGGATTATATGTCTATATTGAAAACTTGTATGGCCGTCTTTTAGGATTTTTAGCTGGCTGGATGCAAGTAATTGTTTATGGACCAGCAATTATTGCTTCAGTTGCCGGATTTATGAGTATTTTAATGGCAAACTTCTTTGGTTTAGGCTCCCAGTGGCGGATACCTTTAGCAGTAATTACGGTGATTGCAATTGGCGTAATGAACCTTTTTGAAAATAAAGTTGGGGCAATTTTTTCGATTATTACGACTGCCGGAAAAATGATTCCAATTGCGGCAATTATTATCTTTGGTTTGTTCTGGGGACATCAAGATGCTTTTGGTCAAACAGTTACCGAAATTCACCAATCAACTGGTGGTTTTGGGGTAGCAGTTTTAGCAACCTTATTTGGTTATGATGGGTGGATTTTGATTGCAAACCTTGGGGGAGAAATGAAAAATCCCCAAAAATTATTGCCACGAGCTATTATTTTAGGGATTACTGCCGTTCTTATTATTTATACTTTAATTACTGTTGGGATTCTTAAGTTCCTACCTGTTAATACTATTCATCGGCTAGGTGAAAATGCAACTGCATACTTAGCAGTGAAAGCCTTTGGCGCAATTGGAGGAAAATTGCTGTCAGCCGGAATTATTATTTCGATGATGGGGACTTTAAACGGGAAAATGATTACTTTTCCCCGGATTGTATACGCAATGGCGCGTCGTCATGATTTGCCATTCTCACGCTATCTCGCATATATCACGCCAAAGGGGAAGTCACCAGTAGTCGCAACGATGTTTATTATCATTCTTGCAACGATTATGATGTTCTTCTTTGACCCTGATCACTTATCAGATTTGTGTGTATTTACTGTTTATTGTTTCTATCTTTTAGCATTCTTTGGGATCTTCATTTTAAGACATAGAAATAAGGGACCTCGCCCATTCAGCACGCCACTTTATCCCTTAGTGCCAATTATTGCGATTGCTGGTGGAATCTTTGTCCTAGTAAGTGAAGTTATGAATGATCCAGCTGGTGTAATTCTTTTTATCGGAATCGTCATCGTAGGATTACCAATCTTATATATTGTTAAACGGATGGATCAACGACGGATGCATTAATTTTTTTAGGCTAAGCGTGACTTGGCCTTTTTTATTGCTTAAATAAGACACACCCGGCTTGATGTGATAGAATAGTTGGGTAGCTGTATGCGAAAAGAGGAGCTAGTGATGGTAGATAAAAAATTAAAAGTAGTAATTATTACAGGGATGAGTGGTGCGGGAAAAACCGTTGCCGTTCATAGCTTAGAAGATTTAGGATATTTCGTAATTGATAACATGCTTCCTGGATTGGCAGAACGTTTTGTTGATGTGATAGAAGATTCGGGAGAGTTTGATAAAATTGCCATGGTAATGGATATGCGTTCACGTGGATTTTACGATGAGGTTTTACCAAACTTTGAAAAACTGAAAAAGCGGACTGATTTAGATGTGAAACTACTCTTCTTAGATGCTAATGACGTCACATTAATTTCACGTTATAAGGAAACAAGACGTTCTCATCCTTTATCTCCGCAAGGTCGGATACTTGATGGAGTAGAATTAGAACGGAAGCTTTCAACAGATCTTAAGAGTCAAGCAGATATAGTAATTGATACCACTAATGTGACACCACGAAATCTAAAGTTAAGGCTTAATAAATTATTCGGACAAGGTGAAGGCAATGACTTTTATGTTGAAGTAATGTCATTTGGGTTTAAATACGGGTTGCCACTTGATGCGGATATCGTAATGGATGTTCGTTTCCTCCCTAATCCATTCTATATTCCAGAATTAAAGCACTTAACGGGAAATGATCCAGCTGTTCAAAATTATGTTATGCAGAGTCCGCTGGCTAAAGAATTTTACCAGCATTTACGGTCGCTCTTGGAGATTGCTCTTCCGGGTTACATTAAGGAAGGAAAGAGCAGTCTAACAATTGCAATTGGATGTACAGGTGGTCAACATCGGTCAGTAACTATTGCTAATAAATTATCTGCTGATTTAAAAGAAAAGGGATATAAAGTAAATACTTACCATCGCGATATTGAGAAGGCAAAGTAAAGAGGAGTTTTAATTATGTTGCATAAACCAAAGATTGTAGTGATTGGTGGAGGGACTGGTCTACCGGTTGTCCTTCGCGGGTTGCGAGATCAAAACGTTGATGTTACGGCAGTTGTAACAGTAGCTGATGATGGTGGTTCTTCAGGAATTTTACGAAACTATATTAATGTGGTTCCACCTGGTGATATTAGAAATGTTTTAGTGGCATTATCAGAATTACCAGATCTCGAACTTGATATTTTTCAATATCGTTTTAAGAGTAGTGACCAGTTCTTTGCCGGGCATGCGATTGGTAATTTAATTATTTCTGCTTTGTCTGAAATGAAGGGTGGTATTTTTACCGCTGTTCAAGAGTTATCAGAAATGATGAAGATTAATGGACATATTTATCCTGTTGCTAATGAGCCGTTGACTTTAAATGCTGAATTTACAGACGGTACAAAGTTAAGTGGCGAATCGGAAATTACGGCCGCCCATAAGCAAATTAAACGGGTCTGGGTAACACCTTCTAAAGATAATGATGGGCATCCTGCTCGTCCTGTGTCAGAGGTTATAACAGCAATAAAGAACGCAGATCAAATTGTCCTTGGCCCTGGAAGCTTATTTACTAGCATCCTGCCAAACTTGATGATTTCTGAAGTAGGGCAAGCTGTTTGCGAAAGTAAGGCTGAAGTTGTCTATATTTGCAATATTATGACGCAAAAAGGTGAAACGGATAACTTTACAGATGCTGATCATGTTCGGGTATTAAACCATCACCTTGGGAAGAATTTTATTAATACGGTCTTAGTCAATATTCAACCTGTTCCAGAAAATTATCTTGATTTTCAGGAATGGAATGAAATTTCTCAACCAGTTAAGCATGATTTCCAAGGGCTACGAGCACAGCATTGTCGTGTAATTAGTTCAAATTTTCTACGGCTAAAAGACAATGGTGCCTTCCATGATCGCGATAAAGTTGTAGCAGAATTAATGAATCGACTTCACCAAGTTCACGAGTAGTTAGGAGACTGATGCTAGATGTCATATGCAAGCGAAGTAAAGAAGGAATTAACGGGAATTACTGTTCATCGGGATAATGCAAAGGCGGAATTGATGGCCCTTATTCGGATGAACGGGTCGATTGGCATTGCTGACCACCAATTAGTTTTGAATGTTCAGACTGAAAACCCGGCAATTGCGCGACGAATCTATTCACTTTTAAAACAATTTTACGGGGTAGAAAGTGAAATCGTGGTTCGTCGTAAAATGAAATTAAAAAAGAATAACCAATATATAGTTCGCTTACGCTATCATGCACAACATGTCTTAGATGATCTTGGTATTTTACAAAATTATCAAATTAAAGAACAAGTACCCGTAGAATTGCTTAAGGATGAATGGATGGTCCGTTCATATCTAAGGGGTGCGTTTTTAGCGGGGGGATCAGTGAATAATCCTGAAACTTCTCGCTACCACTTGGAGATATACTCCCTTTATGAGGAACATAATGAGATCATTGCTCAGATGATGAACAAGTTTGGTTTGAATGCTCAAACAACCGCTCGCCGTAGTGGTTTTATCGTTTACTTGAAAGAAGCGGAAAAAATTGCTGATTTTATGTCATTAATTGGTGCAACTAATTCAATGCTTCAATTTGAGAATGTTCGAATTGTACGAGATATGCGGAATTCAGTTAATCGATTAGTAAATTGTGAAAATGCTAACCTGAATAAGATTGCGAATGCGTCAACGCGCCAAATCGAAAACATTGAATTTATTGATTCACGAGTAGGTCTTAGCAGCTTACCTGATAAGTTGCGGGAAATTGCAGAAACGCGATTAGCCCATCAAGAAGTTAGTCTAAAAGAATTAGGGGAATTGGTTCCTGGTGGTCCGATTTCCAAGTCGGGTGTTAACCATCGTTTACGTAAATTGAATGCTTATGCTGATGAGTTGCGTGCATCGCAGGTTAAACAATAAAAAACCTTTGAGGATAAGAAAAAATGGCTCTTTGTCAAGAAGTACTGATGAGAAAATAAAATAATTTTACTAAGCAGCTTGTGCCTGGACTTTGGCATGAGCTGTTTGTTTATTTCGCCAATTTATTGCGATATAGGTATTTGGTAATGCAAGAAGAATTCTAATCCGGAAATTAAAGAAATTACGAAAGCCATAAGCAGTTCGTTTAATAACTTTAATTTTATTATTGGTTCCTTCAACAGGACCGTTTGTATAGGTGTCATATTTGAAACTATTATAGATTTCTTGTTTATGACTACGAAGGGTACGCTGAACTTTCTGTAGTGCTTGCGGAAGGTGTGTCCATTTAATTACGAGTAAGTTTTTTAATTCTTCCTTCCTACGATGAGCAATCGCCATAATTAAGTCTTGATAGTATTCATAAGCTTTTTTTAACTCATTATCAAAACTTAGGAGACGGTGAATAACTTCAACATCGGTTAATTGAGCGTAACTAAAGTTACGTCTTGACCAATAATTATTATATTTAAGCTCATTAGCAGGTGTTAAGAGTAATTTCCAAAAATGCTTAAGTGCACGCCACTCATGAGTGGCAGCACCAGCACGATTCATTACTTGAATCCTGATTTTATTTAATGCACGATACGCTTGAGCAACGATGTGAAAATGATCAGCGATAATTATAGCGTGAGGGAAGAGTTCATGAATTAAGTGACGATATGGAGTGTATAAGTCAACTGTTACTGTTTGAACTGCTAGGCGTGCTGAACGGTCATATCGAAGAAAGTAGTTCCGCAAATAACTATTTTTTCGTGACAGGATAATGTCAAGTGTCCGTTTATTTTCAATGTTCATTAGAATCATACTCATTCCACTGGGCGCAAAGCGACCAGATTTAAAATCATCAAAAGCAATATGGCGAGGCAACCAATGATAGTTAGGTTTGAAGAATTGATCAAGGTTTGTAATGACTCGTCTAATTGTCCAGTTCGAGACATTTAGTTCTTTGGCTAAATCACTTTGTGATTCATTTTTCGTCAGAAGCATCATGGCTCGTTGTTTTATCGCCAAAGAGATATGATCATGATAATTAATATCTCTAACAGCCGCTAATTTAGTAATTACTTCAGGACAAGAAGAGGAAGCTTTACAGATATATTTTTGCTTTTTAATCGACCAGATTGTTGGTTTAAAGTGAAGTTCTGGTCCCAAGCAATTAACTGTTTTATAGCCATTCTTACACATTAAATGTCCACATCGTGGGCAATGCATAGGATAAGTTTGGATAAGATGGACAATGATTTGATTAGGTTGATCTTCAATTGGATTATCAAAGTTCTTTTCATCTAGTTTGAGATAGGGATCTTTAATTCCTAAGATAGTTCTGATAGAATTGTTCATGAAAGATGGTCCTTTCTTAACGAAGACGGGGTCCAACCATCTTTCGCTTTTTTATTTTAAATTTTAAACAAATAAAGCACT
>NZ_JAJGUI010000101.1:0-10787 GCF_020784875.1 Limosilactobacillus reuteri subsp. simiae | reverse complement strand
ACCTTCTTTCATGATTTTTGTGGTGAATTGATTGTATAACGAGGGGACAGCAAATGTCTCTTTTTTATACAAAAAAATCTGGCATGGAATCTCCATCCATACCAGAAAGTGTATACCCAAACTTTTTCTTAGCCTTTTTCCTACTTTAAATGATTATTTTTTAGCATTCTTTTTAGTTAAATAATAAGAACTATCAGTTACGAGGATCAAAAAAGTGGCGATCCAGATAGTTTTCATTCGGAAAAGAGGTAGCAACTGCGCAGAAATGATCGCGCCAAGCGTAAAGCAAATCACGATCATCAGATAACTAAAGGCAGCTGATCGTTGCGAACGATCGTGATGAAAGTAGTATTCGCTCCAAGCAACCGTTGCCTTTTTAACACTTCCACTAGTAAAAACACTGTTATAACCGAGCCCTTCGATTTTGCTGAAAGCGGCACTTTGCATTGCAAGACCAAATGAAACGGCTGGTACCATCAGATAGTCAGGAAAGCTATCCGGGAGAAAACCGATAATTGCTCCTACTAATAAAATCGGCAACAGACAAACTACTCGCCAATAATCAGTTCTTAAATGAGCGTGCAGGATGCTGACCATTGCTAATCCAAGAATAAATGCGATCAATGAGCCAAGCCGGTCAACGACGCCGAGAAAATTGTGATTGGCAAGAGCGGCACTAAGAAAAATAATGTTGCCAGTTTGGGCTGCTGCCATTGTGCGCCCACATTTGATATATGTAAAAGCATCGATGAAGCCACCGCTGAAAGTGAGGAGCAGGGCAAAGAGACGTGCTTCTGCAGGCTTTTGATAGTTAATGAGTTTATCCATGAATTTCATCTCACATCTAATGTTTTTTCATTTTAATTATAGCTTAAATCTTTGGTCAAGAAACTAAACCATTACTATATTCTCTGGTACAATTACTATTAGCGATAGAAGGGCGGGAATTAAATGACAAAACAATTATTGTTAATTGACGGAAATAGTATTGTTTTCCGGGCATTTTTTGCCATGCATAATCAAATGGACAAGTTTACAAATAAAGACGGCTTGCATACAGCTGCCATTTATGGCTTTAAGCTGATGCTTGACCATGTGTTGCAAAACTTTAAACCGGATGCGGCTTTAGTAGCCTTTGATGCAGGAAAAGTAACCTTTCGGACGAAAATGTATGATGACTATAAGGGTGGTCGAAACAAGACGCCTAATGAATTGACCGAGCAGATCCCTTATGTGCGCGAATTGATCAAAGACTCTGGGTTACATAGTTATGAATTAGCTAACTATGAAGCTGATGATATTATCGGTACTTTGGCTAAGCAAGCGGATGATGCTGGCTACAAGACGTTGATCGTAACAGGGGATCGGGATCTTACCCAGCTAGCAAGTGAAAATACGACCGTTGCTGTTACCCACAAAGGAGTTACTGATACGGAGCACTATACGCCAGCACATGTCGAAGAAAAATTAGGAATTACGCCGCGCCAAATAATTGATATGAAGGCACTGATGGGTGATTCTTCCGATAATTATCCTGGCGTAACTAAAATTGGAGAAAAAACTGCAATCAAGCTTGTAAAACAGTTTGGTTCGGTTGAAGAGCTTTATGACCATATCGATGACCTCAAAAAGAGTAAGATGAAAGAACATTTGATTGAGGATGAAGAGGTTGCTCGCCAATGTAAGACATTAGCAACAATTCTTCGGGATGCTCCGATCAAGATTGGCTTAGATGATCTGCAATATCAAGGCCCACAAACGGATGACTTGATTAAGTTTTACAAAGAGATGGGCTTTAAATCTTTCTTGAAAAAGATGGATATCGATGGGGCTGGAGAGGAAGACGAAGCTGAGATTGCTCCAATTGACTACACAGTTTTAACTAAAGATAACTTAGATGAACTAGGACAATTAACGGGTGAAGTAAGTTTTTACCTTGAAATGCCAGAAGAAAATTACCATACGTCACCATTCGCTGGTTTTGTGATCGGCAATGAAGGACACTGGTTTACAAGTCGAGATGTGGACCTGCTCAAAGAGGCGCCTCTCAAAGATTTACTCCAGAGTGATAGTGTTAAGAAGAATGTCTTTAATGCCAAGGCACAAATCGTTGGGCTTCATCGCCTCGGTATTCCGCTTGAAAACATTAATTTTGATCTACTTTTGGCATCTTACCTTCTAAATACTAATGATAATAGTAACGACCTGGGACAAGTAGCTCAGGAACACGGTTACGATGATGTCCGAACAGATGAGGAAGTTTATGGTAAAGGTGCTAAGCGCGCTGTGCCTGATGATGATAAGACCTTCTTTAGTCACCTGGCTACGAAGGCGCGGGCAATTGAACAGCTGCGCAAGGATCTTTTTGCCAAATTAGACGAAAATAAGCAAACGCCACTATATACTGATATTGAATTACCGCTAACCCGGGTTCTTGCAAAAATGGAAATCGCGGGTGTCCATGTAGATGCACAAACTTTGAAAGATATGGGTAGTAAATTAACTGAACGTCTATCAGAAATTGAAAGTCAGATCTATCAAGAAGCTGGTGAGGAATTTAATATTAACTCCACTAAGCAACTAGGCCATATTCTGTTTGAAAAATTGAAATTACCAGTGATCAAAAAGACCAAGACCGGTTATTCCACTGCAGTTGATGTGCTGGAGAAGTTAGCTGATAAGTCACCGATTGTTGAGCAAATTTTGGAATATCGTCAAATTGCTAAGCTTCAATCTACCTATATCACTGGATTGCTGAAAGTTATCCATTCAAATGACCAGAAGATCCATACGCGCTACTTACAGACATTAACGCAAACTGGTCGCTTGTCCTCTGTTGATCCTAACCTGCAAAATATTCCAGTACGGTTGCCGGAAGGACGTCTAATCAGAAAGGCATTTGTTCCTAGTCATGAAGGTTGGCAAATCTTCTCTTCAGATTATTCGCAAGTTGAATTACGGGTTCTTGCTCACATCACTGGTGACAAGAACCTTCAGGAAGACTTTAAGAATGGTGAAGATATTCATGCTAGTACAGCTCGCCGAATTTTCCATCTAGCCCCTGATGCCGAGATTGACCGTAATATGCGGCGTCGGGCAAAAGCAGTTAATTTTGGAATTGTTTACGGGATTAGTGATTACGGACTGGCACAACGGATTCATGTTAGTCGTGCAGAAGCTCATGAATTTATTCAAAATTATTTCCATGAATTCCCCGGTGTAAAGAAATACATCAATGAGACAATTGCGTTTGCTAAAGAGAATGGTTATGTTGAGACGATTACTCACCGCCGTCGTTACTTACCAGACATTCATGCCAAAAGTTTCAGCAAGCGATCATTTGCAGAGCGGACTGCAATGAATACGCCAATTCAGGGGAGCGCTGCTGATATCATTAAGATTGCGATGATCCGGATGCAAGATGAGCTTGAGAAACGCCATCTAAAGGCAAAAATGCTCTTGCAGATTCATGATGAATTAGTCTTTGAGGCCCCAAAGGAAGAAATCCCGGTTCTATCGGAATTAGTGCCAAAAGTAATGGATTCGGCCGTTAAGTTGGATGTGCCGCTTAAAGTAGATAGTAAGTATGGGGATACCTGGTATGACCTTAAAAAATAGATCGGAGGAATTAAATGCCTGAATTACCAGAAGTTGAAACTGTTCGCCGCGGTTTGTTGAAGATTGCCGCTAAGCGTAAAATTAACGCGATCGATGTTTATTATGGTAAAACGATTACCAATGACGTTGAAGATTTTCGGCAGGCGTTGATTGGACAGACGATTGAAAATGTTGATCGGCGAGGGAAATATCTTCTTTTTCGTTTTACTAATGATTTGACGATGATTTCACACCTTCGCATGGAAGGAAAATATTACAACCAACCGATTGGCGGACCAATTGATAAACATACCCATGTTGTCTTTGAATTTACGGATGGCACGGAATTATGTTATCAAGATACCCGTAAATTTGGGCGGATGACACTGGTAAAAACCGGTGATGAGATGAATGTCGGCGGATTAAAGACGATTGGCCCTGAACCGACAGAAGACGCCTTTACCTTGCCATACTTTACAGCTGAATTAAAAAAGAGTCGGGGAAAGATTAAGCCATTCTTGCTTAATCAGCGTCATGTCGCCGGTCTGGGTAACATTTACGTTGATGAGGTACTATGGATGACGGGGATAAATCCGGAGCAACCAGCCAATACTTTAACGGCTAGCCAGATTACTGAATTACGGAAAAATATTATCAAAGAACTGGCGACAGCGATTAAGTACAAGGGAACCACTGTGCATAGTTTTACGAATGCATTTGGTGATGCCGGCGCTTTCCAAGATCGCTTAAAAGCTTATGGTCATGCGGGGGATGAATGTCCGCGTTGTGGCACGAAAATGGTTAAAATTAAGGTTGCTGAACGTGGAACGACATTTTGTCCACACTGTCAAGTATTGAAGGAATAAGAAATGACAAAAATAGTTGGATTAACAGGTGGAATCGCAACCGGTAAGACAACGGTAAGCACTATTTTGCGCCAGGCTGGGATTCCGGTGATTGATGCTGACCAAGTAGCGCGGCAAGTCCAGACACCAGACTCGGTTGGGTTAACACGGATTGTCAAAGTATTTGGTCCGAAAGTACTTTTGCCAACTGGGGAGCTCAATCGGCAAGCCTTAGCAAAAATTGTCTTTAATGATAAAGAAGCGTTGAAAAAACTCAATGAGATTCTTCAGCCATTAATTTACGATGCTATCTTTGCGCAGGTTAATACTTTAAAAAAACAGGGGATTCCGCTCGTGGTGTTAGATGTACCATTATTATTCGAGCAACACTATGATGAAGATTGTGATTATGTGGTAGTTGTTTATACTGATCCACAAACGCAGCTTAAGCGGTTAATGGCTCGCGATCACTGTTCTAAAGAGGAAGCGCAAGCGCGAATTGCTGCCCAAATGCCATTATCAGATAAAGAAGCGCGGGCGGATTTTAAAATAAATAATAATGGTGACCAAGCTGCCCTGCAAAAACAAGTCGCATCCCTAATAAATCAGCTAAAAGCAGAGTAAAATGTGGTAAAATAAAGTACTTATACTATAAAGGAGGGGGACACATTGCGCTGTCCACATTGTCACAAAAATGGATCACGGGTTGTCGATAGTCGGCCAAGCGAAGACGGAAGCTTTATTCGTCGTCGTCGTGAGTGCATTCATTGTGGCTTTCGTTTTACAACCTTTGAACGGTACGAGGAAACGCCACTACTAGTAATTAAAAAAGATGGCACGCGCCAAGAATTCAGTCGCCAAAAGATCCTCAATGGGATTGTGCGCTCGGCAGAAAAACGACCGGTTAGTATGGAGCGGTTGACCAAGATTGCAGATAAAGTGGAAAAACAAATCCGGAGCATTGGTGAAAGCGAAGTCTCCAGTCAAATTATTGGTAAATTTGTGATGAACGAATTAAAAGGCGTCGATGAGATTGCCTATATTCGGTTTGCAAGTGTTTACCGCCAATTTAAGGACGTTGACGCCTTTATGAGCGAACTTGAAACCATGATGAAGGCAGAACATAAAAAATAACTTAGGAGGGTTGTAAAATGACTGCAGCAGCTTTTGACCCGCAGGCCGGTTATGTTGTTACGGCCAGCACTGCATTTATTAGTTTTAGTGACCAGACCTTTGCAACATTTTATCAGCCAATTTTAGGACCAGTTGCGTTTAGCTTTTTTTATGCGTTAAAAGCGCGCTTGCTGCCTAATCCTACGATTGCTAACCGGACCTTGCAAAGTGACCTGTTAGCCCAGGTAAATGCTGGGAGCCAACAAGTACTGGAGGCTCTTCATCGTTTAGAGGCAGTTGGCTTAGTTCAGACTTATTTCCAGCACGATGAGATCGGGGACGTATACGTTTATGAATTGCAGCCGACCCTTACTCCAGAAAAATTTTTAGCTGATAACTTGCTGAGTATTTTACTTTTAGAGGAAGTAGGAGATGAAGCATTTGAACGTTTGACTAAGCAAAGTCGGCAATACAAGCTTGCTTCTTCTAACACTTCACTAACTAATGTGAGTCACAACTTTTTTGAAGAATTTCATATTAACTCGCAGTCAATTACTGAAACACCACAAGCGATTTTAACGGCGCGAAAACAGGCACCAGTAGAACAGCAACCCCAGTTAACTGCGGGGATGAGCGATGACTTTGATTGGTCAACCCTCATTCACTTGCTGGCTAATCAGCCAATTGTCAGTGCAGACCTTGAAAATAATCGAGACCTAATATTATTAGAACATCAATTATATGGGATTGATGCACCAACGATGAAGACATTGGTTTTGCGGTCGATTGATCTGCAAACCAATCATTTCAATCCGAAAAAATTTAAGCAAATTGTTGCGTCTGCCTATAATATTGTCTATTCTTCAACGACAAAAGTAGCGGAAAAAGAAGCGCCGGTGACAAATGGAAATAGTGAACTGACTAGTAAAGATCAGGAATTATTGGCGACAGCTAAGGATTACTCCCCAGTCGAATTTCTCCAGGTTCTTAAAGGTCAGACGGGTGGCTACGTAACTTCAGGTGAACGTCATATTCTGACAGGTTTAGTAGCGCAAGAAAAACTTACCCAAGATGCCATTAATATCTTAACGTGGTATGTGATTAGTGACCGGGGAAATTCTACTTTGACTGCTAATTTTGTCGATGCAATTGCCAATAACTGGCTCCAACATGGCGTAATTAATGGGGAGCAAGCCATTGTTCAATTAAAGACTTTTAACAAGCAGTCGCAAGAAAAGAAAAAGGAAGCAAAGACGCCAAAGAAAAATAAGTGGCGCAAAACGATTAAGGAACCGATGCCAGCATGGAGCAAGAAAGACACGAGTGAGTTGATGAAAAAGGCTTCCTCACAAGAAATTGCCAAACTGCGTGAACGGATCGCTAATCGTAAGAAGAAGTAGCAGCTAAAGGAGGTGGCAGCATGCAGTCACTAAACAAAACTTTACAAGAGTTAATGCGCGGTCAAAATATTGCAAACAATATCCAACAAACGATGAAGCAAGTTTATGCGGATAAAGATGTTCAAGCATTCTTAAACGAAAATCGTGACCGTCTTAGTAAAGAAGCAATTAAACGGGGACGATCAAAGCTTTATGAGTTTTTTCATGAAAAGCAATTAATTGAAAAAGGAGTGCCAACTGTTGCCCCGGGATATTCTCCGCAATTGGTTATCAGTGCAGGCCAAATTGACGTAACCTATGTTCCAACTAAACAGTTATTAGAACGCCAACGACAACGTTATATTCAACGACTAGTTAACTCGATTAATATGCCTAAGTTCATTAAAAATGCGTCATATGATGATTATTATTTAAATGAAGATACCCAAACTGATACACGCACAAAGGCAATTCAAGCAGCCATGGACTTTACGGATAATTACCAAAAAGATAATTTTCAACCAGGGCTTTACCTATATGGAAAATTCGGAGTCGGAAAAACATACCTCCTTGGAGCAATCGCTAATGAACTCGCTAAGAGTAAGGGAGTTGCAACAACGATGGTTCATTTTCCTAGTTTTGCTGTTGAAATGCGGAATTCAATTAAGCAAAATAATACTGGCGAAAAATTGGATGCTATTAAACGGGCGCCGATTTTAATGCTTGATGATATTGGAGCCGGTGCAATGACAACTTGGGTAAGAGATGATATTTTAGGAGTGATTTTAGAATATCGGATGCAAGAAGAATTACCAACCTTCTTTAGTTCCAATTTTTCAATGGATGAGTTGCAAAATAACCACCTTGCTATCAATGCGCAAGGCGATAATGAGCCCCTCAAAGCGGCCCGCATTATGGAAAGAATCAAGTACTTATCACGTGAGATTGAAATGGAAGGAAAGAATTTGCGTGATAAGGGATAAAGTTCTTGACATTAAACTTTGAATTTAGTAAGCTAGTAAACGTTGAAAGAAAAAGCAGAAGCACCCGCTTCTCGCCTAGGTGATATCGATCGCCGGGCTGACGAGATGAATGATAATCGACCACTAGGATAAGGTCGTTGTTATGAAGCGGGGTACTTTTGTACCTCGCTTTTTTGCTTGATCTTTCGCTAAAAAAATTGGAGGTGCGTTGCCATAGCACAAGATATGATTGTCAATAACGGTATTCGTGCACGGGAAGTGCGGTTAATCGGTCAAGATGGTGAACAATTGGGCATTAAGTCTAAGCGTGAAGCGCTACAATTAGCTGAAGAAGCTAACTTAGACCTAGTATTAGTTGCACCAAAGGCACGCCCAGCTGTTGCCCGCATTATGGATTACGGGAAGTACCGTTTCGAGATGCAAAAGAAAGAGCGTGAAGCTCGTAAGAAGCAAAAGACGATAACGGTTAAGGAAATTCGCCTTAGTCCATCAATTGATACTAATGACTTTAATGTTAAGTTAAAGCGTGTTCGTAAGTTCATTGAAAAGGGCGATAAGGTACGGATTTCATTACGGTTCCGTGGTCGTGCTATTACCCATAAGGATATCGGTCGTGACATGATTGAACGAATGGCTGAAGAAACTTCAGACATCGCTACTGTTGTTCAACGTCCGAAGATGGAAGGGCGGAGTATTTTCTTAACTCTTGCTCCGGCTGCTGATAAAGCAAAGAATTAATTTAAGAAGGTAGGAATTAGTTATGCCAAAGATGAAGAGTAACCGTGCTGCTGCCAAGCGTTTCAAGCGTACAGCTAATGGTGGATTCAAGAGTGGAAACTCATTCACTAGTCACCGTTTCCACGGTAAGACTAAGAAGCAACGTCGTCAATTACGTGGTTTGAGCATGATGGACAAGACCAACGTAAAGCGTTACAAGAAGTTATTACCATTTAAGTAAACTTCACAAAAATAACTATTTAATATACGTAGGAGGATTTCAACATGCGAGTTAAAGGTGGAACTGTTACGCGTGCACGTCGCAAGCGCATTATGAAGTTAGCAAAGGGTTACCGTGGTTCAAAGCACCGTCTTTTCAAGACTGCTAAAGACCAAGTAATGAAGAGTTACACTTACGCTTTCCGTGATCGTAAGGTCAACAAGCGTAAGTTCCGTGAACTTTGGATTGCGCGGATTAACGCTGCTGCACGTATGAACGACATTAGTTACAGCAAGTTAATGCACGGCTTAAAGGTTGCTAACATTGACATTAACCGTAAGATGTTAGCTGATTTAGCTGTTAACGATGCAGATGCATTTAAGGCACTCGTTGACGAAGCTAAGAAAGCTCTTAACTAAGCCTAAATAATCTTCGGTCGCTTATGATGCGTATGCATGATAAGCGGCTTTTTTAATGGCTCTTTGTCAAGAAGTACTGATGAGAAAATAAAATAATTTTACTAAGCAGCTTGTGCCTGGACTTTGGCATGAGCTGTTTGTTTATTTCGCCAATTTATTGCGATATAGGTATTTGGTAATGCAAGAAGAATTCTAATCCGGAAATTAAAGAAATTACGAAAGCCATAAGCAGTTCGTTTAATAACTTTAATTTTATTATTGGTTCCTTCAACAGGACCGTTTGTATAGGTGTCATATTTGAAACTATTATAGATTTCTTGTTTATGACTACGAAGGGTACGCTGAACTTTCTGTAGTGCTTGCGGAAGGTGTGTCCATTTAATTACGAGTAAGTTTTTTAATTCTTCCTTCCTACGATGAGCAATCGCCATAATTAAGTCTTGATAGTATTCATAAGCTTTTTTTAACTCATTATCAAAACTTAGGAGACGGTGAATAACTTCAACATCGGTTAATTGAGCGTAACTAAAGTTACGTCTTGACCAATAATTATTATATTTAAGCTCATTAGCAGGTGTTAAGAGTAATTTCCAAAAATGCTTAAGTGCACGCCACTCATGAGTGGCAGCACCAGCACGATTCATTACTTGAATCCTGATTTTATTTAATGCACGATACGCTTGAGCAACGATGTGAAAATGATCAGCGATAATTATAGCGTGAGGGAAGAGTTCATGAATTAAGTGACGATATGGAGTGTATAAGTCAACTGTTACTGTTTGAACTGCTAGGCGTGCTGAACGGTCATATCGAAGAAAGTAGTTCCGCAAATAACTATTTTTTCGTGACAGGATAATGTCAAGTGTCCGTTTATTTTCAATGTTCATTAGAATCATACTCATTCCACTGGGCGCAAAGCGACCAGATTTAAAATCATCAAAAGCAATATGGCGAGGCAACCAATGATAGTTAGGTTTGAAGAATTGATCAAGGTTTGTAATGACTCGTCTAATTGTCCAGTTCGAGACATTTAGTTCTTTGGCTAAATCACTTTGTGATTCATTTTTCGTCAGAAGCATCATGGCTCGTTGTTTTATCGCCAAAGAGATATGATCATGATAATTAATATCTCTAACAGCCGCTAATTTAGTAATTACTTCAGGACAAGAAGAGGAAGCTTTACAGATATATTTTTGCTTTTTAATCGACCAGATTGTTGGTTTAAAGTGAAGTTCTGGTCCCAAGCAATTAACTGTTTTATAGCCATTCTTACACATTAAATGTCCACATCGTGGGCAATGCATAGGATAAGTTTGGATAAGATGGACAATGATTTGATTAGGTTGATCTTCAATTGGATTATCAAAGTTCTTTTCATCTAGTTTGAGATAGGGATCTTTAATTCCTAAGATAGTTCTGATAGAATTGTTCATGAAAGATGGTCCTTTCTTAACGAAGACGGGGTCCAACCATCTTTCGCTTTTTTATTTTAAATTTTAAACAAATAAAGCACT
>NZ_JAJGUI010000010.1:0-206 GCF_020784875.1 Limosilactobacillus reuteri subsp. simiae | reverse complement strand
ATTGTCCAAAGCGCGACCAGCTAATTGCACAAGATGGAAGCGATCAATAATAATGTTGGCATTAGGGAAAAGGCGATAGATAAAGCTTTGATATTGAGCATTTAAATCAATTACAACTGATTGAACGCATTCGCGTTCGGCTTTTGAATAACGACTTTCAAAATAATCAATAATTGTAGGTGATAGACGATCCTGTAACTTTGTGA
>NZ_JAJGUI010000001.1:0-235 GCF_020784875.1 Limosilactobacillus reuteri subsp. simiae | reverse complement strand
ACCTTCTTTCATGATTTTTGTGGTGAATTGATTGTATAACGAGGGGACAGCAAATGTCTCTTTTTTATACAAAAAAATCTGGCATGGAATCTCCATCCATACCAGAAAGTGTATACCCGAAAATGTAGGGGGTATTTTTTTTACGAAAAAATACAATCGATTCTTAAAAAGAAAAATTTTTGATTGGCAAAACCATAACAAGTTCGTTTTAGAGTTTTGATTTTGCGATTGATGC